>NZ_CAOOSE010000020.1:0-76448 GCF_948499155.1 uncultured Phocaeicola sp. | reverse complement strand
TATCACCAGAACCATTGGCAACGCAGACATGATAAACACATCCTTCTGAATCATACACACGGCTCTATCGGCACGAACCTCCATTTTCTCCATCAGCCAATGCTTCCACATTAGCCAATGCCAAATCCGACATTCCCTCAGCCTTCTGAGAGCTATACACATTAAATCCTGCTATCAGAGCAAACGCAGCAACAACTGTTGCTTTTAAAATATTCTTTTTCATCTCTTTTCTATGTTTCGATTATTAATAAAAGTTGTTTTCATCTTTTATCGGAAAGAACTCCACCGCAGAAAAAGCAAATACATGACTTGCTGGTTCTGATTATTTCCATATATGCATACTCTTTGTTAAAAAGTAAGATTATATAGAAATAGCTTTCCCCCTAATGTGCATGAGAATGCAAATATAGTAAAAGAATATTTTATTCCTTGATAACCAGCTTCTTTATTTCCTCTCTCATCTGTTTTATTGCTGTGGATTGTATTTTCGGTTCTTTTTCCATTATCATCTTTGCATCTTGTTCCAGTTTTTGTCGTTGATAACCTCCCGGTTCCGCATGTGGTTTTGCCTAATTTTTATGAATCATACTATATTTTTGATTCTAAAATAGCCAGGTAATCATCTATATAATTTCTGTTGCTATAATCTATTATCATAAGATTATCAATAATCATTCTTTCGGAAATAAGAAAAGCTAAAGCATAATCATTATATTCCGGGTACAGACCAAGATTAGTTTTAATACGATATACTGGAACTTCTATTTTATGTTCATTTTTAAATATCTTGAAATCCTAATTTATTTTCATTTCCTATTAGCCTACTGAATAATACACTATCTTTATTTAAAGTATATAGATAGATGTCTTTTATACTCTTCCCTTCACCATAATGTTGTAGTTTTGATAGTATCCGCAGATTGTCAACACGCTGTTCTAATAGTCTTTGTTGTCTCTCTATATTGGAATTTTCTTGATGATTTCGCTGTTTTCCATAATATAAAAAGACAAGAGAGAGAACTAAAATAATAATTATATCTTTAGCTTTTATCAATTTCATGATACATGATATTTACGTCTTTAGAAATCTTTTATTTTAATTCTCGCCAACACAGGATTAGACTCTTCATCCAATTGACTGCATACCTCGACTAAATGTGGATATTTCTTGCAAAACAAGTCCCATTTCTTTTCTCCCAAAAGTTCTCTATAAGAGTTGAATCCGTTTAATAGCGTTTGCGGACTGATTACCCATAACAAATAGTCCCCGTCTTTGTAATGGGGAGTTTTCATAGGCTTTAAATTGACTAGGTTACCTTTCAAAAATAAATCATCTTTGATTTGCCGTCCGGTTAAGACTTTACCTGTTCTCTTTGAGTATATAGAGAAACAGCTATGATATTTTTCATCTACAGCATTAATAACAAAATAATTATTCATGTCTAATATCTCATCTATTGCTAGAAAACACTCACTCTTTTCTAACATATTTGCCCAGCTATTAACATCTCCATCTTCAGCAAACATTTTCCAAGAAAGGTTCTTATCTTTGAAATTTATTTGATAGAATGGGAGATATTCTTGTGTGGATATGTCAATCCGGTAAATTATATTGCTAAATGGATGATTGAAATAAATATAATTTTCATCAAACGCGAATGCTTCTCCACGACCAAAGCAATCGTTAATTCGAGCTTCTAATGGTGAAACCTCTAAAAAGTCTTTTATATAGCGGTCTTCACTGTCATGTAATGTTAGCAGCAAATTATTACGGTTACGAGCTCCAATATTGTAGGTAATGCTTTTCCCTTTTAAATAAACTATTTTATCAGAAGTGTCTCTTTGCTTTCGTTCGGATAACAGATTTCCTTCTATATCGAAATTCATCATGTTATAGATTTCTGCTATTTTTATGATAGAGTCCCCAACTATTGTGAAATCACGTAACTCTATATATTCCCCTGGTCCTTCTCCTTCTTTACTTATTTGTCTGATAAAGTGACCTTTTTTATCAAATATAAAAAGCTTCTTAGAATTCCATCCACTTGCGGAAAGAAGATAATAGTAGTCTTTAGTAGCAATGATACGTGGAATCCAGCCAATAAGATTATCATCTTTGGTTTCTAGAGGAACTAATTCAATGGAATCTACAAAAGTAGACATGTTTAAAACATCTTCAGATTCTGTCACTATGGTAATAGTAGTCGCATTAGAGTGAGATGCATGATTGTTTTCATTCTTACAAGACATGAGGAAAACCATCACTAAACATATAATATATATTTTTTTCATATTTCTATTATGTGATATAATTGCTTATTTATTAATCTTATAAGATAAAATCATATAAATAAGCAATTAAATATTAATTAGCAGGGAACCTGATTATGGACGTTGCAAATGCTACTGTCTTCGCGTTGGCAAATTTTACATCCATTTGTATATGATTTAAGAGCAAATCCATGATAATTCTCAATTTCATTGTCATCAGCCAATGCTTCCACATTAGCTAAAACCAATTCAGACATCACATCCGACTTCTGAGAGTTGTACACATTATACCCTGCCAGCAGAGCAAATGTCGCAACCAGTGTTGTTTTCAAAATATTCTTTTTCATCTTCGTTTTATTCTTCGATGATTCATTAATCTTGTTTTCATCTTTTGTCGGAAAGAACTCCACCGCAGAAAAAGCAAATACATTACTTGTAGATTCTGATTATTTCCATTAACTTTGCATCGGACTAATCCTCCTTTCTTTAAGGAGAAACCCAAGGGAAGGAAGGGTTTCTCTAAATTAAACTTTATTTATTTGGCATTCCCTGCTATCATTAACCGAAGCGGGGATGCCTTTGTATTTCAATACACGGTTATCATCTTATTAAAATGGTTCCTTGCTGTAACTCACCTTGGTGCAACCGCAAGATGTAGTGACATCCTGAATGACCGGCAGATTGTTATTAGCTGAAGGTTGCGTTAATCAAATGACATATATGCATAGGCTTATGCGTACGTACGTGTAGCCCGATGCGTATATACGTGTGAAGAAATAATCCGGCTGATATGGGAACTTTAATGAAAGGGGAATATCTAAAACCCTGCCATGGGGTTCTTTCCAATATCCCATGGCAGAGTTTAAAAGATTATTTCATCGGGGTGATAGTGAAGCCCCAGCTGTAAGCCTGGTTCGGGTTAATCAAAGCCCATTTTTCGGGCCATGCTCCCCAGCTGTCATAACCGCCTACGCCTTGTTGCTGCATGTCTACGCATACTTCTACGAAATCACGCGGAGTAATGTCATTGATATGAGTTTGGCGGCGGAGAACATCTTTTGCTTTAGCTTCGCTGCGATTGGCTATTTCTTCGGCTGAGAAATTGTTCCATTGGCGCGGACGATTAGTGGTTTCTTCCGAGTCAAAATCTTCTACTGAGTTGCGCAATGCATTGAAACCGAATGTCTTGTCGGATGTGATGCGTAATCCTTTACCGTTCTTTTTGCTCAATGACACCCAACGGGTATCGAGGTGGTGGCCGTTTTCTTGCGGACGGACGTAAGGGTAATACATAGCATCGGCTGTTGTCTTATAGAGGTCGACGATGGTTCCTGCCTTGCGGTCGATGTAGTTTTCTTCAGGACCACGACCGAAGTAGGTTACTTGGTTCATTTCTGCCGGCAGACGGAAACGTACACCGATACGAGGTACTTCTGCTTTGATGTCTGCTGCCTTGAAGTCACAACCTACATGTAGGCTGCCGTTCTTGCCAAAGGTATAATTTACAATGTATTGGTTGCCGGCAGGCAATGCGTAAGTGACACTCAGAGTGTTGTCGGCAAATGAAGTATGGGCCACCTTGAAGTCCTTGCTTGACTGTTTCCACACGTGGGTGCGCTTGGGCTCGCCGTTACCGTAATCATTGTCATTCGGTGCACGCCAGAAGTTGGGCTGAATGCCAAAGCCGTCTTTGAAATATTCGGTGCCGTTTACTTTATAAGAGGTAACGATGCCGCTCTTTTCGTTCAGGACAAATTGCATTCCGTTGCCCGAAACTACCATTTCGTCTCCGTTTTTCACTGCTTTCATTCCCTTGCCTGCCATGAACTCGTCTTTCAAAGGCTCGATAGGCAATTGGAATTGGTCACGTGCAATTTCGTGACCTGCCGGAATCAGGATTTCAGGTTCGACGGCAATGACATGGAAATTGACGAAATATTCGGTATCTTTCTTGGCTTTCAAACCGTTTACATTTACCGTGAATTCTTTGGAGGCCTGCGGAGCAATGTCTAACGAGACTTTTCCGCTTCTTATAATCTTATTGTTGGCTTTCAGCTCATATACAATCATATACTTCTTCAGGTTGGTGAAGTAGAAACGGTTGGTGATAAGGAACTTGCCTTGTGCCGCATCGGTCATTTCGAAACCTACATTCTGATAAGCGTATTTCACTTCTGCCATGGCAGGGTGTGGATTACGGTCGGGGTTGACAATACCGTTGCAAAGGAAGTTGCCGTCGCTAGGTGCGTCTTTTCCGAAATCGCCGCCGTATGCCCAGAACGGACGTCCGTTTTCATCTTTCTGCAAAATACCCTGATCTACCCAGTCCCAAATATATCCGCCTTGCAGGTTGGGATATTTATAGATGGCTTGCCACTGTGCCCACAGGCCACCGGTGGAGTTACCCATGGCGTGTGCATACTCGGATGGCATGATAGGACGGTCACTGCCTTCTTTGCCTATCGATTCAAACCAGCTTGCACCGGGGTACTGAGGAACGAACATATCGGTATTCCACTCCCATTGTGCGCGTTCGTAGTTCACAGGGCGGTTCATGCCTTTGGTTTCACGGTTTTTCACCCAAAGGTAAGTCTGATAGAAATTATATCCGTTTCCGGCTTCATTACCCAATGACCAGAAGGTTAAAGATGGGTAGTTCTTGTTGCGTTCATACATATTGATGGTGCGGTCCATGTGGGGTTTCAACCATTCGGGGTTGTTGCCTAATGTGCCGCCTTTGCGGAGGTCGTATTTCATGCCGTGGCTTTCGATATTGGCTTCATCGTATACATAAAGGCCATATTCATCGCAGAGCTCATAGAACTTGCGGTCTTGCGGATAGTGACACAGACGGACGGTGTTGATATTGTTCTGCTTCATCAGCTCAAAGTCTTTGCGCATCAGTTCTTCGGGAACATAGTGGCCGGTTGCTTCGTTGTGCTCGTGAATGTTCACGCCCTTCATCTTTAACGGTTGACCGTTGACAAAGAAGCAGATATAAGGTTTGCCGTTTCCTGCGATTTGGTCAATCGGTTTGATTTCAAAGCGACGGAAGCCGACATTGAAGGGAATAACTTCTGTTGTTTTTCCGCCTTCTTTTAAAGAAATCAATAATTTATAAAGGTTGGGTTGTTCGGAAGTCCAAGTCTTTACATTATTTAATGCAGCATTGAAGGTAACGGTGTTTTTTCCGTCTGCGCTGACACTGCAAGGTGTCTCGGCAGAGGTGACAACTTTCTTATCGGCATCCAGCAACTCGTAAGCTACGGTTACGTTCTTGTTGGCGGCGGTATGGTTAGTCACATTTACGTCCAGTTTGAAGATACCGTTCTTGTAGGTATCGTCAAGGGTAGAGATTACTTCGAAATCCTGAACGGCAGTCTTCGGCTGTGAGAATAAGAATACATCTCTTTCAATTCCGCTCAGACGCCAAAAGTCTTGGCACTCCAGATAAGAACCGGTGCTGTAACGGAAACACTTCACCACCAATGAGTTCTTTCCCGGTTGCAAATAGTTGTTAATCAGAAACTCTGCCGGATTCTTAGAGTCTTCGCTATATCCGACTTCTTTCCCGTTGAGGTATACATAGACGCCTGATTTAGCTCCTTCCAGACGGAGATATATGTCGCGTCCGTCCCAATCGGCGGGAATCTCGATGTCGCGCTGATAGACGCCTACCGGATTGGCCTCGGGCAAATGCGGCGGTTGCGGGTTGCTGGGCTGGAAATCGTATGGCTGATTGGTATAGATGGCTGTTCCATATCCTTGTACTTCCCAGTTGCCGGGAACATTGATTTCTTTCCATGCAATGCCGGCACCGGGCTGTTCGATGTTGGCAGGTAAATCTTTATAAGCATCTACATAGTAGAAGTTCCATTTTCCGTTTAGCAATTTATAATAAGGGCTATTTTCGTATTTGCCGGTCAGTGCCCGGTCCGGATTGTCGTATGACATGAAAGCCGTGCGGGGGGCTTCTTTGTTTACTGCTACAGTTTGGATATCTTTCCAATAAGGAAGTTTACTCCCTTCTGCACTGATGGTTTGTGCTGAGAATGCACAGAGAGCTGTGCCAATGAGGTATCTCAATAAGGTTGTTTTCGTAATATTCATAGATTGTCAGTTGTTTAAAGAAAAAGGGCGCTATTGCTGGCGCCCCTCTCTTAAGTCCTTTACGTTTAAAATAAGCAATTTATTGGATTTCTTCCGATAATTCAGCACCAGCCTTGAATTTGATTGCTTTTCTTGCTTTAATGGTGATAGACTCTTTGGTCGCCGGGTTGATACCCATTCTTTCTGCTTTTTCTACAACAGAGAAAGTACCGAAACCAACTAAAGATACTTTGTCACCACTCTTCAGAGCGTTTGAAACTGCTGAAACCACTCCTTCAACAGCTTTCTTTGCATCGGCTTTGCTCAAGCCTGATTCAGCGGCTACTGCGCTGATAAGATCTGCCTTATTCATAATGAAAATGATTAATTATTAATGTAACACAAAAGAATTTTCAAAATCAAGGACAAATATAAAGTTTCAAAATTAGAAATCAAACAGATAGCCTAAAAAAGATAAGCCAAAAATCAAAAAAACGTAAGAGAATGGGGTTTTTCTGCTGAATAACAGAATAAAATTGTAAATTTGCAAGCAATCAATGAATTATAGAAGAAAAGAATATGAATAGTATACCTGTTGTAACAAAGAATATATTGATAATAAACGTGCTATGCTTTTTCGGAAGTGTGGTGGCCACAAAATATGGGATTAACTTAAATGACTTGCTGGGACTGCATTTCTTTTTGGCTTCTGATTTTAACCCTGCACAGTTGATTACATATATGTTTATGCATGCCAATTTTCAACACATATTTTTTAACATGTTTGCTGTGTGGATGTTTGGGCGTACGCTTGAACTGGTTTGGGGGCCGAAACGTTTTCTGTTCTATTATATATTGTGCGGTATCGGTGCCGGTCTGGTGCAGGAGGGGGTGCAATATATCCAGTATGCCACTGAGTTGGTCAATTATGAGGGGGTCAATACGGGAATTGCTGTGATTCCGATGGCGGAATATCTCAATTTGATGACTACTGTGGGGGCATCGGGAGCCGTATATGCTATTTTGCTGGCTTTCGGTATGTTGTTTCCCAATAGTCAGATGTTTGTATTTCCCATTCCGTTTCCTATCAAGGCGAAGTACTTTGTGATGGGATATGCAGCGTTGGAGATTTACTTGGGTTTCGGAAGCTCGGCTGACGGCATTGCTCATTTCGCTCATTTGGGAGGAATGATATTTGGCTTTATATTAATAATGTATTGGAGAAAAAAGAATAATAATGGGCAGTTTTATTACTGATTTAAAGAACAGTTTCAATCGGGGTAATATATATATCCAGTTTATATATATTAATGTGGGGGTGTTTGTATTGACATCCCTTTTGGGAATTCTGTGGATGCTGTTTAACCGTAACGGTGCATTTATTCTGCAATATCTGGAGTTGCCTGCATGGACGGTGCAGTTTATCAGGCAGCCGTGGTCTCTGTTTACTTATATGTTTATGCATGCCGGAGTGTTGCACTTGCTGTTTAATATGCTGTGGCTCTATTGGTTCGGACAGTTGTTCCTTTCTTTCTTCTCGGCCAGGCATTTCCGCGGCTTGTATATCTTAGGCGGGTTTTGTGGCGGTTTGCTTTATATGTTGGCTTACAATGTCTTTCCATATTTCAGTGATTCACTTTATTATTCTTATTTATTGGGGGCCTCGGCTTCTGTATTGGCTATTGTGGTGGCAACGGCTGTCCGTGAGCCTGACTATCCGGTACATTTCATGTTTATCGGAACGGTGCGGTTGAAATATGTGGCCCTGTTTATGGTGGTGACTGATTTGCTGTTTATGACCTCGGGCAATGCCGGCGGGCATATTGCACACTTGGGAGGGGCATTGGCCGGATGGTGGTTTGCCTCCGGGCTGACTCGCGGACATGATGCAACGGCGTGGATTAACCGTTTTATCGATTGGGTGGCAGGCGGATTTACGGTACGTCGTTCTCCGAAGAAGCCCAAAATGAAAGTGCATTATGGCGATAAGGCGAAGGATTATGACTATAATGCCCGTAAGAAGCAGAATAGTGACGAGATAGACCGCATATTGGACAAACTGAGGAAGTCTGGTTATGACAGTCTTACGTCGGATGAGAAGAAAAGCTTGTTTGATGCAAGTAAAAAATAGAATATGAAATATATCGGTCGGCTTTTAGGTTGGATATTATTGGGGATAAATATATGCATGGCGGTATTATTGCTGATTTGTGCGTATAGTTCTTACATCAATCCGGTGGAGCACCCTGTGTGGTCGTGTGCCGGCCTTGCGTTTCCGGCTTTTCTAATAGCGAATGTTTTATTCTTTCTCTTTTGGCTGGTGGTATACCGCAGGTATGCTTTGCTGTCTCTCCTGACTTTTTTCTGTTGCTTTGGCGCTATCCGCACTTATATGCCTGTCAATCTGTTCGGAAAAGAACCTCCTAAGGATGCCATTAAAATATTGTCATACAATACGATGGCGTTTGAACAGGGACATCCTAACTTGAAGGATAACCCTAATTCGGTATTGGAATATCTGCGAAACAGTAATGCGGATATTATTTGTCTGCAAGAATATATATTGAGCAATCGGTTGACTAAAAAGGATGTGGATTATGCTTTGAGGGACTATCCGTATAAGCATTACTATAAGCTGACCGGTGTCAATGGGGTGGGGTGTTACTCACGCTATCCTATCTTGTCGGCGCATCCGGTCGACTATGAAAGCCGCACCAATGGGTCTGTAGCCTATACGATAAATGTGAAGGGAGACACCTTGCTGGTGGTTAATAATCATCTGGAATCCAATAAGTTGACGGAGAAAGACAAGGCTGTCTATCGGGAGATGATAAAAGACCCGGATAAGGCCAAAGTGTCGGAAGGCTCTCGCTTGCTGATAGGCAAACTGGCGGAGGCTTCGGCTATCCGCGCTTCGCAAGCTGACTCCATAGCAAAATTGGTTGCCGGTTTTAAAGGTGGGGGAGTGATTGTCTGCGGTGATTTTAATGATTCTCCTTTATCTTATGCCCACCGGGTAATCGGGAAGGAGCTGAATGATGCTTTTGTACAGTCGGGCAACGGATTCGGGATATCTTATAATCAGAACCATTTTTATTTTCGTATCGATCATATCCTGTTGAGTAAGAATTTGGAATCTTATCAATGTACGGTAGACAAGACAATAAAGAGTTCGGATCATTATCCCATCTGGTGTTTTGTGGCAAAGAAATAATTCGTTTACCTTTAATTTAATATGAGTATGAAGAAACTAGTATTTACGTTAGCAACTTGTTGTATAATGTGTGCATGTGAACAAAAGACAGAAACGAATCCGTTCTTTACGGAGTTTCAGACAGAGTATGGCGCTCCCGATTTTGATAAAATCAAGATAGAGCACTATGAGCCTGCATTCTTAAAAGGCATAGAAGAACAGAATGCCGAGATAAAAGCAATTGTGGAGAATCAGGAAGCTCCCGACTTCGAGAATACGATTGTAGCGTTGGATAATAGCGGAAAGACACTGGCACGTGTCAGGGGTGTCTTCTTTGCATTGACGGAGGCCGACACGAATGATGCGATGAGTGCATTGAGCGAAAAGATTGCTCCCGTGCTTTCCGGACATAATGATAATATTTATCTGAATCAGGATTTATATAAGCGTGTGGCTGCTGTGCAGCAACAGGAGCAAGAAGGCAAAATAACGCTGACCACAGAGCAACATCGCCTTTTGGATAAATATTATAAAGCGTTTGTGCGTGCGGGCGCAGGATTGGATGCTGGGAAGCAAGACCGTCTTAGGGAGATAAATAAAGAACTGTCTACACTGGCTATTACGTTCAGCAATCATGTCTTGAATGAAAATAATGCTTACCAGCTGGTTATAGAGGACGAAGCAGAACTGGCAGGATTGCCGGAATGGGTAAAAGCAGGTGCGGCGGAAGAGGCCAAGGCTGCCGGAAAAGAAGGTAAGTGGCTGTTTACCTTGCAGAACTCAAGCCGTTTGCCGCTATTGCAGTATGCCGACAACCGCGGGCTGAGAAAGAATATTTATGAGGCCTATGTCAATCGCGGCAATAATGGGGATGCCAACGATAATAAAGAGATTCTGAAGAGAATTATTTCTTTACGCTTAGAGAAAGCCAATTTGTTAGGCTTTGATTGCTATGCCAATTTCGTGTTGGATGAGAATATGGCAAAGAACGCTAAGGCAGTGATGGATTTCTTGAATAATCTGTGGGGATATTCCTTGAAAAATGCAAAGGCGGAAGCTGCCGAATTGCAGAAAATCATGGATAAAGAAGGAAAAGGAGAGAAGCTTGCCGCATGGGACTGGTGGTATTATGCCGAAAAACTTCGTCAACAGAAATATAATCTGAATGAGGATGAAATCAAGCCTTATTTCAGTTTGGATGATGTGCGCAACGGTTTGTATTATGTTGCCAATCAATTGTATGGCATTACTTTGACAGAACTGAATAATATTCCTGTTTACGAACCGGATGTGAAGGTTTATGAGGTGAAAGATGCCGACGGCTCTTATTTGGGGTTGTTCTATGCCGATTATTTCCCTCGTGCAGGCAAGCGTGGGGGAGCTTGGATGGATAACTTCCGCCAGCAGGCAGGCGATGTGCGGCCATTGATTTATAATGTGGCCAGCTTTACAAAGCCCGCAGGCGATATGCCTTCGTTGCTGACACTGGACGAAGTGGAGACAATGTTCCACGAATTCGGACATGCTCTTCACGGAATGCTGACCAAATGTAACTATTTGGGCGTATCGGGTACGAATGTAGCTCAGGACTTTGTGGAGCTGCCTTCGCAGATAATGGAACACTGGGCTATGGAGCCGGAAGTGCTGAAGGTATATGCCAAGCACTATAAGACTGGTGAGGTGATTCCCGATGAATTGATTCGGAAGATACAGGACCAAGATACCTTCAATCAGGGATTTATGACAACCGAACTGTTGGCAGCCGCCTTGCTCGATATGGAATTGCATAATCTGACCGACACCGAAAATCTGGATGTAGTGGCCTTTGAAAAGACGGTGATGGACAAGCTGGGCTTGATTCCTGAAATCGCACCCCGTTATCGTGCCACCTACTTCAACCATATTCTTAGCGGTTATGCTGCCGGATATTACAGTTATCTGTGGGCGGAAGTATTGGACGCAGATGCCTTTGAAGCTTTCAAGGAACATGGATTGTTCGATAAAAATACCGCAGACTCTTTCCGCCGGAATGTTCTGGAAAAGGGTGGAACAGAAGATCCTATGGTGCTTTACAGAACGTTCCGCGGTGCCGAACCGAGCTTGGAACCATTGCTTAAAAACAGAGGACTGAAATAAAATACCCCATGAAATAGAATAAATTAGGCTGCGAAATATACTTTTGCAGCCTTTTTTCTTGTTTGAAATTCAAATATTTGTGTTTCATGCCGTGCGAATGTGAAAAAAAAACTATATTTGCAACCTTGTATAAACTAAGAATTAATCAAAAAGTAAAAATAATAAATTTCAAAGTAACATGCAAAACAAAGGATTTGTAAAGGTTTTTGCGGTATTACTTACCCTTGTATGTGTGTTTTATCTTTCTTTCTCTTTTGTGACCCGCTATCACATGAACAAAGCGGCACAAGATCCGAAGGGTGAAGCACACTACCTTGATTCTATGCAGAATGAAAAAGTTTATCTGGGTAGTTATACGCTGAAACAGTGTCGTGAGATGGAGATTGGTCTGGGTCTGGACCTTAAAGGTGGTATGAACGTTATCCTTGAAGTTTCTGTACCGGATGTGGTGAAGGCATTGGCCGACAACAAAACCGATGAAGCTTTCAACAAGGCTATATCAGAAGCTGCCAAACAGTCTATTACCAGTCAGGACGACTTTATTACTCTGTTTGTCAGAGAATACAAGAAAGAAGCTCCACAAGGAAAGTTGGCTGAACTGTTCGCTACTCAGCAGTTGAAAGACAAAGTAAATACCCGCAGCTCTGACGCTGACGTAGAAAAGGTATTGCGCGAAGAAGTCAAAGCTGCCATTGATAACTCTTATAATGTATTGCGTACCCGTATCGACCGCTTCGGTGTGGTTCAGCCTAATATCCAGGCTTTGGAAGGCAAGATGGGACGTATCATGGTGGAACTTCCGGGTATCAAAGAACCGGAACGTGTGAGAAAACTCTTGCAGGGTTCTGCTAACCTTGAGTTCTGGGAAACTTTCGATGCTAAAGAAATCTATCCTTATCTGACTGCTGCCGATAACAGATTGCGTGCTATCCTTGCTACTGATGATGTTGCTACTGACTCTACTGCCGTTGAGACTGCCGATACAAAGACGGTATCTGCTGCCGACAGTCTGGCTGCTGCATTGAAGGGTGAATCTGCAAACAACACTGTTGCTATGGAACAAATGAAGAAAGAACACCCGTTGGCTTCTATTCTTCAGTTGAACCCGAATGGTAGCTGTGTGGTAGGTTATGCTGATTATAAAGATACTGCCCAGGTAAATACTTACCTTGCCATGAAAGAGGTAAAAGAAATGTTGCCGAAAGACCTTCGCCTGAAATGGGGCGTGAAAGGTGCTGATTTCGACAAGACCGGACGTATCTTCGAATTATATGCCATCAAGTCAAGCGAACGTAATGGACGCGCTCCGTTGGAAGGTGACGTGATTACTGATGCCAAGGATGAGTTCGACAGTTTTGGCAAACCTTGCGTAAGTATGTCTATGAACACTGACGGTTCTCGTCGCTGGGCTGTCTTGACTAAGAATAATGTAAATAAGGCTATCGCTATCGTATTGGACGGCTATGTATATAGTGCTCCTAACGTAAACGGTGAAATCACCGGCGGACATTCTCAGATTACCGGTCACTTTACTCCCGAAGTAACAAAGGACTTGGCTAACGTATTGAAGTCTGGTAAGATGCCGGCTCCCGCACGTATCGTTCAGGAAGATATCGTTGGTCCGTCATTGGGTCAGGAATCTATCAATCAAGGTATCATTTCATTCGTAGTGGCATTGATTCTGTTGATGATTTACATGTGTGCTATGTACGGATTGATTCCGGGTATGGTTGCCAACTGTGCCTTGGTTGTGAACTTCTTCTTTACGCTGGGTATCCTTACTTCATTCCAGGCTGCATTGACAATGTCGGGTATTGCCGGTATGGTGCTTTCACTGGGTATGGCAGTGGATGCCAACGTATTGATTTACGAACGTACAAAAGAAGAATTGAGAGCAGGAAAGGGTGTCAAGGCTGCTTTGGCTGACGGTTACTCGAATGCATTCTCAGCTATCTTTGACTCTAACTTGACTTCAATCATTACCGGTATCATCCTGTTCTATTTCGGTACAGGTCCTATCCGCGGTTTTGCTACCACACTGATTATCGGTATCCTCTGTTCATTCTTTACTGCCGTGTTCTTGACACGTGTGGTTTACGAACACTTCATGAACAAAGACAAATGGTTGGGATTGACATTTACGACAGGCATTTCTAAGAATCTGATGCAGAATGTTCATTATAACTTTATGGGTATGATGAAACGTTCGTTCACTGTATTCGGTATCATTATTGTAGCGTGTGTGGTTTCATTCGTTCTCCGCGGTTTGGCTCAGAGTATCGACTTCACCGGCGGACGTAACTTTGTGGTTCAGTTTGAACAGCAAGTAGAACCGGAAACTGTTCGCGACCTGCTGAAACAGAAGATTACTGAAGATAACGTACAGGCTATCGCTTTGGGTACAGACAAGAAAACCATCCGTATCACTACCAACTACCGTATCACTGAAGACTCTCCTACAATCGACTCTGAAATTGAAGAGTTCCTGTATCAGTCTTTGAAAGACGGTAACTTGCTAGGCGAAGGCACTACACTGGAAATATTTATCGACCGTGATAACCGTGCAGGCGGTTCAATCATCAGCTCTCAGAAGGTGGGTCCCAGTATTGCTGACGATATCAAGACTTCCGCTATCTGGTCTGTATTGCTTGCGTTGGTTGCTATCGGTTTGTATATCCTGTTGCGTTTCCGCAATGTGGCATATAGTGTCGGTGCAACGGTTGCATTGGCTGTGGATACCACTTTGATTATCGGTGCTTACTCATTGTGCTATGGCTGGGTTCCTTTCTCATTGGAAATCGACCAGACATTCATTGGTGCTATCCTGACTGCTATCGGTTATTCTATCAATGACAAGGTGGTTATCTTCGACCGTATCCGTGAGTTCTTCGGCTTGTATCCGAAACGTAACCGTATGCAGTTGTTCAATGATTCACTGAATACTACTTTGGCCCGTACTATCAATACTTCACTGAGTACATTGATTGTATTGTTGTGTATCTTCGTATTGGGTGGAGACAGTATCCGCAGTTTCGCATTTGCAATGATTCTGGGTGTCGTTATCGGTACTTTGACTTCATTGTTCATTGCCGCTCCGGTAGCTTACCTGACCTTGGGTCACAAGATGCCCGAAGAAGAAAAGAAGGCATAATAAGAATTATAATTGTCAATAGATAAAAAGAAAGGAGATTCCCTACTAAGGAATCTCCTTTCTTTTTTATCTATTTCTTCTTCTCTTCTCTATCGGGCTACCCTTCCCGATGTATTTCCTTTCATCAGACTTTCCACCTCTTCCACAGTCACCTGATTGAAGTCACCGTATACGGTATTTTTCAGTGCAGATGCGGCAAGAGCAAACTCCAATGCTTTTTGGTCATTGTCGGGATATGTAAGTAAACCGTATATCATTCCTCCTACAAAGGCATCTCCGGTACCTACACGGTCGACTTCGTGAGTAATATCGTAAATACCCGTATATTTTAATGTTTGGTCGGAATAAAGTACGGCTGCAAGCAGATTATGGTTGGAAGTAACGGTGTTGCGCAATTCCAAAAATACTTTCCGGCAGCGCGGCACTATATCCGATATCTTTTGTCCGAATGCCTCGAACCCTTCCAACTCCAACGGATAAGCAGTGTCCACTGCTTGAAATCCTACCGGAGTGATGCCGAAAACTTCTTGGTATTCGGGCTCTGCACCGAAGATTACATCACTATATTGCACCAAGGGCAACATGACATCGGCAACCGAACGTCCGTAATTCCACAATTTCTTGCGCACATTCAGGTCACAGGAGATAGTTAAGCCCATACGGTCGGCCGTTTGTAAGGCTTCCAGACAGGCGTCGGCACCCTCTTGCGACAATGAAGCGGCTATGCCCGACCAATGAAACCAACCGGCATCGGCGAATATCTTTTCCCAGTCTATCATGCCGGGGCGCAGGGTGGCAAAAGAAGACCCTTCACGGTCGTACACCACATTGGAGTTGCGAAACGAAGCGCCACTCTCAAGAAAATACAGCCCCATACGTTTTCCTCCGAGTACGATTCCTTCCGTGCCCAGTCCGTTGGCACGGAGCGATGCGATACATGCCTGAGCCATTGCATTGTCGGGCAGTCGGGTGACAAACTCTGTGGGAATTCCGAAGTTGGCGAGCGATACAGCCACATTAGCTTCACTGCCGCCATACGTGGCAATGAATTCGTTGGTTTGGGAGAAACGGCGGAAGTCGGGAGCAGTGAGACGGAGCATCACTTCTCCAAATGTAACGACCTTCCGGTTTGTTGCAATCGGTTTCTTGTTCATAGCTTGTTTTACTTATGAAAACAGCCTTCACAAGCCGGTGGCAAGACCGATTTATGAAGGCTGTAGGGTTTCCTAAGACAGTATTTATTTCTTGAAACGTTCTTTCAGCTTGGCAAGCATGTCCTTAGTCATGGTATCCAAGTCGTATTCAGGTTTCCAGCCCCATTCTTCGCGGGCACAAGTGTCGTCCAGTGAGTTAGGCCATGATTCGGCGATAGCCTGACGCAATGGGTCTACATTGTATTCCATTTCAAAATTAGGTTCGTATTCCTTAATCTTGTTGAAGATGATTTCAGGATCGAAGCTCATTGAAGCGATGTTGAATGAGTTGCGGTGAACGAACTTGCTCGGGTCGGCTTCCATGATTTCGATAGCGGCACGCAAGGCATCCGGCATATACATCATATCCATGTAAGTACCTTTACCGATAGGACAAACGAATTTCTCGCCTTTGGCTGCTGAATAATAGATGTCTACAGCATAGTCGGTTGTACCGCCGCCCGGAGGAGTCACGTAAGAAATCAAGCCCGGGAAACGTACCGAACGAGTGTCGACACCGAAGCGGATGTTGTAGTAGTCACTCAGCAACTCTCCGGAAACTTTGGTTACACCATACATAGTGCGCGGATTGCGGATAGTGTCCTGCGGAGTCTTGTCCTTCGGAGTGTTGTTGCCGAACACACCGATAGAACTCGGAGTAAATACGGCACAATTCATAGTGCGGGCTACTTCAAGTACGTTGAACAAACCGCCCATACCGATTTTCCATGCAAGCTGCGGTTTGGCTTCCGCTACGGCCGACAGCAAAGCTGCCAAGTTGTAGATAGTGTCAATCTGATACTTTGATACAGTTTCGGCAATCTGCTGCTCGTTAGTGATATCAACGATAGCCGACGGACCTGATTCTGCCAGTTCGCCCTTGGGCTCTGCACCGGGGATGTATCCCGCTACGATGTTACCATTATAAATACTTCTTAATTTCATTGTTAGCTCTGAGCCAATCTGACCGGTAGAGCCGATAATTAATACATTTTTCATAGTGTAATAATAATACGTTAGTTTGCTATTTGCGAGCAAAGATAGGCAGAAGCATTCAGATTTTATCAAAGTTTTCTTTATATTTTTGCAGAAATTCAAAAAAAAATAAGAACTTTGTCCGTCGAAGAGAAATATCTGAACTTAATCTTTAATACTTAATAAAATCAAAGCTATGTATGGTAAAATGAAAGAGTTCCTCACGAAGGAATTGGCTGGCATCAAAGAAGCCGGATTGTATAAAAACGAACGTATCATTACAACTCCCCAAAAGGCTGATATCAAAGTAAATGCAGGAGAAGAAGTGTTGAACTTCTGTGCGAACAACTACTTAGGATTGTCAAACAACCAGCGTTTGATCCAAGCAGCGAAAGACGCAATGGACTCTCATGGCTTTGGTATGTCATCTGTACGTTTCATCTGTGGAACTCAGGACTTGCACAAACAACTGGAAGCTGCTATCTCTGATTATTTCAAAACCGAAGATACAATATTATATGCTGCCTGCTTTGATGCAAACGGTGGTTTGTTCGAACCGCTGCTGACCGACGAAGATGCAATCATTTCTGACGCATTGAATCATGCTTCCATTATTGATGGTGTACGTCTGTGCAAGGCAAAACGTTATCGTTATGCCAATGCAGATATGGCTGATTTGGAACGCTGCTTGCAGGAAGCTCAGGCTCAGCGCCACCGCATCATTGCTACTGACGGTGTGTTCTCTATGGACGGCAACGTGGCTCCGATGGATAAGATTTGCGAATTGGCAGAGAAGTACGATGCACTGGTAATGGTGGACGAATCACACTCGGCAGGCGTGGTAGGTCCGACCGGTCACGGTGTAGCCGAACAATACGATGTGTATGGACGTGTGGATATCTTCACCGGTACATTGGGTAAGGCATTCGGCGGTGCTATGGGTGGTTTCACTACAGGTAAGAAAGAAATCATCGACATGCTGCGTCAGCGTTCTCGTCCTTATTTGTTCTCTAACTCTGTTGCTCCTGCCATTGTGGGCGCCAGCCTTGAAATGTTCAAGATGTTGAAAGAAAGCGATGCGCTGCACACGAAGTTGATGGACAATGTAACTTATTTCCGCGATAAGATGCTGGCTGCCGGTTTCGATATCAAACCGACTCAGAGTGCTATCTGTGCAGTGATGCTGTATGATGCAAAACTGTCTCAGGACTTTGCTGCCAAGATGCAGGAAGAAGGTATTTATGTAACTGGTTTCTATTATCCGGTTGTGCCGAAAGGACAGGCTCGTATTCGTGTTCAGTTGTCTGCCGGTCACGAACACGAACATCTGGATAAGGCGATTGCCGCATTTATCAAGGTGGGTAAAGAATTGGGCGTGATTAAATAATCATCCGTTCCGCCTTTCATCCGAAAGGATGATTGATAAGGGAGTGTGCCAAACCTCTGACTACTGTCGTTCCATAACAGGGCGATGTCTCAGCGTTTTGGCATTCTCCCTTCTTTTTTTGTGTTTTCCGCCTGTTTCTGCCGCTTACGGGGGCAGTCTTCTTTCTCCCTCCCCTTATGTCCTTTCTTCCTATGTGTTAAGCCTTTTCTTGCTGTCAGCTACGTCTTTTCTTCCTGTCGGTTATTACAGACTTCCACAGTGGACCGTACAGTCTACGGCAATGGACTGTATAGTCTACAGCAGCGGACTGTATAGTCTACAGCAATGGACTGTAGTATATGTAAGGAAGAAAAAGCTTATGCTTGGGGAGTGAAAGGCTTATTCATAGGGCGGGGAATGCTTAAAGCCGGTTCTTGCTTTTTATCACTAGACGCGTAGGATAAGCAGTAAGAACCGGCAAAAGAAACTTTATGTAAGAGAGAGTATTTATTCTGCTTGCATTTCTACCTGCAGCACATAGACAGGAAAAGCGTCGGAAGGGCGTTGGATATGGCTGATTCGTAGTCCTTCTTCGGTCTGTTTCCATTCGACGGCTTTCTTGTTGTCGAGCAACGTGATGCGCTTGATACGGTCGGTGTATCCCTTGAAGGCACGGAGCGTAAACTCGCCGGCAGGCACGTGGCGTACAATAATGTAGATATGGTTGCCTTTGGCAGTATATCTGAAATCGGGAATGGCATTGCCGGGTGTACCGTCGAATACGGCATCGTGGAACCCTTCTTTTACCTCTTCGCTTTTTCCATTGGCCAGGGGAGAAGTCTCGCCGTAAGTATGCCAGGGAGAGGTGCCGTAGATGGCTTCCCGGTTTGTTTTCATCCATTGGCGGAAAGCTTTGAGTCCGGGCTCGGTTTGTACCGGAAAACTGCCTTTGGGGTTGGGGCCGATGTTCAGCAACAGATTGCCTCCTTTGCTGACCACGTCTACCAGATTGCGAATCATCATGTCGGGCTTCTTGTAGACAGTATCATATTTATTGTAACCCCAGTTGGCGCCCATAGTGAGGCATGCTTCCCAAGGTTTCGGGTCTATCTCATTCATTAATTTCTGTTCTATGATGCGATAGTCGCCCAGACCGTTTCCGATGCGGCTGTTGATGAGGCAATGCGGTTGCAGGCGTTCAATGAGCTGGCGGATGGAACGGCTTTGTTCCTTGGTCACCATTTCGGGAGTGTCAAACCACATCATGGCTATTTCTCCGTAATTGGTCAGCAGTTCGGTTAATTGCGGCAGCACCTTGCGGTCAATATATGCCTGAAGGTTTTTATTGTCCTCATCGGGAAAGTCCCAAGTGTTGCTTCGGCCGGCTTTGGTCGGCCAGTTGGTGGGGACATCGGGGTCTTCCCAGTCTCTTCCCAAGGAATAATAGAAGCCGAATTTCAGCCCTTGCTTACGACATTCATCGGCCAGTTCTTTCATCGGGTCGCGTGCAAACGGTGTGCGGGTAACGATGTTGTAATCGCTGCATGCCGAGTGATACATGGCAAACCCGTCATGGTGTTTGGAGGTGATGACGATATATTTCATGCCGGCTTCTTTGGCGGTCTTTACCCATTTCCGGGCGTTGAACTCGGTCGGGTTGAAGTCATTGGCGATTAAAGCGTATTCTTTTACCGGTATCCGTTCATAAAGCATAAAATGCTCGCCGCCCTGTGTGGGGTGTCCCTTCCATTCGCCGGCCGTTTGTGAATAAAGCCCCCAGTGGATAAACATCCCGAATTTGGCATCGGTAAACCATTTCATGTCTTCTTTGCCCGCTCCTTTAAGGGTAAAGGGCAACAGGCAGCAGCAGAGTATAAATAATAAGCGTGTATTCATATAAATGTAATTTAAGATTAGAATGAGTTTTATTTCGAGGTCAAAGATACAGGACATGTTCCGAAAATAGGGGTATATATTTTCCGATAATGGGATAGTAATTGTCCATAAAGGGGGATAAAAAGGGAGAGTGAAGTGTGTTTTGACCTGTGTGGTACCCCAGAGGGGAATCGAACCCCTATCTAATGTTTAGGAAACTTCTAACCTAACTTTGAGTATCAGTCACTTGCGAGACTATTTCAATTTTTCGTAGAACTATAGTAGAACTTTTGCATTTTTGTTGAATACCCCTGCCTCTCCAAAAGAAGAATACAGGGGTACAATGCAACACCGATTTTCAGAATCGGTACTGCAAAGATATGACTTTTATTTCAAAGGACAAAGAAAAACCGGGCGCACTTCACAGCGAACCCGGCTCAGAACAAAAGTTCTACTCTATTACTAACACCTAATCATTTCTTTTTCCGTTTCTTCAATTCTATATATTCCGAATACACTATTTTGGTATGGGGATTGCTACTTACAACTTCTTGCCTAATAGCCTTTGTTCCCCATCGGAAAAACAACCATTGCTTAGGCACTCTATGCACTACTTGAAATAGGGTATCTACAGATTGTATGCGTAAATCTAGTTTCTTATCGGGCATGATTAAGCCATCAACATTTATCCACGGGTCTTTCCATCGTATCGCTTGGACTTTAAGATAGGATGTATCACGGTATATAATGCTATCCTTAACTATGGTTTGTACCTCCACCTCCGTTTTTGTTGCATTCGTGGAAGCCGCTTGTAACCTCTTTACTTTCAAGTCAAGTTCCTTAACGGTATTCGTCAAGTCGGCACAATGCTTTTCCACCTCAGACTTGGATAAAGTCAATGCCTGTACAGAAGCAGCGGATTTTCCGGATTCTGTTTGGTAAAATTCAATTTTCTCCAACAAGGCGGTTTGGTTGCCATCCAATCTTTCCTTTTCTGATTTCAACTTGGAACAATAAGCCCATAGCCCAAAGGTAGCCGCCATCAAAAGCCCACAGAGGGCGATTAATATCAAAAACGCTTTATTTCTCATATTCCTTGATGTATTGGATTATACCCTCTACGTGGGTGTTCACAATGTTTTGTTTCCCCTCCATAGATGTAAGGTAAGCAATATCTTCCTTGTTATCCATGAAGAAATTTTCCGTCAATACAGCCGGGCATTTCGTCTTGGAAAGGATGTAAAAATTTTCCTCCCAATCCGGGTCGCCATCCGAATAGTCACGCCTAATCTTTTGCCCGGTAATAAAGCAAGCGGCAGCATCATACATTCGGTTTGCCAGTTCGTCAGCTTTCGTTTTGCCCTTAGTGGTATAGGCAGACCATCCACGGGCATTCATCCATTCGCCATTCCCGGCAGCATTGCAGTGGATGGAAACAAGCAACACGTTATTAGCTCCATATCGGGCGCAAATCTCGTTCACACGCCTTGCACGTTCAGCCAAAGGCACGTCCAAGTTCTCCTTAACAATGCGTTCCGCTACATAGCCACGTTTAGCCAGTTCACGCACGACTTCATCCGCAATTTCTCTTGTATAGGCATACTCCCTGAAAGTTCCATCCGGGCTGCGTTTACCCGGTGTATTTTCTCCATGCCCATTGTCTATAAGTATCTTCATTCTTGATTCAATTTATGGTAAAAATCTATTTTAATTCTGTCATATACCATTTGTACATTGGTATAAGCTCTGCCATTGTTCACCGTTTCCGCATAAACCTCTGACAACACACATTGCTCTACCCATTCAATCCATTCGGGCGAAGTGTAGCTTGACAATCGTTTCCCTCGATACGAATGTGCATCAAATCGGCTGTTTCTGTCCTCGTGCATATTCATAATCAAGGTGTGTACTTTCGCTTTCGTGGCTTCACGGTCTGCGATGTGGTTTTCTTCACGCACTTTCTTTATTATACGGCAAACCCTCTCAACGGCAAGGTCAAAGTAAATGCTTGATATGTTTTTTATCCGCAACTGCGTTTCGGGTCTTAACCCCTCTGCAATGTCAGTGAGCATATCATTTTGGGTTTTGGTTTCCGTCAGAAGTTCGGCTACCATAGACTGATTGCTTTTAATCATGTCGTTAATGATAGACTTGAACCACTTGAAACAAGCTACCATAAGTGCAGCCGCCAAACAGAGAAACACAGCGCACACTATCACCATAAAGCCAAAATCGCTTATGCCTTGTGCTACTTTCAAACTTTCTTCCATCATCGGTTTTTCTTATACTTGTTTCGCTTGTAATACTCAAAGTTATCCCTATCCTCCTGCGTGATTGGAGTATTCGGTGGAAAGAACTTAAACCCGTACATCGTTCCATAGCGTACCACTTTGATTACGGCACGAAATGGATATTTGCGCTTCGGGTCTAAAACAACATCTTTCAACTTCTTACTATCAGTATAGAAAGCGGATGCACCGATACCCTCGCCATAGGCGATTAGTGTTCTCGTTCCGTTCTCTGTCTGTCTTTCCTTACATCCCGTAAACACCGTGACCTCATTAATCACGGCATCTACTGAGGTGTATTCACAATCGAAAATATCTTCATTCAAGGATTCGGTTTCCTCAAAGTCCATTACCTCGTTCATAAGTCTATCGGTATATTATAGGTTTCACAATCGGCATCCACCATTTCACGGATAGCCAAACGGTCTTTCAAAAAGTTCTCATAGGGGGATTTCGCACTTTCGGCAAGCAAGCCCAGCATGGCAGACTGATATTCGTTTACCAGCTTACTTTCTGTCTTAGCCGGGTATCTTGCAGTAAGCAACGTGCTGAAAATATTATCAGCCGTTTTTGGATATTCCACCCTCACGCTGTCATATTGGAACATCGTGCCTGTGGCACGTTCCGCATCAGTCGTAATCTCAATGCCACCCTCTTTGTCTGCAATAACCTTAACCTCTTTGATGTTATGGTTATAAAGGAACGTTCCCTGCCCGTTATTAAGAGAATCTATCACCTCCGGCTTAGTCTTAGCCAGCAGCCCTGTAGTCAAAACATTTGCTTCCATCGTTCAAACAATTATTAAAAATGAATTTACTGTGTTCCTCCGAGCATCTGATTATCCAGCCATATTCAGATGGGAAGAAGTGTTTAATATCCGTTTCATCTTTGATTTCGTATTTATTGATGGTGCGGTGGAATTTCTTATAAAACCTTTTCAGAATACCGCTTCTTAGCAATATGCCGTAATGGTTTTGTTTGAATCCCACATAATCAATGCTACGAGCATCAACCGGGAATATCTGCCAGTTGCTTTTAATCTCTACTTTCAATTCGCCACCCAAGTAAAGCCCCATCATGTCGAGTACGAAATGCAGTGCCTCTTTGTCAGCGCATAGTATCACCATATCATCCATATAGCGATAGTAGTAGATTTTCACCCCAAAACGCTTCATCACTATCTTAGCCAGTTCTTCTTTAACCCAATGGTCGAAATATGCTAAATAGAGATTAGCCAAATATTGACTTGTGAAATTGCCTATTGGCAGCCCCTTGTCTTTACCGTTACTATCTATTATCTTATCCAACAGCCTTAACAGTTGTTCATCCGCTATAGTGTAGCGGATTATCCTTTTCAATGCTGCGTGGTCTATGTTATCATAGAACTTCTTGATGTCAATCTTCAAACAGAACCTTGTACCTTTTCTGTCTATGATTAAAGCCGTATGCACATCCTCCATACATTTATGAATACCACGCCCTTTGATACAAGCGTATGTATTCGCAATGAAGAAGTTAGTCCAGTAACGCCCCAACACATTGATAATGCAATGGTGTACTATCCTGTCCGGGAAGAACGGGGCAATCATAATCACCCTTTCTTTCGGCTCATATATAACCTTAATCCGATATTCACCGGGGGTATAAGTTTCATTGCGCAAGTCCCAGTACAAGCTATCCAAATTCTCCAAAATGTTCTCATTGAACTTGGATATTTCGGTACGCTCTCCTTTGCCTTGCTGTGCCTTATATTGCGCCCGTATGAGGTTGGAGCATTCATATATCAGGTGATAAACATTCTTAATTTTCTTAGCTTGGGAAATGAATATCTTTCCTGTATCACCGACATATAAACCGCAATCCTCAAAATCCGAGTATTGATTAAAGCAGGTATCAGCCGTATAACATAACCCGTATTCAGTCTTTACTACACCCATTTGTGCCGTTGTTCTAAAACAGAGCTTTCAATTACTTACTTGCACCGTCCTAATCCATATTATTTTACCAACTATCAGACGTGCCGATA
The DNA here is from genome assembly GCF_948499155.1 of uncultured Phocaeicola sp. Taxonomy (NCBI): domain Bacteria; kingdom Pseudomonadati; phylum Bacteroidota; class Bacteroidia; order Bacteroidales; family Bacteroidaceae; genus Phocaeicola; species uncultured Phocaeicola sp. Next base: position 51,885 of record NZ_CAOOSE010000020.1, on the reverse strand, counting down.
GTCCCTGTGAGGTAAGGGCGTGGCAGCAACAGTTATAAGTTGAAACCACGGTAAAAGCGGAACCCAATGTTCGCATTCGCATTCGAGGAACGATTATTCGCATTCAGATAACCGAAACCCGCATTCGCACCATTATTCGCATTAGCAGACAAAAGGGCACCAGCCGCCACAACCCTGTTATATTTTTATTTTTTTCAATCCAACGCCATTTTCGTTGCTCCGTTCACCGAGTTTTGCAGTCCGTCAAAAACGGCACAAGCGGAACCCAACGGTCGCAATCGCAGCCGAGGAACGATAAAACGCAGCCAGACAACCGAAACCCGCATACGCACCACCACCCGCATTAGCAGACAAAAGGGCACCATACCAGCCTACAGCAGACCACGTACTACCACCTGTGGGAGTCCAATAGTAATCGCAATACCCTTTATTACTTGAACCTCCTACTTTTTCGGCAAAGGAATAACCTTTAGTGGAATGAGCCATAGAAAGCACATAGCCCTCAGTTCGTGGAAGCTCCGTAATGGCTTCATATCCGATAGGTACGGTAGTAGCACTATCTGAATGAGAGGTGAATTTTGTCGGGTCTTCGCATACATAGGCAATAGATACATCCGCTTTATGCCAAATTAGTACATCATCAGCAAGCATCCACAAGTATTCATAAGGAGTTTCCAAGCCACGGTAAGAGGTTATTTGTACCACCTTATCGCCACCAGTCCATCCCTTGATGGTGTAGGACACCTTACCCGTGTTGTTCCCCAGCGTTGCAGTAACACCGCAAGGCACAAAGGGTCTGTAACCTCCCCATGTATTCCACTCCGTACCATTAACAACCGGACCACTCCCTAAGCCTCCTTGATGGAATCCGTCAGCAGTCAGCGTTTCGGTGTAAGCATCTTGGCAGTGCAATGAGGCATATTCCACACGTTGCAACCAAGCAATTTCATTGTACACCCTGTACGCCCCGTGGTGTGTTCCGTTCTTGCAAAGAGGACGAACACCAGCCTTTGAAATGGAAGTACGAGGCATACCCAACATGGAGTTGTAAGTACCATCCTTAGCGGCATCACCAGCACCCGAACCACCTCTGAATTGTGCGGCATTCGCTTTGAGTATAACAAATCCGTCTGAATCCCTTGCAATTTCATCGCCATTCCAAGTGAGCCAACATCCCGAAACGGCTACAGAGTTGGTAATATCCACCGTTGCATACCACGGGCTTACCGTCTTTCGTTCCATCTTGATAAAGCCGGGCAACGGATATTCGGAATAGGCACGAATCCATTTCGTTCCCTCTATTTCCAACTTGAAGTAATATTCCGGCTTTTCAAGCATTACATTACCGTCCGTGCTGTCAATCAAAGCCGTTGCACCCGAATCCTTTTTACGGCTGTCATTTTGGTTAAGGTAATACTTAACCGAGCCGTCAGGGTTTTCCACAAAGCGTTTCAGCTTCGCTTGAATGGGTAATGTACGGTGCAAATCCAAATTACCCACACGCTTTAGTTTGTAGTCCTGTGAGTTGAAATCACCTTGCACCCCATACCATTGGTCGTAAGGATATTGCGGTTTCGTGTTTCCGCTTCCCAATAATAATCCCATAGCTATAAGTTATTTAATAGTTTCACCAGCACCCCAATACACATCATATACCGAAAGGTCGATACCGTTTGGGGATATTACGGCTATCGCTCCGGGCGTCCAATCCCCGATAGGTACGGGGAACATACTAAATTCCTTATCACAAATGAGCTTGCATTTAAGCAGCGTACTTGTTTCCATCGTAACCTCTTTAGGTCGTACAAAGACGGTAAACGGAACACCACCCAAAGCAAAACCATTGGAAAGGTCTGTAACCTTACCTTTGGAAAGAATCCGTAGGCTGTACATCGTTGTTTCCATAATTCACTGAGTAAATCAAGTTTATTTAACTGCAAATATAATCATAAATGTGTTTGCTGAACACATTTATGATTATAATTAAAGTATATCATCAGATAATGAGGTATAACGTGCTTCAAGTTCATTGATTTTATCTCTTAGCAACTGCCTTTCATTATGCAATGCCTTTATCTCATACGGCATTGCATACCCCATTAGGGCGGCTTCGTAGCATTTGATTATCTTATAATCGCTACTTGCCAACACCTCCTTTGAGCGTTCAATCTCATGTGCCACCTTTTGAAAGTCGGGGACTTCTATGTATCTGAATGAAATCCTGTCCCCGGCATCGTATGGCACAATGCGCACAACATAGCCCTCCTTATCTGTGTTTTGTTTACTTTCATCTATTGCATCCACTGGCTTATATATGGTTGGCAGTTCAGCCACCTGTTCAATAACCGATACCATGCGTGTTGTTATTTCCCCCGTTTTCTCATTTCTGATTTTTTGAGGAATAGGGGCTATTTCTATACATTGTAGATAGTCGCCATCCATATATCCGTATAATACTCTTTCTTCCATATTTTTAGTATTTCCATCTACTTACTAACCATGCTTGTTTTTTAACTCCATCTACATATCCTACGGTATATACAAACATACCACCTTGACCCTCTCCAAAATCGTAGTAGTCATTTACCGAAGTATCATCATAGATTAGGTAGCCGCTTCTTGGTCTGAATCTCATATAGCCTCTCCACCACTGCTTTACAAATATAACCTGTCCTTCTTTAGGAGAAGCCGGAAGATACACTACTGATGCGGCAGACGTGTACCCTATTACCACGGTATCTTCTCTATTCAAATACCATGTGTTATTCGACGTTCCTGTAATACACTTTCGACCAAAAATCAAGCCTCCGGCAAATAAATCATAGAAGAAACCGCCAAAGGCTGGTGCAGTCCCCGAATTAGAAGCCCGACCATAAACACCTGCCACGATTGTATCTACCGCATTTATAGCCCATGTTCTTGCCGGAACATTTGCAAAACCAAGCCCAACAATAGCCCCACGGTGCGTATATCCGCTACTTGCTGGCATACCGTCCGTACCTGCCATATTTGAGAATATTCCCGTTGGTGACATATAGGAAACCGCATTAGAATAGTTAGGAGCATTTTTAGCCCTTGTTTCAAAAATTCCACGGTTGGCATCTATTGTCATTTTTGCGCCAAAATCAACGAGCGCATAATCACCACCACCACTTGAAGATTCAATATAAATACGAGCCATTGAAGCATCCAGCTCTACCCTGTTACCATTACCCATAGTGGAAACAATCTTACCGCCCTTAATAAACCAATCTCCAATGTTTGCCCCCTCAGCCAATAACAAGTTTGTGGCAATAGTTTCAAATTGCGCTCCAAACGTATTCCATTTGCTTGTTGTCGTGGGAGTGACATTTGAGAATGTTCCTGCATCAATACGGACTATATAGTATTGATTGTTGTATTTTACAGCATCCAACCGTTTGCTATTTCCGTAATAAGTCTTGGATGAATCATAAATACCCCTATAAACAAGTACGGGGCTATCGCCTTTCTCCCCCTTATCACCCGGCTTTCCATCTTCACCTTTATCACCTTTCGACCCCGTTACACATATTGCAGCCGTAGTGTCGCTCGTTCCATTCGTATAAGTGATAACCGAGCGTGTCCATATATACCATTTGTCTTTCCAAGTTGGGCGTGTTGTACTCCATGAGCCATTAAGTAATGAGGTTGCCGAACTGGATAGGTAGTATTGTTCAATAATAGAACTTACGCCAACACCGCTATCACCCGTAGAGCCTTTGCCGCCTGTAATACAAACCGCCTTAGTGTAGGTAGTCGTGTTGTCTGAATAAGATACTTTCGTTCTACTCCATATATACCTCCCATTTATCCATGTCGGGGCGGTTGTCTGCCACCCCGTAGTAGGCGCAACTGAATTTGACGTGCTTTGTGCATATTCCACATCTGCCAATGTCACACTAACACCATGCTTTCCATCTTCACCATCATAAGGATTTACACGAATAGGGGTACTCCATTTCTGTATCATCAGGTCTGCTTTGCCATTCATTACGGAAGCAATGTCATTCACAGGTAAAGCCCCCATCAACAAACGTATATCATCGAAATACACGGCAGAACCGAATACATCATCATCGTAAATAGCAAAGCCTACAGCCATGATATTAACGCTACCACTATGTAATTGCTCTCCGTTTTTGAATACCGTAACGGTACGGTCATTAAAACGGAATGCAAGGTGAAACCACGTATTAGGCGTGATTGCAATACTCTTTTCCACATAGTGCCTACCGTTATATCCGTTCAACATCCACTTGACTTGATTTTGGTCTGACTTCATCCAAAAACAGAGTGTAAAACTTTCCCCAAAGGGTAAATCATAAGGAATACGGCTCTCCATTCCACCACTCAGATTGAGGGCATATCTCGTTCCGTCTTTTACTACCGTCCCACCGCCCAGCACACCATTATAACCGTTACCCGAAATATCGGCAATGCTTGAAGTGTCGTTAGCTTCAATGGGCAAATGAAATTTGGTACGGTCTGCAAGCCCGGACTTCTTAGCCATTGTACACCAAATATATTCCAACGCTCCTACTTTCGGCATTTCCGTACTCCACCCGGTAGGGTTGGAAGAATTAACATCCAAATCGGGCGGTACTAAAGTCGAGCCATTTTTAGCGTAACGATACTCGTAATATTCACCAGCTCCGGCATCCGTTCCACCTGTACCCGATTCGCCTTTAATCAAAGCCCAAGTGTAATCCATCGGATTATCACTGTCTTTCTGCACGTAGTCGGTGTATTGCCCTATGTAGTCGCCCGGCTCTTCACCATTGTTTGCAGTGAACGACATTCCCCCGTTGTCCGAATACTTGATATGGAAGTATGGAGTACGCCCATCTTCACCGGGTAAACCGGGCGTTCCGTCTTGTCCTTTCGTGTCGCTCCACTTGTAGGCACTTGGTTTGTCGCTATCGGTGGGTATCATATCCACATACAAACCCAACCATCTTCCGGGTGTTTCACCGTTTCCGGCTGTGAACGTTTTGCCGCCATCATCGGAATACTTCTTATGAAGATAGCTACTCTTTCCATCTTCCCCCTTAATAGCTCCAACATCTTTCCAGTTCGTGCCATCCCAAATATAGAGGTTGCCCCCGATTAGATAAGCATCGCCCTCTGAATTTCCAACGGTAGGCAGTTGTGAAACATTGTCCTTAGAACCTTTGATATTGATTGAAGTACCATCAGCACCACGCACACGAAAAGGAATACCCCACGCACCCTCCGTATCAGTCTTGGCGTTCTTTATACTCATCCAAACCACGTTTTCGGACGAAGTTCTGTGCCAACCTCCCGTAGAGCCATCCCCCGTAGGGGTGGCAGGCTTGGTTTCACTGTCATTATAGGTATAGAATACGGATAAACCGCTTTCTCCCTTATCCCCGGTAGAACCTTTCGCCACAACCGACCAATATACGGAATTGGTAGGCAGGTTGCCCATGCTTGGTGTGGGGTTAGTGTATCGGTAGGTACACGTTTCACCATTCACCGTGTAAGCCACCTCATCCCCGGCATAGTACACGTACTTCGGGTTATATGTGCCACGGAACACCCCGATATGTGAGGTGTCCCCACTATCAGAAAGCAAACGGACGTTGTGCAACGTTAATTGGCGTTTTGCCGTTACGTTCCAATCAATAGAACTTGAAGAATCACCGATACGGAACTTGTTGCCGTCCAAATCCAAATAGCACTCCTTATCGCTTGTTATAATCTTACCCGTAGTGATAGTGTTCCCATTAATACGGGTAAATCCGTAGGTGGTGGTAAAGTCCCTGAAATCATCATCCGAATGCACTGACCCCAATATACCCACTTGGAAATAATAGTTATTCGGGTCTTCGGTTGGTTCAACCTTTAGTTGTTCCTGTGTCACATACCAAATGCCATCCGTGCTTTTCTTGGAACACTTGGCAAACACATAGTACCCCTTTGGGCTTGATAGAGTGAATGAGCCAGCCGCCATGTTCCAATGCTTGATTATCTCATCATCAATAGTCAAGTGAGCCAATACCCCGGCAGAAGCATCAAAACGATTGGATATTCCGTTTACGTTGGCTTGCAGTATCACATCTATCAAAACAAATTGTTGGCTCTTAGACCCCACCGTAAGCATATTGGTGTCAATGGAATTGGGCTTGATGTTTTCGGGGTCAAAATAACCGTCCGTATCATACACCATTGTACGCAGTTCCTCTGTTGTACGCCATCCCCTCCGTGCCTTAGTCAAGTCCCGAAGCCGATTGTTTTCTATGATTGTTTCGTGCCGTCCAACATCCACAACCGTTTGAGTGATTGGGGAAATGGCTGTAATGTCCGAAAGGGTCAGTGTATAGTCATGCTCCACAAGCAGGTTCTTTGTCACCTTTTGGATGCGGATATTCTTTTCAATACCGAAACGCTCATCTTTCACGGGTACATAGTTACCCACATGAAAGACGGTTGTTTCGCTATCGCTTGGCAAAGCGTTCAAAAAATAGGAACGTTCAAAGGTAAGCTGATATTGCGCCCGTGCCTGTGTGCGTGGCTTGAACTCGTTATATCCGGCATACCATAAATCTTCCTCTGCATCATCTTCATAAGATTTAGGCAGGTGAATATCCGTAATCTTATACGTGTCACCCTCCGTTATTCGGTAAGCCTCGCTTTCAGTGGTAGGAATAGTTAGCCCCCTGTTGTCCGTAAATGGAATGAGCGTAAACCTTTTTGTTGCATGGTCGTATCCTCCCTTTTTCGCCAATTCAAATTGTTGTCCGGCTAATTTACCCGAAATGAAATTAATCTTTGCCGATACCTCGTTAATCAGATACTTTGTACCTTTATCGTCTTTCTCGTTCAGGTCAAAGTCCATTGTATCATCAATGAAGCTGTTTATATCATCAGCCACCAAAGCAGTAACCGTACCCGTCCGTTTCGGGAAAATATTATCATACGTCACAGCATCCTCATCACTACCCAGTGCATCCCTCAAATCGCCATCCTCCAAATAACGCTTGTTATCATCGGATATGCCTATATATTCGCTCTGAGGCGGTACTATTGTACCGTCCCATAGTTTGTGTTCCTTTTTGTTCAAACGCACTGGAAACGGAAGCTGTAGGCGTTCTGAATAGTCCCTGTAATCACTCCGAATGTTGGTCGTGCCACCCTCCACCCAAAGTCTTGTGATAATGGTCTTATCATCTACCTTTTGCTCTTTGAGCTTGTACAAGCCGTTGCCTTTGCCCCACTCAAAGAAAGCGTTGCCACCCGGGGGCACAACTTTTGCACCGAACTTTCCTATGTGGATGGTACGCACCCCGTCCTTTTGGGTAATGAGAAACTCCAAATCAAATTCACGGTCACTGCAAAGCATTTGCAAAACCTGTAGGCAATTGTTACGGGCAAAGGAAATGGTACGTGGTTCTGTGTCCGGGCAATTAGCTTCATCGAAAGCCCATAAGCCCGGATAGTCACGGCTCACGTTGTAGATAAGCACCTTTACAAAGTCCCGGATATTATAAGTGAGGTCAAACGTGCTTTTGCTGGATTTCCCGTTTGCATCGGTGTTTCGGTACAGGCTTTTCATCAGCTCGTACATCACTCCGTAGAAAGTGGCATCATGCACATAATGGTTGTCCGAAAGCATTTCACGGTTCACCTTAGTACGGATGGTGTATTCTTCACCCTCCACTATGATTTTATCTCCCTTGCCTAAATTAAGCAACTCAGAGGAAACAATGGAAAGCTGTACGTTATCATCCCCCATTAAGGAACTGTTTTGAGCGGCTGATTTCAGCGTACAAAACGGCTCTTTGGAAAACAAGCGTACCTTTTCACCGTTGCGCCTGATTATTTCAAGAGTTCCCATATCACAATAGCATTGGTTTCAAATTTTTCAATGTCTTCAATCACGCCCGAAACGATTATCTCGTATTCACCGGGTGTAACGTAAGTGTGTTCTATCGTTTGTTCGCTGCCGGACACATCGTAAGTGTGCGTGCCGTCACCCCAATAGATATTAAGCAGCTTGGACGAAGTGACGGTAATCGTAGCCTTGCCGTTTGCAGTTCCACCTATATATCTAAGCACCTTTTTCACAGGTTCATCTTCCACCAGCTTTAAACGGAATGTACCCACCATCAAATCGTTGCTATATTGTCCCCAGCTCTTTTCCGGGTCTGCCTCATCCAGCAATTCCACTTCATATACCAAAGGCTTTGCCTTTCCGTCATAGTCCACACGCAAACGGTGGTTCCCCTCCGCATCGAATTGGGAAAAGAAAAGGTTTACCCATTCCACATAGGCGGCACGTCCCGAAGCCTCAATAAAGCAATCCAGTGTAATGTTGCGTTCCTTGTAGCGTGGTCGCTTCTTATCCCTTACAATACCGTGGTAATTGTCCCAGTTCACTTGCAAGGCTTCTTTGCGCTCCAACCGTCCAACCAATCCGGCACTTTTGGAAACGAATACCCCAAACTCCTTGAAGTTCTTTCCGTCTATGAAATATTCCACATCCGTATCTTTCTGCAACTCGAATATTTCACGGGGTTCTTTCGCCACGTCAAACAGTTTCACTTCGTCCAGCAAGGCTTTCGTCCCAAAAAGTGATTGGTCGTTGATGGAAAGCCCCGTTGGTGTCTTTGGTAATATTTCACTGAATATCCGGGTCGTGTTCTCATAGACGGTAAACATATTGCCGGACTTAACGAAAGCAAAGAAAATCCAGCCATCGGGCATTACATCAAGCCATTGCTCTTTATAATTGTCTATACCGGGCATATTCAGCACCCAGCCTAACTTTTGAGAAACAGGCAGCACCCAAAAACAAAGTGTAAAATTACCGCTAAAGGGTATGGAACGAGCTGTTTCGCATTCGCCCGTACCATTCAAAGCAAGTGATTTACCCACTTTAGATTTCTTAGAAAAATCCGCACCATCCGATAAGGTGGCATCGTTGCGGTACTGTGAAAAGTCGTAAGCTATACTACCGTCCGGGTCATCGAAAGGCAGGTGTAAAATCATGTTCTTATCCATATCAGTAAGTATTTTTATTCATTTGTCTAACTTCTATCCCCACTCCCTCTATATCCGCTTTGGCATTGCCATACAGATTCACAAGCACCTTTGCATCCGTTCCGGCTACCGCCACATACAGATACGAGTTATCGAAAGCGTCTATGGTAACAATCGCATTGTCCGACACGTTTACGGCACTATGGGAATCATGCCGTGCATATACCCGTGAAACAGAATAGCCGTCATACTCCAACATAGCTTTGCAGTCACCATTCAGCACCACATCGGGTAAATTCACCTTATCCGTAACCTCATCATCCACAAACACCCCGTAAACCTCGCATTTGCCTTTGAAGTGTTCCCGTATAAAGTCAAGCGTGGGGTAATTCTCCGATATACAGAAATCTATGCCCTTAATGTAAAGCTGTATCAGTTGCTCATAGTCAAGCCCCGTTCTTAGCTTCATTTGCCACATCCGGCAAAGCCCCTTTGCCTTGCCATCCTCTTTAAGTTGTTGTACCAGTTCCATAACTATGCTATTCCTTGTGATAAAAGTGAACTATCTTTATTTTCAATGCGCTTCAAAGTAGTTTTAATCTCCGTCAGCTCTGATGCACTCAACTTCGTGTTGGCGGCTATTTCGGCTTGGTAAACAAGTGCCTGCCTCATAATAGAGGTTTGGTCGCTTTGGTTTATGACAAAGGCATTCAACCGCCCGGCTATCACACCGCCCGTTTCCTCATTCATGGAAGTAACCGCACCCGTAAGGGGGTCTTGCTGTACGGTTTCTTCCTCCACATCCTTAATCCAATCACCAATACCCTCCAATGCGGAATTGAACAAATCCCCGGCAGCGTTCACCATCCTTTCAAATTCTCGCTTCTCTACATCGGTCAGTTTCCCGTCTTTCATGGATTCTCCCAAATAGAGAACGGCATCATTGATTCCCTTTGCCAAAAACTCACGTTTCAACGCTTCCACAACCGCTTTTTTAAGGACTTCTTTTGTCTTTTCGCCCAATGCTTCCGCTGCATCCTCACCTTTGCAATAAGCATCTACCAACGCATCGGCAAATTCATCAATGGCGGTTTTTACATCCGTTCCGGCAAGCGTTTCCATCATTGACCTATCCAAATCCTCTATCTGTTGGGTAATGGATTCTATTTGCTCGTTCCACTGTTGGATTTTTCCGTTATCGGTTTTCTTCTTATCCTTTTCAGCTTGAATTTGCTTTCTTAAATCCTCTTGTTGCTGTTTGAGGTTCTTTTTCTGAGCCTCATAGATAGAAAACATATCTCCGTTTTCTTCCGCATTCTTCAACTGTTTGTTGAGTTCCTTAATCTCCTTGTTGAGTTGAGCGTAACGGGCAAAATCCCAATTCTTCTTTGCTACGTTGGCTTCTTGTTCCAAAGCCCGTATTTGGTCGTTAATCAGTTGGATATTCTTTTCGTAGGCTTCACGTTGGCTATCATTGAACACCCAATAAGTATTATTGTAGGCTCGTTCCAAACGGCTGTAGGATTGTTCCAGCGCATCTATTTCCTTTTGCAGATTTTGAATTTTCTTCTCATACTTGGAATCATGCAATTTGGCAAATATGCCCACTACAGAAGTAACGGCACTTACCATACCCGTAACGCCTCCCAATATGTCACCGCTCATCATTTTACCTACAGAGGCGGCGGCATTGCCCAACTGCCCGAACAACTCCATTGCAGTGCCTAAGCCGTTTGCCAAATCATCCTGTCCCAAATCAGAAAACATGGATGCAATGGCATTGCCGCACGTGGTAGCCGTATCGGTAATCGTTTCAATGGACTTGGTTACGCCTTTGGCGGCTTTCTTCATGTCAGCCTCTGCCTTTTTCACATCCTCATCCGTACCCTTTCCGGCAGCAACATTCGCTTTGGCTTCTGCCAGCTTCTTTTTGGCTTCAATGTAATCATCATAGAACGTGCCTAAAGCCTTAAAGGGATTCTTTGAAATAAGCGTTTCCTTTGCTTGATTCAAACTATCAATCAAAGCACGGTAATCTACGGGATTCAGTTTCAAATCCGCATCTTTTAGCTTTGTTTCAATATCAGCCACCAACTTATCTATTTCAGCTACAGAAAGGCTATCCAAATCGCCAAATAACTTCTTCCAACTATCCGATTGCTTTAACATATTGGCGGTAAGGGTGCTTAACGCTTCTGCCTCCGACTTGTTTACTTGGTTAATCCGTTCTTGGTCGCCCGTCTTTTGAGCGGCAGCACGCAGCAAGGCGTATTCCTTTTGGATGTCATTTCTTTGTTCCTCAAAGGTTCTGTAAGAGGAAAGTATCTTTTGCTGTACTTCTTCCTGTAACTTTTCATCTTCTTCTGAAACAAACAAAGTGGCTTCCGCTTTTTCGTCAGCACCCACAAGCCCGGAACTTCCATTAGCCAGCTTCTCTTTTGCATCGGCTATGGCTTCCAACTTCTCGGCAAGTGTTTGGGCTTGCTGAATGGTCTTAGATACAGATTCCTTGAAAGAATCCATAGCGGACTTTGCCCCCGTGATTTCATTGTATTGCATATTAAGGGAAATAAGTTGGTTACTTTCTCCCTCTGTGAGTGTTCCGGCTTGTTGTTTATCCTTTAGAGCCTTGATTTCATTTTCCACATACTCCTTGTATGATTTACCGCCTTTTAAAAGCGTGGCAAATTGGGTATTGGCTACATCTTCGCCCATGTTACGCACCCAACGGAAATACAAGGCATATTGCTGTTTCTTGTACTCTATTTCACCGTCAAAGAGTTTGTTTTGGGCTTTGTCATATTTCTTGTTTTCAAGTGTTCGCCTTTCATCGAAGCCGTCCTTTTCAGACTTAGATAAGCCACCTTTTCCGGCATCCTTACGAGCTTTAGCCAAAGCCTTTTCCTCTTTGTCTATATTATCCAATGCCTCCTTGTGTTGGAGCGAAAGGGTGCGCTTGCGTTTTTCGTAGCCCTCTTCCAAGACTGCAATACGGTCAGCCTCCAATTTGCGGTCAGCTTCAAGTTGCCTTTCACGTAGTTGCTTGGCGGCACTATCCGCTTTATCCCCCGTGGTATGCTTGGGTAAACGGGCTTCCAACTTCTTTATTTGCGTATCATAACTCTTATAGTCAGAACTACCGATAATGGCAGCTTCACGCAATTCTTTAAGCTGCTTGATACGGTCTGATATTCCCTTTTCCGTGTTAAGGTTTGTATTCTTGGTGTTTACAGCACCATTCAATTTATCCAACAAGTCTTTCAGCTCTTTCAGTTGGGTATTATCGGCTTCCACCTTTACCTTTTTGGCATTGAGGGTATCAATACTTTTCTGAGTTTCACCTATTTTCTTATCCAGCTCGTTAAACGACATAGCCACATAGTCGGTACTCTCTGTTACAGAAGTCGTATCTTTTTTACCATAGAATTTTTCAAGTTGCCTATCTACCTTGCCTATGGTTTCATCTGCCTTTTTTGCTGATTGTGCGACACTTTCAAGATAAGTTTTTATATTTTCCTTGAAAGCATCCATTTCTTTACCTGTAGCCCCGGTGGACTTTTGTACGGCAGAAACAATGCTATCCAATGAGTTGTTGAACGCATCGGTATAGGCTTGACCTGTTAGCCCTTTCAATTGGTTTGCGGATTCTACCGCCATAGATTCTACCGCATCCCATACAGCCCCCGAAGCTCCACGAATAGAACTTGAAGCCACATCAACAACCTTATTCATCATAACGGTTACACCCTCCGGGGTGGTTTCCATAACTTCTTGAATTTCTTTGTAGGTTGCATCTTCGGCATTCTCTTTCAGCTTATCAAGTGCATCCGTTTGGCTTTGTACCAGTTCTTGCATAGCTTGTTCGGTATATTTAGCCTTGATTTTTTCGGCTGTAGTTTGCTGAATGGCTGTAGTCAATTCCTCATATTTAAGACGCTGTAAATCAAGTGTAGCGTTTTCATCAAGCAATGTCTTATTATATTGTTTACATACGGCATTGATTTTTTCAATCGTATTTTTATGTGTTTGAGTTCCTTTCTCCGTATTTTGCAATACGGCAAAAAGTAAATTCAAATCGTCAATCTCTTTTTTCGTGGTATCTTGAAATTCACCCGTTGCCGTGGTCGCTTCTTTTTGTTTGCCCGTAAAAAGAGTAATTACACTGACTAATGCACCTATCAATCCCATTACCCAGCCGATAGGATTGCTCATCATGGAAGCCCAAAGAGCTTTCACCGCTACCGTTGCTTTTGTCGTGATTGCAGTCAGTACGGAAGTTACAGCCCCTTGTGTTGTCTTTGCCGTAGTATCTGCCACGGAAGCGGCTGTGGATTGCTTGGTGGCTGTAGCTTCAAGTAGTTTTTTCTTTGCGTAAAAATCGGATTGGGTGGCTAAAGCCGTCTTTCGTGCGATAGCTGCGTTATCCTCCGCTGCCTCCATCTTCTTAGTGGCAATGGCTATCTTTTCAGCGTTCCCAGTCTGTTGTGCCCTGTACACTTCCAAATAGGCACGTTCTACAGCCGCCTTTGCCGCCAGTGCATCAGCCCGTGCCGATTCCATCTTTACGGCTGCTGCCTTGACATCGGTACGCATGGCATTTAAGGTAGCCGCACTGTTTTGTGTCTTAACGGCAACCTCATTTTCCAAAGCGGCACGATACACGGCACTTTTAGCCGACAAGTCTAACTTGCTTAGAGCTTGCTTTTGTTCAACGGTAAGAACACTCAGAGCCACCGCCTCATAATTGGCAGAAGAAGCCGTTAGATTCAAATTGGAAAGGTATTCTGCTTGTTGGATGGTAAGCATTTGTTGAATGGTGGCAATGCGTAACTGCTTTACCATGTTGGCGTGTTCCTCTACCGTCAGTTGCGCTTGCAATGCTGCGACATGGCTGTTTTGGGCTGCAACCATCGCTTTTGTCTGAGCTACCATCTGCCCAGTAGCAACGGCTTCCAACTTCATTAAGGAAATCTTAGCCTGCCTTGCCGTGTTATCCAAAAGAGCAACGCCCGTATATCCCTTTGTGGCTAATGTATTCAGTACAATAGCGGCTTTCACGCTTCCATAGCCTATAGCAACGGCTTTCAAAATACGCAAAATATCATCCAAATGCTCTGCCATATAGGTAGCACTTTCAATAGCTCCGGCAAAAACATCTTGGTTATCCGCACCCAACTTGTTTAACGATTGTTCCCACGCATCACCCATGTTGGAAATCATACCCGTTAGGGACTTGCTTTGTTCTTGCATGAGGTTGTAGTAAGTCCCGGCTTTACCCGTCATGTTTTGGAAAGCCTTTTCTACTTCCGCAAAGCCAACCTTACCCTCCGTTACAAGGCTGGAAACTTCATCTTTGGTTACGCCAAGCACTTTAGCCAGTTCCTCATAGATGGGAATACCACGCCCGGCAAACTGCCTAATATCCACGGTAAATGCCCTGCCTTGTGTCCGTAGCGTTCCATAGAGGTAGGCAATATCCTGTAGTGGCGCACCCACGCCCGAAGCCACGTTACCAAGCATTACCAGCTCATCCACCACATTATCCACGGTTGAGCCGTAAGCAAGCATCTGTTTGGCACTACTCGCAATGCCCGAAAGGTCAAACGGAGTTTTGGCGGCTGTATCAATAAGCCTATCCATCAAGCCCTTTGCTTGCGTACCACTTTTGAGCATGGTTGTAAAGGCAATTTCCAACTGTTGAAACTGCCCACGTGTTTGCACGATACTTTGAAGCAAAGTCCCCATACCCTGCCCAACGAGGTAGGAAACAATGTATTTCGCCCCATTTTGCGCAAAGCTCTGAATGGAGTTATCCATCACAGACGATTCCGATACGGCTGTGGATGAAACCTGTTTGATACTCCTTTCCATCGCTTGTGCCGACACGTTGAAATCATTTATATCAAGGGTGGCTTTGAACGCCAACGCTCCGTTTATATTATCCATTACATTATTCCTTTCAGATAATTCTTAATATCATCCTTTGTCTTTAGCTGTACAGGCGGCTTCCCACCATCTTTGTTTCCGTCCGTTTGCTCCGGCTCTTGTTCCACACGTGCCGCATCTGCCAGCATGATTTGTACGTTTAGCCAACTGATACCCCAAAGCAGATAATCGTAAGTCCAGCCAAAGGACTTGATAATTTCCCCACGATTACCCCACGGGCTATTTAGCCCGATTACTCTACTCGGTTTGCTTTGAGTTTCTTCGGATTGGTCGTTCCTATCTCCCGTATTGACCGAATAGAGGACGTAAAACCCCCGGGATTCATCATTTGGCTTATCACGTCTGCCAGCTTTTCAAGCCGGGTAGATGTAAGGTGTTCCATGAAAAACGCTTTCAAGGCTTTCACCTCTTTGTCTTTAGAGGGGTCAGCTACCACGGGATTGTTAAGCACGGCTACGGCTGCAATCTCAGCCATCAGAGGAATATACTTGAAAAGGCGTTTGCTTTCCTGTATGGGTTCGGCTTGTATCTTTTCCTCATCGTATTCTATATTCAGATACAACCGCCTCAAACAATCCATCGTACCCAAATAAAGAGGCTTCAAATGGAAGTGGCGCATATATACACGCTCCATAGTTTGCAAAGCGGCATTGGGTACTTCTGTTTCGGACACATCCCAGCCTTTGGGAATACGTTTGTCACGCCACATCTTTACATGGTTCGGAAAATGCTTATTCCACCAACGGATGAAGCGTGGCGGTTTTACCGGGTTAATTTTAAGCGGTACATTGAATTTCACTCCCATGTTCACAAGTGCCTGTATCGCCTTTTCTTCGATTTCCAAGCGTTCTTCACGGGTCAATTCACGTTCATTATTCAGTTGTTCCATTTGTCTTAAAAGTTAAAAAGCCCCCCATCCGGGGATAGGAGGCTATCGGTTCTCAGACTTTTTCAGTGTCATGCTACTGTTGGGTCGCTCATTTCCTCGCTTGCTTGCAAGTTTGATTGGAACTTGATAGTCATAGGCACAAGGCAGATACCCTTTGAAGAATAGGTAATCTCGAATGTCGGGATGATACGCACATTGGCACACCCGATAAACAAGCCCTCTTCCGGTTGAATCCATAACGCCCACTCCTTGTATTCCAATTTTCGTGGACGAATCCAAGTGCGCTTGCCCTTTTCTCCAGCAATAGTACCACCGAAATAACGTGCAAGCAATTCCAAATCCGGGTCCATCAAAGAAAGCTCCACATTTGTAGGTGTTTCACCCACCAACGTAATAACCTTGCTTGACGTTTCCGACTTATGTTCCGTGATTTCGGGAGAATCATCTTTCAAGTTGCAAGTGTCTTGATACACATCGCCCAAATCAAGCCATTGGTTGCCTTTTGCGGGCATACTTCCATCGGTCATGGCAGGGGCGATATAAATCTTTTTCAACCCCATTGTTGCTAAAATCGGCATAATCTTAATTTTTTATTAGTTGATACTCTTTTCTCTTACTGTAAGCTCCAAAGCAAGGGAAACAAAATGTTCGTTTTGGTCTTTCTCCTTAATCGGTGGGTTAAACCGCCCTATGTTCCAGTTATAGCCTTTCCCACTTTCATAATGGTTTTTCAACACCTCAACCACCTTTGCCCTTATCTCTATGAGCCTCTTAAAATGTGTCCTGTAAACGGCTTGCCCCTTGCCTTTGGCTATCACCTTATCCGGCACATGAATATTCACGTTTATCTGACCGTAGCGCACGGATGCTTCACCGTCTATCGTATGAGGGACAATTATCACATCCTCTTTGGTGTAGTCGTTACGCTCGTAATCAATCACACCCGAAATGAAGTTTTTCACCTCGCTTGCTTGAAGCATGGCGTAAACCTTTGTTGCTATTTCCTCAGTCGTTATCATGCTGCGTTCCCGAATAATTCGATTGCTTTCTTATTAGCTTTCATCACCAACTTGTTAATCTCGGCAGGAAGTTCGCTTTTGGCTTTCAGTTCGGCAGGTAGAATCACGTTGTACCCTTTGGCTTCCACGTAGGCGGCATAATTCATTCCGGCTACTATAATGAGGGAAAAAGTGTTTGGCAGCGTGGCGGCATACTTCATTGCAGCCTCCAACATGGCTTTCGCACCCTCTCCGGGCTGGTCTGACCCACCATAGTAAACGATTTCCTTATTCTGTACCACGGCATAGCCTATAGAGTTGGTTAAATTGCCCGTTTGGTCTTGGTAGTTGTGGCTATCCTTAGCATACTTAGCCAGCTTTTCGCCCATGTATTTTAACAAGGTTACGAAAGCCAATTCAAGTTGCTTTTGGAAAGCAGCCACGGGGTTTAAGATAGCCCCTTTGTCAAACATCGGCATTATCCCCATATCTCTATGTATTTAGGGTTTGTATCATCTATTCCCGAAATGGTGAACTCATCCACACCTCCACGCTCCAAAGTCACTTCCACACGTGCGCCTATACTCAAATCACCCTCAAAGTAGGATGGTAAAAACACATCAAAGGTGTATGAATACATTTGCCCGTCCGTTCCCAATCGTTGCTTGGCAGGTATGAATTTCTCCACTTGACACTCACAGCCTTTCACCCACACGGGCGCATCATCGTCCGTGTAAAATCCCGTTGCTTCATCCCTCGTTGCTTCAAGGGGCAAAGCGGTGTATCTGAAAGTTCCGTTATTCCGTGCCATATCACCACAAATTAGAGCCGTCCGTAATGGAAGAAACTTCGACAAAATCCGAAACGTCCAAACCGTTCTCGTTGCAAAGGTCTTTAATGCGCTTCTCCAACTTCTCCACGCTGTAGCCTTGTGAGGACTTACCTAACGTGTCATTGGTAAGCACAATCATCCGCTTTAGCACCTTTATAGCGGCTATGGCTATCGTGCGTTGGTCTGTGTCGGCATTGTACTCACTATCCCAGTCGCTTATCTTCACATCAGCAAGTGCCTTTTGCAAAGCAAGGCGGCTTGGGGTATAGGGTTCAAGCTCACCCACCAACGCATTGTATTTTGTCAAAGTTCCCATCACTACTATTTTTCAAGGGCTTCTTTCAAAGCCGTTACACTCTCATCTGAAAGGGCTTCAATCGCTTTGGTTACACCTTTAACCCCGGCATTTTTGGCAACGGGGGCATTGATGGATTCCAAAGCATCCTTTACCACATTCAAATCATATTCATTGTCTTGGAAAGTGACCTTTTCAGCCTGTTTGCTTTCCAAAGACTTAATCACACAAATGCCCCTTGCAACCAAATCATTAACTCGGTTAAGCTCATCGGTATGCAAGGTTTCACCTACCTTGTAGATTTTGCCTTTGTCGTTTTTGTCTATAAACGCTTTCTTTACTGCCAGTTCCATAAGCAAAAGATTTAGCCTACTTCAAGAGCTGTTGCACTCTCAAATTCGGATTTAGTCCAATAGGTACGTGCCACACCATTTGCATCGGCTGGTACTTCCTTTTCCTCAAAGCCACGCACCTGTAAACAGATGATAGCACCAATTTCAGTGATAAGAGGCAACAAACGTCCAGAGCCTTGTGTATATTCGGCTGCAACTTGACCAGTGGATTCCCCGGTACGCCACTTGGCGATACGAATACCACCGCCAGCGTTCATGTAGTCCACGTTTTCTTCCTCTATCAACTCGCTATCTTCAATGGCGGGCTGAATTTCACCGATAACCCCGGCAGGCTTGATACAGATAAAGTTGTGATTCCACGGTTCAAGCGATTTACGCTTACCGTCCATATCCATACCCATTTTACGGGTAATCACCGTTACAGGGGGGATTTCATTACCAGCAAGCAAATCTGCCATCTGAGCCGTTGTTACGGTCTGAGCCTTTTTATCGTTACCATGTACCAACAAACGGGTCGTTTCGTCCATACGCAACCAAAAATAGAGGTCTTGGCTCATAAGGATTTCGCCCGGCTCAATGCCACGGTTACGCAGGTCACTACAGATAGCCGACAACATCAAAACGGGGGACAACTTGCCAGCTTTGGTATTGGCAGAGTTCCACAAGAAAGCTGATACCAGCTTGTTTGTTTCCGGCATTTGATAATCCACCTCGTACTTACGTCCACCCGGATTGTTGATTTCCGGCACGAACTGAGCCACACCCCAATTAGAGAATGCCATCAGAGCGATAAAGTCCATCACGTCCTTACAGCCCAAATAAGCATCTTTCATGTCGTGGGTAAGGAGCTTTTCAATTTGCTTCACCTTAGCGGATTCACTCAAACGGGGATTTTCGTAAACCTCCATCAGTTTACGGTAATCACGTGCGTACATGGGGAACTTGTGACCCACACGGGGGATTTCCTTAGTCCACACATCGAAGCCGTCAGAACGCCTCATAGGTGTAGGTGATTCATCACCAATCAATGTAGCCATGATACGCAAGTTGTACTTACCTACAAGTGCCTCGGCAGTCAATGACATTTGGGGCGTGTTGGTAGTAAACCAGCTATCACAGTACATCTTCTGAAAAAGGGTTGTTTCACGTTCGGAAGCCTTATCAAAAGTCTTTTTCCACGTTGCCAAAAAGTCAAGCGGTTTGCCGTCCTTGTGAAGCCCTTTGAATGTTGAAAAAATAGATTTCATGTCGTTACGCTAATTTTAGTTAGTGTGATTTCGTTAATTTCACGTGGGGATTCCCTTTCAAGTAATCGCCCGTAGTGTCCTTTTGCCCGGCAGGGATAGGCGGCACACGTCTTTCGTACATTGCGTATTGCATGGTGTCGGCAGAAACATCTACAGAGGTTTCAAACTCGCCTACTTCCACATCGGCAATCAGTACGGAGTTGGAAGTGCCACGCTCCTTTGATTTTGCGGCAGTTTGTCCGTCCGAAACAACCTCTACCAATACATCATCCTTTACAAGCCCGGCAATGGCTTTGGAGAGAGTGACAATGTAATTGTTTCCGTTTCGCTCAATCTTTTCGATTGTGGGAACATCGGCAATGGCTGTAGCGGCTGTGCCGTCTTTCAGCACCAAATCACCAACGGCAAAGCAAGGCTCGTAGAACTCATCCACGTACAGGCTTACTTTCTTGGTGTTTTCTGCATCCACTTCCACCACTTTTGCAGTCTTGATGACTTGCACCGTCCTTTTCACCTCATCCTTGATAGCAAGCGTTCCGGCAGGCACGGTATCGCCAACAGCGAAATGTTGGTTTTCCACGTCCAGATTGAAGCCGCCTTGCACGATAGAGGGCGAACCCGTGAAAATGGGTCGCATCCCGGTAAATGAAGCAGTCTTTCTTTTCATTTCATCTTTTATTTTACGGTTATTGATTCCAGCAAGCTATCAGCAGCTTCATCAATTTGCTTTTCACTTGCCGCCTTAGAACCCCCTGAGTGTTCATCATCAAGCCCATTTGTAATAAGCTCCTGTTTGTAAGCGGAAACGGCATCCTCAATATCTTCATCATCGGAGATTGATTTTGCCAAACGGTCACGGAGATAAGCCGGGATTTTGTGCTTTTCCATAGCCTTAACTACTTCCTTCGCACGGGCTTCTTTGCTTTCTTTGGCTTCGTAGTTAGCAATCTTTTCCTCCATTTCCTTTAACCTCTTTTCAGTCGCTTCGTCCAAAGCCACCTTGCCCTTACGTTTAGATTCTTCTTCCTTACGCTTTCTTTCTTCCTCTTCCTCATCCTCGGTTTGGGTTGGTTTCTTTTTGTTTGCCCATCGGGTTGCTTCACCTTGACTTTCCTTAGCCACTTCCGCAATCAGATTTGCCGTACTTTCTATTGCCTCATCATCGGTAGAATCATCCTCAATGCTGCCACCCATTTTTTCGGTTATCGCTTTAAGGTACTTCTCCGAAAGACCAGTGTCTTTACACAAGCCTTTGACTTTCTCAAAGAGTTTCTTATTCATTGTTGCTTTTGTTATTTAGTAAGTTGAACTTCTACAGAGCAAAGATATGAAATAAAATCATATATGCGTTCTATAAACACACATATTTTACTCGGTAAATTACTTGCCTATTAGCATCTTACGCTTAAAAACAAGACGTAAAAGCGATTTTTCATTTACTATATTCAATATAACAAATATGTGTTTGATTAACACAATAGGAATAATATTTTTCACTCAACAAAAATATATCCTCAAAAAGCACAAAATATATCCTGTTTTGCAGTAAATATATCCATTCGAGCATTTTCACCCATCTTAAATAAAGGAAATTACCACTAAAAGACTATCAAAACCAACTATCACATAGGTATTTTGAAAATATATCCAAAAATATATCCAAATACTTTGTTATATTAAATATATAGCCTATATTTGCATCGTAATAAGATTGATAACGTTTAAAATATATGTGATATGGATGTGAATTATATTCTAATAAAAGGAAACAAGCATTTTAAGTGCCACAGTTTAGCAGAAATGGCTATCTATTTTAGCTTGTCCGTAACCAGCAATGGAAGCGTAATCTGTGATGGCTACCATGATACAATGTCTTATTCTAAAGAGTGGAGCCACGAAGATATTATTACCGATTTCATACGCAACAGAGTAGAGAAAGTAGTACCTGATGTTGAAATATACAAAGTACAAAAATAATAATGCAACACTAAATTTTCAGATTATGGCAACTAAGAGTATTGATAAAAAGAAAACATTGGAATATGCGGTAGCATTTTACTTCTATGATTCGGGATGTGTAAACTTTATGATGGGTAATATCATGTACCAGCATATCAAAACCATTTATGACGAAAGGGCAGACGGCAGAGGGCAAAACACATTAGAGGTAGTTTACAACTACAAAAAAATGAAATATGAAGTGCTGTGCCTCACAGACAGCAAATTAGCTCAAAAAGAAATATCAATACTATAATACATATTGCCATGACACAGAAAGAATTTGAAGAAAGAACCGGGTTGAAGCTAACAGCGGACAACTATATAGAGGTTGAAACTTGCTACATGAATACAGACCTTGATAAAGATGCGTTTTGTAAGTTGTGGATGAAAAACCCGGCAGCTCTGAAAGAAATAGAGCAAAAAACGGTGTTAGTTCGTGAACTTTACGAAGAACGCAAATGTCTTGCAAACTTTCTTATAGAACAAGCCGAAAAGTGGAGTGCATCAGATTTAAGAGAAAAAGCAATAGCTATGATTGGAGAAAGAGAGTATCTCAGAAGAAAAATAGCCAAAGGGTACAACCTTTGGAAATTAGACAAAGAACTATTAGACGAAATTTTAAGAAAGTAATAACCAGTAGGGTAGCAATCCCCTACACAATGCAACACCGTATGAAAAAATATTATTTGCAAGGCAAAGAGATTAGCGAAAAACAAGCTAAAGCCATTGAAGCCAAAAATCAGAAGTACATAAGCAGCAATGATTTTACACTTTGGGCAAAGTGCCAATTTGTAACAGTAGTAACCAAGTAAATTTCAAAATTATGAATGAATACACTTATATCATTTTCGACCATAACGGCAGACGTTTGGGAAAGATTGAGTTTGGAGTGCGCAACAGCGTTCCATCCGCAAAAGAAATAAAAGAAGCCATTAAAGATGGTTTCCCAAATGGTGCGACTTATAAATTAATCGTTCCAACAAGCGTGTGTATCAACCAATAAAATTTTAGGATATGGGAATATTGAAAGATGCAATTTTAGCGGCAATACAGCAGGAACACCCGGATGCTCATTGGGTGGGAAACGAAAAACCCCACATGATAGAATCTACAGCGCAAGCAAAATACAATGACGTTAGACGTGTTGAACGCAATTATACTAAAGGCGTTCACAAGGCAAGAAAGGAGGCTCACAATGGCAATAGTAACAGTACAAGACATTTATAGATGTGATTCATGCAAGGCAGCATCAGACGAATTAGGAAGAGGATGTAAGCATGGTATGCTCTTCCCTCTAATGCTTATAATGGGAAACTTTACTGAGTGTATGAACTATGAGTTTGATGCCGAAAAGGTAAAACTTCAACTAAAACGAAAGGAGGCAAAATAAGATGGCAACACTGATAAAGACAGACGGAAGTAAATTGGAAATCCAACCTCAAAACGGGCTGGGCTTCCAACTGGATGAACTGCAAAAGTTCGTAGATGGTTACATTGATATTATAAACCTACACAATGGGGATATTCTCGTAATCAATGATAATGGGAAAGACGTTTTAGATTCCAACGAAACAGCCACGGAAATAGCGCATAAACACAATGCTATTTTTGGTTGGGATTATATTTGTGGCGATGTCGTTATGTGTAAAGATGAGGAGGTGCAATAATGGAAATTCATAAATTCCCTTATAACTGGAAGCTGGCAGAAGCCAATTTCACTAAAGACAAAGGCAAAGTGTTTTCTTGTTTTGCGTGTGGTGGCGGTTCAACTATGGGCTACAAGTTGGCAGGGTTTGATGTGATAGGTTGCAATGAAATAGACCCTAAAGTGAATCAGGTGTATGTAACCAACCATGCACCACGGTTCAATTTTTTAGGGGATATAAGAGAATTGAGAGAGAGAGAGCTACCGCCCGAACTTTATAACTTGGATATTTTGGACGGCTCACCCCCATGTTCCACTTTCTCCTTATCCGGCAACCGTGAAAAGGATTGGGGCAAAGAAAAGGTGTTCAGAGAGGGGCAAACGGCACAAGTTCTTGATACACTTTTCTTCGACTTCATTGCTTTGGCAAAAGCACTGCAACCAAAGGTTGTGATAGCGGAAAATGTGAAAGGCTTGCTTATGGGTAATGCCATAGATTATGTAAGGCGCATTTACAAGGACTTTGAAGATGCTGGGTATTATTGCCAACACTTCTTACTTGATGCTTCTAAAATGGGAGTACCACAAATGCGAAACCGGGTGTTCTTTGTATGTATTAGGCATGATTTGGGCGTGAATTTCTTGAAAGTGTCTGACCTCTTCAATGTTGAGCCGCATATTAGCATGGACTTCAACGAGCCGGGGATTTGCTACGGAGAATTTGCGGATTACATGGGCAAACCATACGGCAAGCGCATGAAAGAAATGTTTGATAATAGAACACATGGGGATATTGATATGTCAAATGCTTATCGGAAGCTGACAGGCAAAAGAGGATTTTTCAATCAATGTTATTTGTATGAGGATAAAATTTGCAACACGCTTACGGCTCATGCAGACAGCACGATTCCTTTTAATAAGCCTGTGTATTTATCAAAATCTGAGGTGTGCAACGCTTCTACTTTCCCGCAAGACTACGATTTTTGCGGCTTTTCACCGCACTACATTTGCGGTATGAGTGTACCGCCTGTTATGATGGCGCAAGTGGCTACACGAGTTTACGAACAATGGCTATCAAAGTTATAAATAATTAGAGAAAGGAGCTAATATGACAAAAAGAGAAAAGCATCTTTTATGGATGATACTAAATAAAACAATCGGTAGATATATTCTTGTCAATATGCCCGGTTATGGAAGTGGAGAGAGGGCTGATTTGCATTTATATATAAGCAAAATATTGTGTCATTACATACTTATGGATGGCGGCTTGTGGACTATCAGAGGCTTAGAGGATGAATACCCGAAAGGTACATTTGATGTACATGACTGGATAGCAAATAATATAACTGACCGCATGGATGAAACAATAGGTTTTGTTGTTGATAGACAAATGACGCATGAAGAACAGGGTATATGTACAAGAAAATTCTTTGAACTTTTATGTGCTAATATTGATGAGATAGCTAAAGTTGTGATAAGAAGTAAACGTGATAGTGTTGGGCTGTATAATGGATAACATTCAAAAAAAATATAGATATGAGTAAAGAAGAAGCTATACAAGCAATGAAAGAGGGTAAGAAGGTTACGCACCGTTTCTTTTCCTCTGACGAATGGATGACTATTGAAAATGGATTTCTTCTTTTAGAAGATGGCGTACGTATCTCTTTGGAAGATTTTTTTAATTTTCGCAGTGATAGTCTTTGGGATGATGGATATGAATTGTATACCCCCTCATAATAAATCAGAAAGGAATTGAAGAATGAGGTACGCACTTAGGAAGCAAGCTAAAATAGCCTCTGTGTATAGTGAGGATTATTTAAACAAGCATATCATCAAAAGTCTTGATTCATATTTTGGTAATACCAGCGATGAGCACATAACAGATGATATTTCACAAGAGGGATATGTAACCAGTACCGGAGAAGATTATCCAATTCTAAAGGTTAATGACCTTTCTGATGATAATGCTATGTTGGAGTTTGCCGTTATAGGTTTGGAATGCGATATATTAAAATTGTCTTTTTTAGGACGAATAAAAGGATAAACACAATGGAGATAGACCGCATTAACCTTGTATAATAAAATAAACTCGGTAAACATTTGTTTTATTAAATATAATATAGTAATTTTGCGTTTATAGAACACATATAGCAATGAAACAGCAAAGAAAAGTTATTCATGTAGAATTGAAAGAGCCATACAAGGGTAAACGTCACTACTACTTTGGAAGCATTACGGCTATATATGAGCTATTGCCAACCGAAGTAGTAGGGGTGTCTAAAGAATCTCTTTGGAATGTTTTAAGGAATGGTGAACACATGGGAAGAAAGGCGATTGTTAGGTATGGCACACTTCATACTAAGCAATCAAACAGAGGCAAAAGAAAGGAGGCTAACAATGGATGAATGTATTACGAAAGAAATGACAAAATCCCTTTTGAAAGCATTTGAGGGCATGAATGAATCTTTAGAAGATTTTCAAAAGGCTTGTGCATCTACAATAGAATCTACAGAAAAGCATATTGTATCGGCTCTTTTTTTAAGAGAATCTGCAATGCTCATTAAACTGGCAGAATCTTCATTTGTTACACGATGGTACTACAAACATAAGTACCGTGAAGCTAAATATCATAGAATTAAAGCAGAGCGTTTTTTCAATCAAAATTTCAAGTAATATGTTAGGAGCAATTATAGGCGATATTGTAGGCTCACGCTTTGAGTTCAACAATACAGATAACTACAACTTTGAACTATTCACAAAGGATAGCACGTTTACAGACGATACAATTTGTACTATAGCGGTAGCGGATGCAATCAATACGGGCGTAAGCTACAAAGAAAAGTTTCTCCAATGGTGTAGGGCATACCCCAATCCGAAAGGGGCATACGGTGGCAGCTTTGCCCGCTGGATAGCCTCAGACAACCCACAACCATATAACAGCTTCGGCAATGGCTCTGCAATGCGTGTTTCCCCGGTTGCATGGGCTTATGACAACTTAGATAAGGTTTTGATGGAGGCAGAGAAAACGGCTATAGTAACCCATAATCACCCGGAGGGAGTTAAAGGAGCTGTAGCAGTCGCACACGCCATTTATTATTTGAGGACAACCCACAATCAGAAAGTATATGAGAATATAATGCAATCGTACTATCCTCAATTCATGGTAAACGATTATTATGCTGGAATATTTGATGAAACGTGTCAAGGCACTGTGCCGCTTTGTTTGAAAATTATTCGTGTAAGCACCTCTTTTGAGGATGCAATCAGACGGGCAATTTCATGGGGTGGTGATAGCGACACGATAGGGGCAATAGTAGGCTCAATGGCAGAAGCACTTTGGGGCATACCAGATAGTTTCATTTGGAATGCTCTAAGAATACTTCCTGATGATATGCGTAATGTTATTGGATGCTTCTATAACACTAAAATCGAAGTAATTTAAACAAGTTGTTATGACAAAAACAAAAAACAACTCATTAACTCACCTTTGCATCTATTACAAAGGAGAGAAAGAATGCCCTTTCAGAGAAGCCGACAAACAAATGTTTTGGCTTGGTGAAAAATGGTGGACTGAGCAAACCGAACTTGCAAGCGATGCCGGGTGTGAACGTATTGCCCCCATCCTAAAAGAGTACACAAATGCCGGGCTATCCAACTTTGAAATGTACGATGGTGTGCCTATCACACTGAAAGCGGTACTTTTCAATAGATACTGCAAGTATGCCGAAAGGACGGATATAGAGGGCTTCAAAGACCTGTATCAATCCACCTATATCAAAGGCTAAACAAAAAGCAAAGGCGCATCAGTAACGGTGCGCCTTTATTGTGTCAATACTTGCAATAGAATCCCATCGAAGTAGTAACCATTTCCTTTATCTCTTTTGGGCTTTGTTCCAAAACTTCCATATCTATATACCATTTACCATTTGTATATTCAGCTTTGGTTATTCTGAATTTAGTGCCACGCTGTAGGATGATTTCATTTTCCCCCGTTGTTGTAGGCTTAGAAGTTCCGTTCCACTTCTTACCCGGACAATAGTCCCCATTGTCATGGCTTGAACCAAATGCAGAAAAAGGCTCTGCGTAGGTCATTTGTGTACCTTTCGGACAATAGATATTCAGACAAACGGGCTTACTTCCAAAGTTCGTATTCCGGCAATTACCACACGACATAAAGGAATCATCCGTACCAACCTTGCCAACAAGCTTAGACGGGTCAGATATATAAGCATCCAAATCAGACAGCCCAAACCGATAGTTTACAAAAGCACTGATTTCGTCACGCTTTACCCAAACATCATCTTTAAGTGTGCTTCGGGCTATATATTGGGTCATATCGGCAATATGCTTTTCAGCTTCGGACAATCTACTACCATAGTAGTGATAATATCCCTTAATAGCACGCAAAGGCTCTGTTATATAACTACTACCAGCCGTATATTGATACATAGCCGCCTTTTCATTGGTGCTTGCAAGTTTCCACATATCCACGGCATTATCAAAGAAATAATCGTTTGCATCTGAACTATGAATAAACCATTTCGCCTCATCCTTTCTTTCCTGCGTAAAATCGGAATCCTTAAACTTAACCTCCTTTACTTTTGATTTACGCTTGGCAGCGGCTTTTTCAATGCTTTCTTTCCTTACATTGAGTTCCGTAATGGTTTGTTGTGCCATTGCTTTATCATTGCCGTTGATTGCATTTTCAAGCTGTGCAATGAGCGATTGGTAAGGCTTGGACTTGGTAGAGAACTTAGATAGGTCGGCATAGTTATCCTTGATGGCTTTCCAATCTATCTTATCTTGAACAATGCCAATCTGTTTAACATAGGCTTGTTGTGACACCTGCCACGTTGGGTACTTCTGTTGTACATTGTGATAGTTACCACCTAAGAAGTCGTATGCTTCAAAATTCAGTTTCTTTAATTGTTGTTCCAAAGAAAGGCTATCCCATTGTGCCAGCTTATCAGCAACCGCCTTGTTTACGGCTTTTGCATCGGCTAAAGAGAACTTTTTAGCCACCTCCATAGGGCTATCTATGTAACCCAGTGAATAAATATCCTTGCCTATAACTTTCAGTTTACGGGCTTCCAACATGATAGCGGACAAATCAGGGTGTTTTAGAGCCTCAGCTAAAGCCGTAGTATCAACGTCAGAAATACCACCCATAACACGGAGCATATTATTACCATAGTGATAGGTCGCTTTTCTCACATTCCACCGTTGCCGGATGGCATTTGCTTCCGCTTCCGTCCGGGCTTCGTGCCGGGCTTTCGCTATCTCTTTTGCAGTCGGTGGATAGATAACCTTTTCATTGTCCCGTAGGAAGTAGGGCAAAGTCCCTTTCTCCGTTGCATCCTTGATGCGTTGCTCATTGTCTTGCATCCACCCGGTAAATTGAGATGGCAGCTCTTTTACCTTTTCCTCACATTCCACCGTTGCCGGATTATCCCCGTCCAAAATCTTATCCAGCATTTCGTCCAATTCTTCTTGTTTTGCCAGTACGGGTACTTGATAGCAACGGCAATTCGGGTGCCACCCTTTCCAACAGAATGTTTTAGGGTACACACCTTTCAAATCATCGCAAATGTCAGATACGGGATGATTGTTGGATAACTTGATTTCAATGCCTACCACAAAGTCGAGTTGCGCCCAACGCTCAAAATCGGCTGTACGATACGCAATGTTGGTTTCAGTCCGTGCAAGCCTTTGGGCGTTACGTGCGGATGAACGGTACACGCCCCGCCCCGGATGAAAATGTTTCGGGCTATCATCCACCCATTTGTAGGAGTTGGCTTCTTTGTCCCAAACCCTGCGTTTCCACTTTCTACCATAGATAGGTTGCCCGTTCTCATCTTCCCCTACCTTGATACGGAAACGCCTGTAAAACTTATCGGGGTCTTGTAGATACTTCTTTATCTGAGCCGCCAAACGATTAGCCGGAACACCCTCACCAATCGCCAAATCCAAAGTATTTTCCAGCTCATCACGGAACATACCCGTATATCGCCAAACCTTTTGAGAGAGATTCAAACCACCGTCACCACTCTTACGGGCAAAGAAAGCATCCATAGCCTCTTTGTTGCGCTTGAAGAAACGGGCAAAGTGATTATCTTTTATTGATTGTTCACCGAACACACTTTTAACCAAAGCATCGTTATTCTCGTTAGATGCAAGCCATTCCTTTTCTACACCGCCCCGGATAATTTGGTAAACACGGCTGTACATATCCCTAAGAATGGGCGTAACTTCCTCACTATACCCATAGTCGGCAAAAGAGAAAGGCTTCCCATCCTCCAACTCCGTACCCTTTACCAAGTTAATTATTCGCTCAAATACTTGTTGGTAGATGATACGGACATTGGCAGCGTAACCCTCCGTTCTCTTGAAAAGCTCCGCTTGCATCTTCTTATAGTCTATGTACTTCTTCTTTGCCATGCCACTACTTTAGTTTAAAGTTGGCGCAATAGTCCTTATCTAAAAACTTGCTGTATTTATGGAAAGGGCATTTGCATAAGAACGGCTCACCTTTCCAGTTCAATTCGTGGAAGTCGAAAGCGTGTTTGCAGTCCCTACAATGGTAGTTCTGCGTTGATGTCTGTTTCTTCTTTGCCATAGTCGCTATCATCTAAGAAACTGTATAACAAATCTTTTTTAGTATTGAAGCAATTACATTCATTATGCTTACAAATTGGGTCTTTATCACCAAAACTTCTATATTCACTTCTTTGCACCTCTACATATATAATTTTGGTATAATACTCCCCCGAAAGGGAACAAGTACCTACAGGTACATCACCTATTACCTCCACTTCAATATTGCTAATTTGGATTTTCTCCGGCTTATTATTGCGCATAATCCAAACCTTATCGCCAACATTGTATTTTGTCTTTATTTCCATTATTCAGCCCCTCCGAAAACGTCCATTTTGTTTAACTCCATTTGTTGCTCCATCCGTTCCGCTTCTTCTTGTTTTAGCCGCTCTATTTCTTGTTTCGCATCTTTTACAAGGTAGGACAATTCTACATAGGTTTCACGGCTCAATGCCCCATCATTGTATTGCTTAGATAGGTCGGCAAGCAATTCGCTCACATCTTCCCCGAAAGGCTCTTGGAACTCATGCCTTAACAGCAAGGCATCATATTCAGCCTTATGCCGATAGTCAAGCACATTACCTAAAATAGCTATCATAAGATTAGCGTGGCGTTTCATATAAT
Organism: uncultured Phocaeicola sp.; assembly: GCF_948499155.1. Taxonomy (NCBI): domain Bacteria; kingdom Pseudomonadati; phylum Bacteroidota; class Bacteroidia; order Bacteroidales; family Bacteroidaceae; genus Phocaeicola; species uncultured Phocaeicola sp. The sequence goes on along the minus strand of NZ_CAOOSE010000020.1, from coordinate 21,437 downwards.
CATCGTGCTTTTCCTTGTGGCGTTCTGCCTTGATAACGGCAAGCAACATCACTTTGCGTATAGCCTTTGCCGAAAGGTTGCCTAATGATTTCATATTGTCAAAATCAATGTTGGGCGTGAAAGACTTTGAAAGAATGTGTTTATCCAATCTTTCAAACTCATTCTTTTTGCTTTCGCTCGCCTCATTCCATGTAAGGTAGCGTACATCACCGCCATTTTTGAGAATAAACAGTTTGGCTTCTTCTTCCGACTTTGGCAAGCTATTGAGGATTTCAGAAGTAGCCACCATTGCCGGGTTAGAAAAGCGGTCATTAGTATCTGCATCGGTGCTTTCCATTATTTCAGAGCGTTCAATCATGGGTTGCACCTCCTTATGTTCGGGCGTTTGCTCAAATATCAGCACGGGAATTTTCCCTATTGGATTATCCTTTATCTCAACCTCCCAACCCATTTTGCCACGTTTGGCACGATATACAGTCTCTTTAGTGTATATATCCACATGGTAAACGGTATTGTTGCCTGCCTCTGTCAGATAGTAACCCCACGCAAAAGCGGTAATCCGTTTGTATTGGTCACGAATGGTATAAATATCATCGTTGTTTTCCCGGCTCAACACATTCAGCAAAAGGGATGGTTTATTATCACTATCCCGGTACACATGGTAAAGAATGGCAGAAATGCCCTCCGCACCAGCCAAACGTTTAGCCTCTCTAACTTTGGCATTGAAATGTATTTCATTCAGCCAATCTTTGTAGTTCTGAAAAGCATAATCCGTACCCGTTGAAAGCTGTTGCCATTTTACGGGTCTGCCATAGAGAAACACCAAAGAAATTTCATTGATGAATTGAGGGTAAGGAATGGGGATTTTCCACCGTTTACTCCAACGTAGAAAGTTGCCTTTTTTATCGTAAACGGCTCTATCCTTACGCTCCATCACTTTGTGAGTGTCAATCTTATACTCACGTAAATTATTGGCGGCTTCTTCCGCATGGGCTTTCATCATGGAAAGAGCACGGGTCACATCCTTAGCCGTCAAAAGGTCGGCAAAGTTTTGTTGGTAGCCAATAGCCGCCTTTACCTCGTTAGAAATAATGTTTAATAATCCCATTTTGCTTTATTGTTTTTAAGCGGTTATACCTAATCTGCGTTCTATATCATCGGGTATATCATACTCGTTATAGTCAAACCATGCTCGCATCAGAAACATATCCCTCCAGTCCGGGGAACAACCAATATCCATCTTGATTTCTTCTTTGGGTTTCAATTTTAGTTTCCCGTCCGAATCAGCTTTCCATGTTTGCAGTTGTTCCAGTTCCCTTATGATTTCTTCCTTATCGGCAGTGCTTATCAAATCCTCATCTATCCCCACTTCCGTAGCGTTTATGTGGTCTGCCAGCTTGTAGCCGCATTGGGTCTGTAGGTTTTGGTAGTTTTCACCATTGAAAGGGGTAGAGTTGTTCACGAATCCCTGAATGTCGCAATTATCCACCACTCCACCGCCTACACCGTCCTCATCAACGATACATTTATGGTTGGGTATTCTATACTTCTTTTGCTTGTTGATTATCCACGTCTGAATGTCGGTAGTCTTAGACACGGGAAAACATTGTAGCTCTATGATATGCCAACCGTCCCAAACGGCAAGACGGGCATAGTCAGCTCCGAAGCGTGCAATATCGCCTGTAATATAGTTTGTACCTGTCTTGATTGAAATCTTATTCCCGAATATCTCACAGATTGCATCATGTGAACAAAGGGCGTTGGGGTTATCGTCATATTCCCAATTACCTTTCAAAAGACGTTCACGCTTTACTTTATCCTTTGTGGTTTTCAAGCCCTCTATATAATCGGGGTCTATGAATGGATTTTCTTGTACAAGGCAAGCAAGGTAGTACATATATTCGGGCAATTCCCCTTTCTTATCCGGCTTGTAGAATGTATCATACATCCAATTCTTTTTAGGGTTGCACGTAATGAATAACTTTCGCCTCAACCCCAGTTCATTGTTAAGGTGTCGCCCGATACGTGTTTTCAATGTATCATAAGCTCCAAAATTCACCTCGCCACCCTCTTCAATCCAGCCGCCTGTATATTCGATTGAGCCGTAACGCTCATACAGAGGGTCTCCCGGCTTATATTGCAAGTCCAGTAAGTCAATACGTGAACCGTTGAAAAATTCGATATAATTGTATTGCCCGTTATACTTGTACAAGGTATCATCAACCCCGTACTGATTGCAAACCTTGTAAAATGTGATAAGTGTAGATTGTGTGATACGCTTTAACTCGGCACGTCCGATAAACCACTTTGAACCGGGATAACAGAGGCACATAAACAGAAGCCACACCGCACCCGTCCATGATTTTGCACCCCCGGCAGCACCTCCGTACAAAAGTTCAACGTGTTCATTGTCGGTAAGTATCTTCAAAGCGTGTTCTTGCTTCTCATGCTTCAAACCATCCTTTACGGTGATGAAGTCGAAACAACCACGCTTGAAAAGCTCAATCTTCACTGCAAGTGCCATCGGCACGTCTGTAACCTTACTTCGTGCCATTGCCTGCCTTTATTTTTTCCAGCAAGGAATTGTATTGTAGCAACTCATCCGTAGTAAGAGCCGACAAATCCATGCTGTTGTTGGTTACTTGTGCGTTTACTTCGCTCTCTATCTGTTGGGTGGGTTTACCGAAAACCCTATCAAACAGACTATCTACCGTATAAGTCCTACCATAGCGAATATCTGCGTTAATGGCAGACACCACATTTAGCACCCACACGGGCGTTTTCTTGTTGGGCGTTCCGTCTTTGTTCTTAACCAACCCCTCCAAAGTTTCGGGCGTACTTTCCATCAAGAAACGGATAACCTTATAGTAGTCCTCTTTGCTCATTTCCGGAGCTACCTTTTTGCCCGTAATATCTTTGATGTATTTATACACGGACGGCTTCCTACCCGAATTTTTGGGTTGGTTATCAGATGAAAATCTATTCCCTATTTTATTTCCTTTCTCAAAAAGTGCCATCCGTTGATTTATCGTTGGTTTATGTGTTCTATAAACACACTTACGAAGTAAAGAAAATCGGATAGCGTGATACCGTCCGATTCCCTTTACCCGGTTAATTATTCTATGATACTCTCTTGTGCCTTGTACTTATCCCAAAACCAAAGGATGGTATCACCGCCCTTTTCGTCTATCATTTCATCGTAGGCATCCAATTCCTCCAAAAGGGCGTTTGCCTTGTCAATTACCGAAGTGAGATGCTTTTGCTGATAATCATCAGCATTCCAAACCTCGATTTCACCATTTAATTGCTGCTTGATTACCTTAATCTCATCAGCGGTTAATTCTATCTTCTCCATGTTGCATTGAATTAATTTAAGCAAAAATACCTCTATAGTTTGTATTTCTTGCAGATTTCCTTTACTTTCTTGGTATATTTATCACTTTTACCATGTATCGCTTTAGTAACGGTTTCAGCCCAGAACTCCGACACATTGGTTTCCGCATACTTTCCATACCCGGATTTCTTATTGTCTTTCTTCCAAGACTTAAATAATTTATTCACTTCCTTTCCAGCCGCTTTTTGGTTTGCCCCTGTCATATTTGCATTCCATGTAGCGTGCGCCAACTCATGCGTTACGGTATGGGCTACCGCTTTGTTGGTTTTCGTACTCCACCCACTCGCATAGCCTCTCTTGTGTGAGGCTTCCACAGCTTTTTTCGTTTGCATGAAATGCTTTTTGTTAAGGTAAACACCCTCTGACTTCCCATTAGCCGTAACGTGTACGCCATAAGTGCCAGCCGATAGTTCTGCCAACTTTACATTCTTTTGCCTTACACCAAGTACGGAATGATAGCGTGAAATAGCTTCTTTGGTTGCCTTATACAGAGCCGGGTCTTTCATGTTTACCAAAGGCTCAGGCTTACCAACAGAGCCTTTATATGTTGCATCACCCGGTTGCAGTCCTCCACGTGTTCCACTTGAATTTCGTCCCATAATACTTTACTTCTTTTTTGCGTTAATAAAATCTGTGACGTACAACAGCCCATGTTCACGGCAGAACTTCTGAATTTCCGTACCCCCACCATAAACGATAAGGTTTGGTTTTTCAAGCCCGCTTATTTCTTGGGCTACTTGCAAATCAGATTTAAGGCTTTCCATCCAACCGTCCAGCCCACGGGTAAAGAAAGCATTATATCCTTTGGGAATACCCATTTTGTTGTACTCAATAAACTTGTGAGAAACATTCAAGTCTGCATAAACCTTGATTCCGCATTCTTGGAAGTAACGAGAAAGCCAACGTTTCTTGTAGATAAGCTGAATGCCCCACGCTACAGGCGTTTGGTCGTGGCAACTACAATTCGGCTCTACCACCGCCTTGCATCCGCTTGTGAGTAAATTTATCGGGTCTTTGAAAAGAGCCTCAAAGCGATAATCGTCCACATAGAAATGATATGTCGCCACATCTTTACGCAAACGGCTGTTAGCACCCCACGGAGATAAAGGCAATTCTACCTTTCCAGCTTGCATATCCAATAAGAGATTGGGAATTTCAAAGACGTTATCGCTTTCATAAAGAACGTCCTTAAACATGGAACGGTAGAAAGATTCCTTTTCGGCTTCTTCCTCGCTTTGTTCCTCATCGTCCATTTCTTCCTCTGCGCTTTGGTCGGCTTCCGTTTCCTCTGCCTCTTTAACCGCTTTCTTCTTACCCTTTCCGGGCTTCTCATCATCAGATGGAAAATCAAGCCCAATAAAGCCGAAATCTACATCTTTCCAAAACTCATCCATTTGTAAGGCATTGTAAGCCCAATCGCCATTGTTGATATTATCCCTCAGAATAATATCCTTTTCCTCATCCGGGGTCAGTTCCGAATAAAGAATAACGGGCACATCGGCAAGTTTCAGCTTTCTTGCAGCCTTCAAGCGTTGGTTTCCTGCCAATACCACCAGTTTACCGTCACGCTCCATAACCGCCAAAGGTCGGTGTTTCCAAAAGCCGTTTATCTTTATGGAATCCACCAGCCTTTCAAAGTCATTCTTCGTAATGGTACGGGGATTTTCAGGCAACAAAACCAGCTCCGAAACTTTCTTGTATGTAATCTCACTACATTTCATTCTCAACCTCCGTTTCGTCTTTGATTTCGTCATTCTCCGAAGAATGGGAATCCGGCATTAATTGTTCCTCATCATCTTCTACACAGAAGCCCTTTCTAAAAAGTTCACAGAGCTTCACAAAACGGTAACGCCTGCGGTACTTTACATATACCAGCTTTGCACCTACGGAATCTTTGCCAATAGCATAGAAAGAACCCCGGTAATCAACGGGCAATGCCACCGCACCATAGATACTAACCGAATCATCGGACACGCTCGTAATGGTTGCGTGCCTATCGTATTTGCCATTGATATAAACGTGTATCTTTTCCCCTTGCTTCAAATGCTCTTTTGGGGCAAACCTCCAAAAGTTCCTACCTATATACTCAGACATGAGCAACAAGGCTAAAAAAAACAGCGTTAATCCGATAAGAATATACATACCCATAGCTTATTTGTTTACTTGGTGAATCATATTGCAAATATACTAAATATGCGTTTATCAAACACATATTTAACCGTAAAAAGAATACTAAAAGCCATAAACCAACATTGCACCATCACGTCCATGCTCATTTGTCTGTTTTTGCCATCCAGTCAAAGCCTTAAACCGTTCTTGTGTCAGCTTGGTTACATTGCGTTTCGGGGCAACCATTTCATACTCCACGCCCAACTCTTTTAGATAATCATCCCATATAGAGGCATCCCGTTTCACAGAGCCTACACCTTGCAACTTCTTACGTTCCATTTCACGGCTCATACGCTCCGTTCCGAACCACGTTCTTTGCCGGGGGTCTTCCACCCTTACAATCACTTTGTCACCTATACCAGCCTTATACTCATCATACAAGGAACGTACACGCTCCATCGCTTTATGTATAGGCAAAGAGCATACTTGAAGTAGGGAACGCTGCTTGCTATCCCAAACAGCGAACCCGGTATTTACACCCGTATCAATCCCTACATAAATCATTATTCAGCCTCCATTTCTCCGTTGGGAATCTGATACAGAATAACGCCCTTAATCTCGTTTGCTTCGGCTCTATCTCCGAAAATCTGAGCCATCATAAGGTTATTAGGCAGATATTTGTACCTCACCTCTTTAATGAGCGGCAAACCTATCGGGGCTTCACTTATCACGTGCAACGTCCATAGCCCATCCTCTTTAGATATGGTTACAAAGGCATTCTTATAGAGGAAAGAACCAACTTTATACACTCCGTAATCATCCACATCGGTAAAATCCGCTTTTGCAGTTTCTTCCAGCTTCTTTATGAAGTCGGGGCGCATACGCTTCTTTTTCTTCTTGAAGTATTCAGGGTAAACCACCATACCTTTGTTCTCTTCGTTGGCTTTCGCCAATTTTGCTTGCAATTCTTCTTTGCTCATAGGTCAAATAAATTTTTATAATACTCAAAATTCTTATTTTCTATATTTATATCTTCCGGGTAATGAGTGGCGCATCCGTACCATTCATTGTAGCATTTAGGACAAAACCAGCAATTTAGCACGGCTACATAATAGCCAGTATTAGAAGTACCGTTACATCTATCGCAAATACCAATACCGCCAATTTTAGCCAACTCGTTTCGGCTCAACTCAATCACCTTAAACCTTTTGGGGTTATCTACTATTTTAGCCATATCAGTATATTGTTTCTTGGTAACTTGAAGTAGGAACTTTCCCGGATAGGATAGCGTTTCCACACGTGATAAGCCCGTTATCTTCATCATAAGAGGGGACAAACACAATAACATCGAATCCGTTGCCTTTCAAATCTTCCTCCACGGCTTTATATGGGGTAAACAGCTCATAGCCTCCACTTGTGTGCAAATCGTTCTCATCACAGCTATTTGTTCGGTGCAATGGGGTAATCTTACACATAAATTTATCGGGGTTGAAAAGCTCTCTCAAACACTTGCCGTCTATATGTGTATCATCTGCCAAAGCAAAGTTTAAGGCATATTTCCTGCCAACAGGCATAGGCAGCGATTTTCCAATTTCTGATATTTCACCAAGTGAAAGCGAACTACCCGAAAACAGATAATTTCTTTCTTCATCATTCGTTGTATTGATGGAGAATTGAAGTCCGGCATCACCCTTATAAAACTCGTTCTTTATGTAACACCACTTATGTAAGAACTCAACCAGCTTCTTATTTCTCTTTGGCAGCATTGTACTTATAACCGGGTGTACCAAAGAATCGCCTATAAACGGCTCTATGTCTTTCTTTATACTGATTGCATGAAGCAACACATTTTCGTTCCATGTAGGCTCTCCCATACGTGCATAATGTATGTTTAGGCGGTTCGTGTGCTTCACTTCCGGGTGTTGCTTGATAGCCGTTAGCACTTCTCCTTTCAAATCATTAAAAGTGGCATTTCTCCCAATACCCACTTTTGGAACATCGCAGAACTTGCAGCCCATAGAGCAACCGTACTGTGTGGAAATGGTAATCACCCATTTTTCAGTAAGAGGCATCGGCTCGCCATTGGGTACACCGTTCAAATCACGGGTAATCCCCAAAAAGTCCGCTTTGATATTAGCGTTCTTACCATAATCTCCAACCGTAAGGAACTCCAACATTCCCTTTTCACCTATAGCGGTATATATTTCGCCCGTAGGCACTACTATCTTCTTTTTAATTTCCATATCTTCAAATCATTAAAATGCAAATACTACTTTTTCGCCATTCATAGCCATTTTTCGCAGGGTGGGGTATCGCTCATAAACTTTGTTAGTCATATCCTCAATATCGAATTTGAAAGCCGGGCAATACCTGTATCTGAAAGCCGCATAAAAGCGGTCATTCAGCATTATGTCAATCATCAGCGTTTTCATGCCATCTATTTACCACAACAAGGTAATTTAGTGTTAAACACCTCTTTCAGCCATTGTTTGTACGGGAGAATTGGTTTACCGTAGAAAGTCATATTGGCTTTGTAATTCTCATACAAATTCTTGCGGAAATCCGCAGGAATTTGCTTTTTCTGTTTTCTCATTTTCATTTTATGCCCCCTTTCTTGTATTCTCTCATCGCTTGGCTAAGGCTTTCCGTCTTATCCAGTAGCCTTGCCAGCTTATCCACGTCCACGATAACCTCACCATCCAAATAAGCCCAAACCTTTCTCAGAGCTTCCGCAATGGCTTTTGCTTCTTTAGAATCTTTCAGAGAATTAAGAACCTCCTTATTGGTAGCTGTATTCCTACCGTTTTCTTTGGCGTTATCCACAGCCGACTTTGCAGCCTTTACCTGTTCTTTCTCACTGCCATAATTGGCGGCAATCTCCTTAGCTGCCTTAACCGACAATTCCCCTTTCATAATCCTTTCTTGAATGTACGGGGGCAAATCCAACAAGGAAAGGCATTTGCTTATGAAAGCCGGGCTTTTCTTGAACTTATCCGCTATCTCAACTTGGCTATATCCAAATTCTTCTTTGAAACGTCTGAACATGATAGCGCACTCGTATTCGGTAAATTTCTTACCCTCGTTACGCATCATCTGTTGAATATACAATTCTTCAGTAGAAGCGTCCTTTCGGGCTTTCATGGCACGAACATAAGGAATATCCGCACCCTCGGATATAGCCAACATGGTAGCCCTGTATCTACGTTCACCATCCACTAATTTGTATTTCTCGTTGCCCTCATCATCCTTAAAAGCTATAACCGTCAGAGGATTTAAGACACCCTTTGCCTTTATTTGCTCTTTCAGTTCGTCAAGGTCAAAATCACGTCTTACATTGAAGCCGTCCACAACCACGATATTACGGGGGTCAATCAAAAAGAGGTCTGTATTTTTTGTTTTATTCGTTCCCATAATTACTTCTTTCCCTGTTAATTTTCTGTTTTTCAATATATTTCTTATATATTTTACATACCGCAGGACGTGTTTTTGCGCAATTCCATGCACTACTTGAACTATAATGTTGGCAGTGGCTTCGGGTACACCATTGCCCGGGACAAAGTTGTTTGCAAATCAAATCTACGGCATCATAAACACGACTATATGAACGTTCGTTTTCATGCTCCACTATACTACTATTAGCAAGGATAGTACGCACTAAAACCTCATCGTTTTTGTCTTTATCACACAATCCCACTTGTTTTTTCGTCCGCTTTTTACAATCCAGATAAGTGAGATATTCCAAATATTGAGGCTTTCCTAAATCTGTTTTCATAGGCTTAATATCTGAACGAAGAAAAATGTACGATAACACCCTCAAACACATTGCTTTTGGAGTTCCCAAAGAACCACTCTACAAAATTTTCAACGCTCAAACCGTCATTCTTTGCCACAACTTCAACGGGGACTTTCTTATTGTCAATCCATACTTGGGGTACGGCATCATCGCTTCCATAGGTCATAGTAATATGCTGTAAACCTATCTTCTCATACTGGGCAAATTCCCGTTGCTCTGAGTTGTACGGTCTGCCCGTCCATTCACGCACTGAAAGATATTTTTTACCGGATGCAATATCTTTATATCTCTTATCCCACACGCCATTTTTATTGTAGCGTATAGTATGTATCTTTTTATGCTCTTTTAGTTTGCCCTCAAACTCTGTAGGCTTTCCAGCCAAAGAATGTGTAACCGGGAATACACGGCATAAGGTCACAACCACTTTTTTCTTTTCTGATTTTTGGTGTTGCATAGCTTTATTATTTACTTGGTGTATTACTCGCTGAATAATAAGCAAGCGTTATCACATCCCACATTTCGCTCACAATGGCAAACGAAAATGTCTTATCCGGGTGGGTACTACTTGGCATATCCAGCATTTCTTTTTGTATCGCCTCGTTCCAATAATGGCAATCGGGCGTGTAGTTAGATTGAAAGCTATTAATGCTTGCAATAAGTTCGTTGTAATACGCTTCACCGAAAGCATTAATGAGCTTTGTTTTGTTTCTGAGCGCAAATCTCATTTTCGATAGCTTTTTTGGCTGTAGTGCAGCCGTTCAAACATTTCTTCCATTCTATCAGCAATACGCTCTCCGTACCTGTCGCCAAATTCCTCATCTGCCAAATTGGAAGTGGCTATAGTGAATAGCTGCCTGTCATATCGGGCATAGATTAATTCAGTAACCGGGGAAAACTCGTTGCCCCAACTTTTCACGCTTGCTGGTTCAGTGCCCACATCATCAATAAACAAAAGTTCTTGATTCTTTAGCTTGTTGAAATAAGTCGGGTCATCGGCTATTGACTTGGCAAGGTTCAGAGCTGATATGCGGTACACTCCCTTTCTTTCGGAAGATAAATCACTATTGTACAAGATACCTATAATATTGCATATCGCCTTTGCAAGCGTGGTTTTACCACTTCCTACCGTACCATACAGAAGCAAGCCGAACTTTCCGTTTCCGCAAAGGAACTTAGCCGCTTTGCCTATCTTTTCCAACGTGGCTTCATCCGAAACATACTTCATGTTTCTGCGCTCAACTTCTGACTGATAACACATCCTTAGCATTTCCGCTATGTCTTGTTCGGGAAACTTCTCAATCTTAAAGCGTGTCCCTAAAAGTCCTCTTTGCGCTTGGTTTGCCAATATCTGTTGCAGCCGTTGTACCAGTTTGTTGTCCATATCTATTCATATTTTCGTAATACTTATCTTTTACCCAGCCCCTAATAGTCAGGTAATCGGATTTATACTTCTTACCCTTAGAACCTTTGTAATTGTTGAGAATATCAATCATCGCTTTAGCGGCTTCTTCGCCATATTCGGTACATAATTTTGTGTATTCATCACGTGTCAAAGTAACGTAATCAGCATAATTGTACTTCTTGGCTTTTGCAATCTTCCGCTGTTGTTCATCAGTCAGTGGCGGTGGATTCTCCGGCAAATCATCGGGAAATAGGTCTGCTTGCGCCCCTTGTTGTGTTTCAGCCGTTGGGGAAGGTGTATGTGGCATTTCTATCGGTGGCGTTTCCACAAGCGCATCAACTTTGGCTAATATCCGTTTACCCATAGTTACTCCACCTTTTTTCCCAGCCTCAGACCGTTTTACCCGTATTGATTCCATCTTAACCATATCAGCGTTGTACAAAGCCCCATCATTCCTTACAGACAATAATTCAGCGTTAATCAATGATTCTATCAGCTCCTTTGTTCCACTTCCGTAGAGAGCTTCTAATTCATCAACCGTGTACGCACCGCCAATAGGTTTCAGCATAACCCCACGCTCTATACTCACCCACATACAGCAAAGCATATCCAACCACAAGCCCTTACAAGCAAATGACAACCTCATAGCCGCATTGTTGGATAACCAAGCGGTGGCATCGAAAGGCATAGGCGGTATGATTTTTTTATTAGCCATATTATGAGCTGTTATAAGTGGGGGATTTCTCCCCCACGATATAGTATTTAGATTTCAAGAATAGCAATGTCCGGGGCAATGGTACGAATGCCGTCTAACACCTCGTCAATACACTTATCTCTGTAGTCCTCTGCCAGTTCGTTAGCACCGGGCGAAACAAGTTGCAACAACACATCACCATTAGAAAGATAGTGGTCGAACTCAACTTCAATAGGTGTTTTTGCAGTTCCCTTGAAAATGGCGATGTTTATCGTGAAACTCTTGGGCAAATTACTTTCTACTTGTGAACGGTACACCTCAGCCATAGAGCCGGACGGGTCACGCTGTTTCTGAATTTCAGTCTTGGCGTTAGCCGTGAAGTTCTTTAATACCGAAACGAGCTTCATACAATCCTCTTTTTGCATGAATACGCCACGATTCAAACGCAGGAACTGCCCCAGTTTAGCTGGAATCCAGCCACATTCTCCGTCATTGATACCGAACTTTGAAAAGACTTCCGATAATTCCACCGTACCTACAAAGGTGTTTTTGGTGTAATAATCATCCTCATTCACGGTAAGCGTGATACTCATTTTCTCACGGTTTACCTTAATATTCGCACGTTTTTGGTCGATGGTGTCAATACGCTTTTCCAACCAATCTAACGGAGTTCTGATAACACCTGATACAGAAATACTTTCCGGTTGCTTAATGGGCAATTCGTCCAATGCTTTAGGAGCATTACCAATTCTGTACACTACTTCGATAGGTTTTTCACCCTTGTACTCACCGATGTTCACGGTTAATCCTTTTTCTTGATTTTCCATTTTGAAATGTTTTAATTATTAATACTTAATCGTCTGTACCCGTTTTATCCGCACGGATAGCACGGAACACGTTACGCTGCCTTTCGTCTTGTGTCATGGGGCGTTGTTCCAGCAAATAACCCTCCGGGCTGTAGAAGCCAACCATTTTTTCTTCCTCATCTACAAACTTGAAACAGTCGCCCTTAATCCAATCGCCCCCGGCTTTCAGTTCGTCACGGAGTTTAACTATGCGTTCCTCCAAAGGCTTGATTTTGCCTTTGTAATCGGCTCTGATTTCCGCTAATGATTGTTCCAAATCTGCTTTTTGAATCGCCACGTTAGCGAGGTCTGCCCTCCTTTCGTTGATTTCTTCTTGGTCGAATTTGCGTGTATAGCTACGCTCTACAATTTGGTCGCAGCTATCACGTAGAATCTGTGCCCTTTGTTCCACCGGGGTATCGGCTAACATGATGTCTTTCATTTCACCTTGTTTTTAGTTAATAATATGTTTAATAAACACACTTTTATTTCAAACGATTTCCAACGGTAAAGTTGAATTTCAAATATTCAGCCCAAAGTTCAATGAATTGCTGCCCGAAATACTTAGCCTTTTCTTCCGTTTCTTGGCACAAGCGGAACCCAAGGGTCGCACCCGCATTCGAGGAACGATAACCCGCATCCAGAAGACCGAAACCCGCAGCCGCACCATGACCCGCAAGAGCAGACAAAAGGGCACCTCTTTGTTCGGGATACATATCATTAATTTCTTTCTTAGTATACAAAGCAAACCACGGATACCAATACACTTTGCTTCCCTCTCCATCCGGCTTTGGTTGGAAATTTCTACCCCACAAAGCCCGACTAATAGTTTCTAATTTCATAAGAGCAACAATATGGGATGGCATATTTACCCTATCACCTCCATTGGTTAAAACTATGGTAGTATCTCCATTCACACTATCCACTCTTATTGCATCTTGTTTTAACGCCACACAAGCATCCTCATACGTGCGGATAGTCTTGTAATCGTCCAACGTGGGCTTTGCAGCCTCAAACACTTTCTTTCCAAACAGGCTTTCCATAAAATCCTTAATTCCATCACAAGCATTTGCATAAGCTGTTTGCAACTTGCTTTCTTCAATTTCTACTTTCATCTTTCAATGTTTTTAATTTGTTAATAATCTTTTTTGTTAATCTTATTGCGTTATCCACTCTCGTACTTTGTCCGGGTGGAATATTTGCTATCAAAATGGGCACTAAGCGTATCAGCTCAGATACCACGCTGTTAGGTATTCTTTTCATGGCTTCTCCAATATTTATCCGGGTCGGGAATATCCACATTCAGAAACTCTTTGGCGTACTCCCTCAGTTTTTCGCAATAGGTGGAAAATGTCACCGTATCCATAGTGGCTGTAGAACATGGGAACTCTACAATCTCCCCCGTGTGCTTGTTTACCACTTTGTCAGCCGTCATTTGAGCCTTAAAAAACTCATGCACTTGTTCCACTGAAACGAACTCCCAACCAGCTTCTAAAAGAGCATCTAAAAGGATAGGGTAAATACACCCGAACAACCACCCGTTTTGGTCTAAAGAACGTGGTTTTCTGACTTTCTTAACCTCTATCCTATAGATACCATCCAAAGCGTTACGCATCCATTCGTACAGAGGCTTCAAATCAAATAACCCGTTTCTCTTTTCTACTTGGAGTTTAGCCATATCCTTATGTTCTATCTAAATCAATCGTTAAACCCGGCTTTGCCGCATAAACCACTTTCCCCGTATGCCTTTCCACTTCCGATATGAAATAAGGCTCATCGCTATTATTCTCGGAAAGGTGTAAAAGCACGATTTCCGAAACATGGGATAAGTCGTTTGCTTCCAAAAAACCCTTGCACGTAGTAAGCTCCATGTGTGAGGTAAGCAGACGTTCACGCTGTGAGGGCAACGTGCGCCCGGCTGTAATCGCCTCAATGAGCTTCTTATCAGAGTAATTGCACTCTATCAGCACATGGTTAAGCCCCTTGAACTGATATTCGCACATACAGCTATCGGTAAGAAATACCATCTTTCCCATATCGGGGTGGTCTATCAGATAGCCGACACATGGCACATCATGGCAAGCAGGAAAAGGAAGTACCTTAAAATTACCCATCTTATAGCCTTTGCCCTCTTTAACCACCAAAGAACGGGAATCCCAAACGCCCTTTGCAGTCCATACCTCCCGTAATGCCAACGTGTGAAATCCACTATCCACCATTGCCTTAATATATTTGGCGTGGTCGTTGTGGGCGTGTGTTACCACACACCCTACAACTTTTCTCAGATTGAAATCCAACGCTTTCTTGACTTCTTGGAAACGGATGCCTGCCTCTATAATCAAAGCCTCCTTACCGTTATCCAAAATGTAACAGTTTCCGCTACTACTTGAACCAAGAACAATCAGTTTCATACGCTATCAATATCCGGGGTCAATAGTTTCCATTTGTTGCTCGCTTGACACGCTTTCAAAGCTAACATCTTCCGCATCAATCAACTGTTTGTTTGCGTAATTGTCGGTCAATATTTCACGCTGTGAAGTTTCGTCACCCTCGTAGTCATTGGTGATGGCATTTTGCATTTCTACGGACAAATAGCCATATTTACTCAGTAAATTACGGATAACGGTTTTTTGTGCCATTCCGTGAAAGTTACCCATCCAACCAACCTTGTTGCTATCGGGAGAAACGGGCAAATTAGCCAAATTCAGCAACTTTTCAACCGTTACATCCTTATCGCTTGTGATGGCTTTACTGTATCGCTTTGCATGGTTTGCCATTTGCTCCACTGTCATGTACAAAGTCTTGCTAAAGCCGTTCATAAGTTCAAAGTAACAGAAATAGCCTATCACCTTATCGCTTTTCCTTTCACCGTCAAAGGCTATTTCCCCGGTCAGTTTGTTTACCTTGCGCAACTCACCATCATACACCACATCCGCATTGATGGTACGGTATTGTCCCGTGCGCATGGCAAGCTGAATATAACCCTTATAGCCCATTTGAAAAGTCGGCTCATACACTTTAATCCAGTTGCCCTTTTCATCCTTTTTGGAGTTTTTGAACGGGATAATGAAAGCATAGCCCAAAGCCTTGTTTATTGGCAAATGTAACGTGGCAGCTTTGAGTGCTTCCATTACCACCTGTTTAGGATTACAGAGTTGCAGATTGCTATCTCCGTTGTATAGGTCAATTACAGAGGCTACGAATGTTGCCGAATTTTTACCAAGCGCATTTTTGAATTGTTCTTGTACGCTTTCGGCATTCATCATGCTTTTAAGAATATCTACAGGCTTTCTTTGAGTAGCTACCTGCCCACCATTTGCAGCCTGTTGTATGGTTGTAGTCGCTTGCTGTGTCATAATCGCAATTATTTAATGGTTAGTTCTTTGTCCGTAGTTACCACCAGCCGGATAATCTGACTGAGTGATGGGATTATTTGATTCACGCTTTCCGCATTATCAACGAAAATCGGTGCAGATACCCCCTTTGCCGTGCAAATGGCATTGATTATATCTATTCCGGCATTGATTTGTCCGGCATTGTTCACGTCAAGGAAAGGTGTACCGTTCACGGTGCATACACACGTCAGTTTTTCGCCTCCGTTCAGTTGTTCGTTCACAAAGGAGAATGATACATATCTGAACATTCCGTTAATGCGTTTCAACAGCTCCGCATCCTTATCCTTTTGGAATTGGAGTGCCGTAAACTCCCATTTTTCAAGGTCTGCCAACTTTTGATTGTTGGCAATGCGCTTTTCTTCCAAAGAAGCGATTTCCTTTTCAGCCCTGCCGATTTGTTCACGGTTTGCCAAACGCTTGTATAAGCCTTGCACGGCTTCATTCAAAGTTCTTTTCTCCGATTGCAGTTCCGACACGTCCACAATCTTTGCATCCACTTTGAGCTGATTTTCAAGTTCGACAATCTCGTTCTTGATGTCAATGCAAGTTCGGTCGGATGCTATCATTGCTTCCACGTTTTGCGCCTCGGGGATAGAAGCCTTTGCTTGTTGAATATCGGCATTGATACGCTCTATCTTTTGTTCCAGCTCCTCGATTTCGGCATTGGTACGGTCTTTAAGCCCTTGCATTTCTTCAAGCCGTTGCTTTTTAGCCATGCCAGCCTCTTTATTCGCTTTCAGACGTGCCGCCTTATTAGCGTTAAAGTTGGCTTGCATTTCACGCTGCTTGGCTTCTATATCCTCAATTTCCAAAGGACGTTTGCAAGTGGGGCAAATAAATTCACCCTCATTATAGGTAAGTTCCTCCTTGCTGATAAATGAAAATTCACCACGCAATGCGGACAATTTGGTATTAAGCTTTTCTATCTCAATATCCATATCCGCAACCGATTGCCTTTTTCTGTCTAAAGAGGCTTTTTCAGTACGCAACGAATATTCCAATTCGTTCAGCTTCAAAGATGCCTCATTGCGCCCTTTGTTAGCTTCTGTAGCGATTTCATTCATTCTACTATTGAGTTGTAGGCGTTTTTCACCTATTTGCTTTTGGATAAAAGCCTTACGTTGATATTCCTGCTCATTCAGCTTTGATTTGTCGGCAATTTGTTCCTCTATCTGCTGAATACGGGCATTTTTATCCTCAATCTCACTATCAATGGCTACCCAATCCTCTTCCTCCGGCATAAGTTTACGAGCCGTTTCTATCTGAGAGGGAATAACTGACAATTCATCTTTGCAAGCCTTTTTCTTGGCGGCTACCTCTTTGGCGTATTGGGCGATGCTCCTGCCGGACAACTGAGCCAGCAACTCCAAATATTCGGGCTTGGTCTGCGCTACGTCTTGGTCGGTAAGCGTTCCTACCATATCCAAAAGGATTTCTTTTTGCGCTTCCGGCTTCATTGATGTAAAGTAGAAAGGGTTGGTTATCATTCGGAAAACATCTTCCGGGATGATGGCAGCTACTTCACTATCATACTCCTTTTTGGTAGCCAACTTAACACCGTTCAAATAGAACTCTGTTGCATGATTCTTTAGGCTTTCTTCCGTAGTTCCACGTGGCTTGACCCAGTTTTCCACATAGCAGCGTTGCAGTGTTACCGTCTTGCCATCCACTGATAGTACACCAGTAACGGAGTGTTCAAGGTGCAAAATAGGCTTGCCGTCCGAATCCAACGTTTTAATGTTGAAATTACTATCCGACCGTCCCGTACTGTCTTTTCCAAAAAGAAGCCAAAGGAATGAATCGAACACAGTTGTTTTGCCCGTACCATTTTCTCCAGCAACCAGCGTTTCCGCATCGGAGAAACCGATATTTAGGCTTCTGATTCCCTTAAAATTCACAAGGGATAATGATTTTAATTTGATTGTTCGCATATCACTTATTAATTATAGAGTTGATTTTCTCTGATTTATCCACTGCCATAAGTTCGGCACGTGAATACAATACTTTGGAATGTATAGAGCTACCGCCACGGATAGTAGAAACTCTGCCGTCTTTTTGCCAGCGTTTCACCCGGCACTCTTGAAACAATCTGTATGCTTCACGTTGTGAAATGAGGTCTTTTGCCGGGATAGTCTGTTTTACATAGTTGGCAGCACCCAAAGAAGCCATTTCCATACAGAGATTCTTTAACTCGTATAGTTCCATCTGAATTGCCATAAGTCAGTCCTTTTTGTAGCGGTTCTTAAAATATTCTCTAACACTTACTATCCCATACTCATTGTCGGTATAGAAAACCCATGCCAGCCAAAAACAAGCCATAGCGGTAAAGAAGTGAAATGAGGCATTACAGAACAATGCCCCAGCAAGGGCAATAATGCCAAGAAGTAGCGTAACGCCACATTGGATAAGGTTTGCTAAAGTTTCTCCTTTCATCGGTGTTGCATTTGTTATTTGAAAAGATTGTTAGTCATAGCATACCGCATAAATTCAGCCATTGAATGTACTCCCACCTTTCGGAAACTGTTTTTTCTATGGTTGTTCACGGTATTTAAAGAGATAAACAGCTTTTCGGCTATTTCTGAATCGTTTTTCCCATCATAGAGCATTCGCATAACTTCTATTTGCCTATCGGACAACTTAGAGTTGAATTTAGGAGCGCAAATAACTTTATCATGTTTGCATTCTCCACGTAATGGACAACCTACAAACTCAAAATTAAAGTTCCAATTCTCATCTACATCAATCATGTTGTCATACAGACCGAAGTTGCATTTAATGAATCTACGCACCGCTATGAAATCCCGATACCTCTTGTTGTTTGAATTTTTAGAGTATATATCCATAAGCGCATCGTATGCTTCGGGATAAAACTCCCTCAGTATAGCCAAGAAAGCTTGGATAAAGTCGGTATCAGTTTCTTTCAACTGCCTTTCGGCTTCTCCGATAGGGCGCATAGTAACTTCACCCTCCGGGGTTGTGTAGAACTCTATAGCTTTCATTCTGTAACAGGAAATAAAATATCGGCTGGAACGCCCAGTTTATCACTAATCATCTTTTGTTTGAGGGCATCCGGCTTTTGTACGCCATGAATCCACATTCGTACCGTCTTGGTACTACACATACACAGAGCCGCTATTTCCTCCACAAACTCAGTTTTTGGAGCTTTTACAGCACTCCTTTCAGGCAATCCTTTGTAAATCTGAATAAAAGACTGATAGTCTTTTTGGGTTACTTTTTTCATTTTCTCTAATTTATATGTTCTACAAACACGCTTTTTGGCTATATTTGTAATGTCATTTATTTAATTACGCAACAAATATAGGCTATATATCCGAATGTAACAAAACTTTTTGGATATATTTTCTATTAAAAATATTCTATTTACATGCAACGATTTGATTTAAAGAGGTTTAGGCTTGATAGAAAACTTACTCAAAAGGAGTTGGCAGAGATATTAATGTGTAAACAAAACTATATTTCAAATATAGAAAACGGAATAAAACCTATTTCAAAAGAGAAATTGGATATATTGCAGTCTAAATTCGGTGATATTTCAAAGTATTATTCGGATATATCACCAAAGCAAAATACGATATTAAAAGAAGTCACTCCCGAAGATTTCATGTTTGCTGGTGCTGACGCTTTTTCAAGACAAGTCGTAAAGATGATGAATGACAAGCTGATTGCACCTTATGGAATGTTAGTAGAAAAAGATAAGGAAATAGAACGGTTGAATAGATTGATAGGCAGATTGCAAAACGAAATAGAGGAACTTAAAAAGGGAAGTGCCCAAATGGAGAATCCTGCCGGATGTGCCAATGCCGTATAGTGTTTGGTTTAAAGCAAAGAAAGTATTGATATGGAAAAGTATTACAGAATGGTTATAAACCTCTACAAAGAAGTTCTTTTAATTAACCGGGTAAACCCCGATAGGGTATTAGATGCGCAAAGGGAAATATCCAACGCTATTACTACGGCTATAATAACCAATGAGCCTACAGGTGAATTGGAGTTGCTAAAATCCGATATAGAGAACTTGAAGAGCCATATATCGCAATGAATACCGTTATAAGCAAGCAAATAATGGAAAGGTTCTATAGTGCGCTGGATGCCATTATAGCCATGAAGAAAATAAGAGGAGTAAATACATACTGTAGGCTCAACAACATAGATAGAAGAAATTTTATTGCGCAAAGAAAAGACTTGGAGCGTGGATGGTTTCAATTATCTTGGTTGTATCCTATGGTTAAGGAGTATGGAGTAAGTGCCAAATGGCTGCTTACTGGATTTGGAAGAATGTTTGAAGAACAAAAATAGCCCCATGCAAACATTACTAGTCTGCATAGGGCTATTTCTTACAAACATTCTATATCATAAATTAGCGAGCCATTTCTTGCCTGATTTTGTTCTTAGCCAAATCATAAATGCACCCGTCACGACTATTCCAACGGTAAAGATAGCTCCTAACATTTCCATATCATAAATTAGCTAACCATCTTTTACCGCTTTTGGTTTTAAACCAAATTAAGATTCCAATGCCTATTACTGAGCATATAGAGAAAAACATAATCATAAAATCCATATTTCTATCTTTTTAAAATGTTATAACCTATAGAAGCAAATATATATGTCAGTAGCATTCCTGTTGCGAGCAACACCCCTTGTTTTATCTGAGGCTCATCAATTATCAGCGAAACGCCCCCAACTAAAGCCATAGCCGTAAATACAAGTTTAGCCAAGTCGTAGAAGAATTTTCCAAGCGTTTCCCTACTTGTTCTTTCTTTCTCCTTGACCTCTTTCTTAGCTTCTTGTTGTACGCTCCAATTACCCATATAAACTACTATTTTCTACAAAGGTACAAAATCCCCGCTTATTTGGAAACAAAAACCTATATATTTTTGATACGTCATTATAAATATAACACTGCAAGACTATTTTTATAACAAATAATACACTATATTTGCTGCTGAATTAAAATATCACTAAATAGCATTGGCTATTGTTGTAGGGATTAAGAAAACGACCAAATTTCAGAAACAGCCCTCAGACAATTTGCTAATGCCTGCGCTTTGCGTGGGCATTACTCTTGTATGGGCTGTTAGGTGCTTGGTCGTACCTCTTAATCCTCGGAGTAATCCCACGCTTTCGTGTGTATTACAGTAGCTTGCTAAGTACAACCGTTAAATACACACTTATGAAAACTTTGCTAATGCTTTGCCTGATAGCTTTGATAACAGGATGTAATAGCGACACTCCGCAACGTAAAGCTGAGAAACTAATAAATAGGTATTTGGAGAATAATTTAAAAGACCCTGATAGTTATGAGTGTATGGATATGGGGAAAATAGGAATAGTCACACCTATGTCTAAAGCATTAGTGGAAACCGTTAAAAGAGCAACGGATGGAGAGTTCCCAACAGATAGCATTAACTCAAAATTAGAACAAATCAAAGCTATGTTTGAAAACAAGGGTATAAATCCATACGATACTTTAGCTTGGGAGATTTCCCATAGATATAGAGCCAAAAACTCCTATGGGGGATATGCAATTACTAATTGCACTTATCATTTCAACAAAGATATATCGGACATAATTAGCGTAGAAACAAAATAGAATCTACCAAAGTAAAATTACGGCACTTCCATAAGTGCCTTTTTTTGTTCTTCCCCCACACCCCTATTTCATATATTTACTCTTAATTAACTATATAATATTATATATTAGTATATATTATCCCTTATAACTTGCATAAAATTTTGCCTAAGCAAAAATAGGCTTGTAAATCACTGAACTATAACAGCTTA
>NZ_CAOOSE010000019.1:0-76970 GCF_948499155.1 uncultured Phocaeicola sp. | reverse complement strand
AGCCGATACTTCATATTTCCATAAACCCGCACCCGGAAGACGTGCTGACCGACCAACAGCTTTCCGACATCGCACGGGAGTATATGCGGAAGTTGGGTTATGGCGACCAGCCTTATTTGGTCTATAAACACGAGGACATCGACCGCCACCATATCCACATCGTTGGCTTGCGGGTGGACGAAAGCGGCAGACCGCTGAACGACAAGTTCGAGCATCGGCGCAGCAAGCAAATCACCCGTGAGCTGGAAAAGAAATACGGGCTTCACCCGGCAGAGCGAAAGGAACGTGCCGAACGCCCGGAACTTAAAAAGGTGGACTACACCGCCGGGGACGTGAAGCACCAAATCGGCAATACCGTGAAAGCGGCTTGCTACGGCTACCGCTTCCAGTCGTTCGGGGAGTACAAGGCTTTGCTTGCTTCCTACAATATATGTGCCGAGGAAGTCAAGGGAGAGATAAACGGCAAGCCTTATCAGGGCATTGTCTATTCCGCCATGAACGACAAGGGCGAAAAGGTGGGCAATCCGGTAAAGGCATCCCGCATCGGCAAGTCGGTGGGCTATGAAGCGGTGCAGCGCAGAATGGAGAAATCGGGCGAGGTGATTAAGGATAGAAAACTGAAAGAGCGCACCCGGAAAATTGTAGCCGCCACCATGCAGACCGCCCGCAGCCGCAAGGAACTGGAACAGCAGCTAAAGAAACAGGGCATTGACGTGGTATTCCGTCAGAACGACAGCGGGCGCATCTATGGCGTTACGTTCATCGACCACGACAGCCGGGTGGTGCTGAACGGTTCACGATTGGGCAAGGAGTATTCGGCGAACGTGTTCAACGAACGCTTTTCGGGGGAAACAGAAAATATGCACCAGCCTGAAATGGCAGTACCACGGCAGGAACAATCCACGCATCAGGAACAGCCGAGCTTCACACCGAAAGCCGACATCGTTTCGGGTATGGCATCCGTGCTGGGTGCTTTCGGCGGTTTGTTGGGCGGCGGTTCATCCGCTGGTGACGAGCCACAAGATACCATCAGTCAAAAGAGAAAGAAGAAGAAAAAGAAGCGCACAAGGCGCATCGACTAACTTAAAAAACATTACAATCATGCAGCAAGAAGATGATTTGAGAGGGCTTGCAAGGGTCATGGACTTTATGCGGGCTATCAGTATTCTATTCGTGGGAATAAACGTGTACTGGTTCTGTTACTCCACCCTGAAAGAGTGGGGAGTGACCTTTGAGGTGATAGACAAGATACTGTGGAACTTCCAGCGCACCACCGGGCTGTTCTCGTCCGTTCTCTGGACGAAACTTTTCTCCGTGGTGTTCCTTGCCTTGTCGTGCATCGGTACTAAGGGTGTGAAAGAGGAAAAGATAACGTGGACGAAGATACATTGCAGCCTTGCGGCGGGTGTCGTGCTGTTCTTCCTGAACTGGTGGCTGCTGGAACTTCCCCTGCCACACACGGCAGGTACGGTGTTTTATATCGCCACGCTGTCGGTGGGATATATCTGTATGCTCATGGCGGGTACATGGATGTCCCGGCTTTTGAAGAACAACCTTATGGAAGATGTCTTTAACATGGAGAACGAAAGTTTTCAGCAGGAAACAAGGCTTATCGAGAACGAGTATTCCGTAAACCTGCCGACCCGGTTTTATTATAACAAGAAGTGGAATAATGGCTGGATAAATGTTGTAAACCCGTTCCGTGCCAGCCTTGTACTGGGAACACCGGGCAGCGGCAAGTCGTATGCCGTGGTAAACAGCTACATAAAACAGCAAATCGAGAAAGGTTTTGCACTCTATTGTTATGATTACAAGTTTCCCGACCTGTCAGAAATCGCTTACAATCATCTGCTTAACCACTTGGACGGTTACAAGGTCAAGCCTAAGTTTTACATTATCAATTTTGACGACCCCCGCAAGAGCCACCGATGCAACCCGATAAACGCCAGCTTCATGTCGGATATTGCGGATGCCTACGAAGCCAGCTATACGATTATGCTTAACCTCAATCGAAGCTGGATAAGCAAACAGGGCGACTTTTTCGTGGAAAGCCCGATTATTCTTTTGGCGGCTATAATTTGGTATCTCCGTATTTATCAGGGCGGTAAGTATTGCACGTTCCCCCATGCCATAGAACTGTTGAACAAGAAATACGCCGATGTATTCACGATTTTGCGCAGCTACCCCGAACTGGAAAATTATCTTTCCCCGTTCGTGGACGCTTGGGAATCTGAAGCTAATGAACAGTTGCAGGGGCAGATTGCCAGTGCGAAAATCCCGCTTTCAAGGATGATTTCACCCGCCCTTTATTGGGTAATGACTGGCGATGATTTTTCATTGGACATTAACAACCCCAAAGAGCCTAAAATACTGGTTGTCGGCAACAACCCTGACCGTCAGAACATCTATTCAGCGGCACTGGGATTATACAACAGCAGAATAGTGAAGCTGATAAACAAGAAAGGTCAGCTTAAAAGTTCGGTGATAATAGATGAACTACCGACCATATATTTTCGTGGGCTTGATAATTTGATTGCTACGGCACGAAGCAATAAAGTGGCGGTGCTGCTGGGCTTTCAGGATTACAGCCAGCTTACCCGTGACTACGGGGACAAGGAAAGCAAAGTAATCCAAAATACTGTGGGTAACGTGTTTAGCGGTCAGGTAGTCGGTGAAACGGCAAAAATACTGTCGGAGCGTTTCGGAAAGGTGTTGCAGAAACGGCAGAGCATGACGATAAACCAGCGGGAGAAGTCCACCTCGATAAGCACCCAAATGGACAGCCTGATACCTGCCAGCAAAATATCCAACCTCACGCAAGGCATGTTCGTGGGGGCGGTAGCGGACAACTTCGATGAACGGATAGAGCAGAAGATTTTCCACTGTGAAATTGTGGTGGACAATGAAAAGGTGAAGCGGGAAACCGCCCGCTACGTGAAGTTGCCGCAAATAATCGACTTCACCGACAAGGACGGCAACGACCGGATGCAGGAAGAGATACAAGCTAACTACGACCGCATCCGTCAGGAAGTCTGGCAGATTGTCGAGGACGAGATAACCCGAATCAAGAATGACCCGGAGCTATGCCATTTGATAAGGGATGAAGAATAAACGGCGAGGAACATTATTCCTCGCTATCTTTTTCAGGTAATATCGAAGCTAATTCATTCTCAATATCTATCCCATAAGCCACAGCCATTTGCGCCAACATAATACCAAATGTACCTCTTAATTCGCCTAATGTAGAATTAAATTTCCAGCTACTTATACAATCATAATTGTGCAAATAAAAATGCACCTTATTATTCTCATTAGCATATTGATTTAAGAACTTCCTACATGCAATACGCATTGCTTTTATGTAATTATAAAGATTGGTTTCTGATGATATATCTTGTATCTTATCTGTTAAAAAATGTCTGATTTCAATTATTGAATGAATACAATGGTCAGGACATTCTTGTTCATAAGGATTATATAATACTCTTCTGTCTTCTAAAAAACGTATAATCTTAATTGCTTTTGTACGTTCTGTTTCAGACGGATTCCAAGATATACCGAAAACAGGGCAACTTATACCAGTTAATCGTTCTCTTATTTCTTTGAAAATCATACAATTATTTCGTTTATTTTTATATTAATCAACGGCTATTCTTTGCTTTGTTGCTTTATTCGGTAGGCTTCAAAACGCACCAATATTTCGTGCAGGTTCTTCAATGCTTCCACAGCTTTGCCTATCGGCGGCATATTGCTTTTGTCAAAGGTCAGTTTCTTCAAATCGGTAGTGTATGCCGTAGCCACTTCGGGCAATGCCATGACCGCTTCGGCATCCTTGAATATCGGTGCATCAGCCAGCGACAAGTGCGAACGGGAGTTTTTGTTTAGTCCGTCCTCTATCGTCACTCGGTACATGGCATCCAAGAAATCTTCCGAATGTAGGTAATCGTTATATTCCTGATTGTGGTAGAGTGCCGACAAGTCGTAAACGTCACGGATATGCTTTGCCAATAATGCGGCGGCATCCTCATTATAAGATAATTTTACTAACCTTGAAACCTTGTCGCAGATAGTCTTTCGGGGATTGATGCACTGCGTTTCAAAACTTTCCAGCCCGTAGGTGCTTATCAGTTCCTTTTGCCCGATGCTTTCAAGAAAGGCTGTCACAATCGGTTTGATAATGCGCTTGTCCGCCGGGTAGAACATCAGTTTTTTGTCCGGCAGGTCACAAGACTTTATTTCTACTTCCAAATGTTCTTTCAGACCAACGCCCTGAAATACATTGTCATACGAGAAATACAGTTTACGGTAATTACCGCCCGTTTCCGACAAATCTTCCTTGTATATGTCACTGTTAAGTTCAGCTATGTATTTGGAAAGTTTCTTGTTCAATGTCTTTTCCGCCTGCTTGGACGCACCTTTATCACCCGTGAACACGAACAAGTCCAAATCTTCCGAGAAGCGTTCTATCAGCCCATATGCTTTGGAAAGCGAAGTCCCGCCCTTAAAGTAGGTCTTATCCGCATATTCGGACAGGGAAATATCCCGCAGTATCTTCGATACCCAGTAATCCTTTTCCACGTGCGACTGTTCGTAACCGAAATGTTCAGCCGCCAGTGCGATGATTTCCTTGAATGCTTCCTTGTCTGAATGTAAATCCATATATATTTGTCTTATGCCGTTTTATAATCCAAGTTGAACCGTGTCGTGGGAAGAAGTGTCTTTGCCATTTCCGTTTGCAATACGGTTTGCCTGATGTCGCCCAGTATGTCTGCAACCACCTTTCTGACACGTGGCGGGTAATTTTTCGCCAAAGATACGATTTTTTCCAGTTCCGGCAGGCTGTATTCGTTGAAATATAGGCTTTTGAGCCGGTTGTAAATGTCCTGCCCGGTTGTTCCGGGTATGTGCTTCATGTCCTTTATCGCATCGAGCAACCGCAAGTACGGCACAAGGCTATCATCCGGGTAATCCGTGCAGTAGGCTTTCACGCATTCTATATCCAAGTTCCTGAAACGGAAACGGCGTACTGGGTTGGGAGTGGCTATCGTTATGGTAGTGGCAACCTGTTCGGTCAGCCCCATTTTGTTATAGACGTAAGCCCCCGTGATATAGCCATTCAGTTTTTCCGTCAGGTAACGGAACTGTTCATCCTGATAGACGGGCAGCTTTCCCAGTCCCAGCACTGATTTCTTGGGACGGTAGTACGCCCCTTTTTCAATCCGTACCAATACCCCTTTTCGGCTCTGCTCGGAGAGCAATACCGCAACATTGGCAGTCTTTCCCGTATCGAATGACAAATCCCGGAACGTGAAGATACGCCCGGCATCTATCCGTTCAATCTGTCCAAGTATCTCTTTTCTGAATGAAGCCATATTTATGTCCTTTATTTCTATTTGCAAAGATAACATATTATGTAATTACCTGCAAAAACATAACAAATATTTTACCGAAGATGTTTTCTTTTTATAGTGTCACCTGATAATAGAAGAATAACGGAAACTCAATCAAAGGTTTGCCAAACGCTTCACAAACGCTCCAAAAATAAGCTGTTTTTTAGCTTTTATTTTTATATACAGCTTATTATAAGGCGTTTGCTAAAATCACAAACGTTTCATAAACGTTTCACAAATGGCTCATCTAAAGAGAGTGATTAACTTGCTCTTTTTTTATGCCTGTTTCCAATTCTGCAACCATTAATTGCAGTAATTCATCCTACCCGGACAAATCGGGACAGCGCAGGACAAATGCGGACACTCCTTTCCACCTATCCAAATATAGCATATTTAGTGGCTATCTTTGGGCGGGACTATTCCCGTAACCACTAAAATTTCAATTATTTATGGCAAACAGAATGACCCCGCCCGCAGAGGGGCAGGAAAAAGACGTGCTGCTGGTCTTGGATAAACAGCAGGGCAAGGTGAGTGCCGTCAAGGGTATCGACAAGGAGGGCAATTTGCAGACCGTGCCGCCGACACACGGCGGCGAGTTCATGCAGGTGGACAAGAACAGCGATGTGCTCAGCAACTTCCTTTCCAATTTCTTCCGCAAGTTTCAGGACACTTCCGGGCTGGAACTTTTCAGTGTCAAGGCTTCCGAAGTGGAGCAGAACGCAAAGGCAATCGAGGACAACCACCGCAACCCTACCCCGGAGGGCGACAAGCTGGCTGAAATGCTTCGAGTGCCGAAGCCCGACTTCCACGAGTTCAAGCAGGGCTACCGCTTCGACCCGGCAAAAATCGACTGGGAGAACCTGAAAAAAGTCGGCATCACCGCCGACACCCTGAAAAACACGAAAGACTTCGACCGGGTGATGCGTGGCTACAAGTCCCGCAACACTTACACCGTTTCGGGGACGGTAGGCGGCTTTTACCTCAAACCTACCGATGTCAAGCTCTCTTTCTATCAGGCAAAGGACGGTACGGTAGTACCCAAGCTGCACGGCGTACAAATGGATGAAAAGTTGTTGCAACGCCCGTACAACGGACACGACTTCACCAAGCAGGAACAGGGCAACTTGCAGGGTACTGGCAACTTGGGCGGCATCGCACAAATCAAAGACCCGAAAAGCGGCGAACAAATCCCCGTGTTCGTCAGCCGGGACAGGTACACGCACGAACTGGAATACATGCGGGCAGACAAATGGAAATGCCCCGATACAATCTGTAACGTGAAAGTCAGCCCAGAACAGAAAGCCGCCTTTGAAGCCGGGCAAGCGGTCAAAATGGAAAACCTGCAATTCAGGGACGGCACGAAGCGCAGTGCCTATCTACAGGTCAGCGCAGTGGAGCGTGGCTTGGAGTTCCTGCCCCGTGCCGCCGTCCAGTTCTTGCAGCAGGGAGAGCAGCAGGTAGCCGGACTAAAGGACGGGCAGGGCGTTGAGTTCAACGGTCATGTGCAGTCCGGCGCACAGGGCAAATCACCCGACAAGGTGCAGCCGAAAGACGTTACCCCCGCCGCCGAGATCCGGACACAGGTAGCGGTCAATACAGAGGGCAAGACCAACGAAGCCACCAAGCAGGGCAAAGAGCCGTTGAAACAGGGGCAGCAAAAGCCTACCGCCAAGCAGAAAGAGAAGCAGGACAAGGCGCAAGACAAGAGCCTGAAAGCGGACAAGCCCAAAAAGTCCAAAGGAATGAAAATGTAGTACCCTCCCTTAAAAAGTAAAGAATTATGATTGCATTGATAGCAGAGAAGCCCAGCGTGGCAAAAGACATCGCCCGCATCATCGGGGCGACACAGAAGAATGACGGTTATCTTTCCGGCAACGGGTATATGGTGACATGGGCGTTCGGCCACTTAATCCAGCTTGCCATGCCGGAAGCCTACGGCGTGGCGAACTTCCGCAGGGAGAACCTGCCCATACTGCCGCCCGATTTCCAGCTAATCCCCCGTCAGGTGAAAGCCGAGAAAGGCTACAAGGCAGACCCCGGTGTGTTGAAACAGTTGAAAGTGATTAAAGAGGTATTCGACCAGTGCGACAAGATTATTGTAGCAACCGATGCCGGACGTGAGGGCGAATTGATACACCGCTACATCTATAACTATTTAGGCTGTACCAAGCCCTTTGTACGCCTGTGGATAAGCAGCCTTACCGACAGGGCAATCCGTGAGGGGCTGGACAACTTGCAGCCGGGAGAGCGTTACGATAACCTCTACCTTTCTGCCAAGTCCCGCAGCGAAGCCGACTGGCTGATAGGGATAAACGCCACCCAAGCGTTGAGCGTGGCAGCCGGGCAGGGCGTGTTCTCACTGGGTAGGGTGCAGGCACCCACGCTCGTGATGATATGCAGCCGCTATTTGGAAAACAAGAACTTTGTCCCGACCAAGTTTTGGCAACTCAAAGCCGATACCGCCAGCGGTAGAATCAGTTTCACCGCCCAATCTACCGCCAAGTGGGAGCAGCAGCCCGAAGCCATAGCCGCCCTGCAACGGGTAAAGGATGCCGGGCAGCTTGCGGTGAAGTCCGTTGAAAGGAAAGAAACCAGCCAAGAACCGCCCCTTTTGTATGACCTTACCACGCTACAAAAGGAAGCGAACACGAAACTGAACTTTTCGGCGGACAAGACCCTTTCCATAGCGCAAAGCCTGTACGAAAAGAAAGTGATGTCATACCCCCGAACCGGGAGCCGCTATATCCCGGAGGACGTTTTCGATGAAATGCCGGAACGTGTCGCCCTGCTGGGGCAGTACCCCCGCTTTGCCGGGTATACCGCCGGGTTGAACGGCGTAACGCTGAACCGCCGCAGCGTGAATGACGGCAAAGTGACCGACCACCACGCCTTAATCGTGACTGAAAACCTGCCCGGTGAACTCTCCAAAGACGAACGGGCGGTTTACGAACTGGTAGCCGGGCGTATGCTGGAAGCCTTTTCGGGCAGGTGCGTGAAAGACGTAACCACCGCTGTGCTGTCTGCCGGAGATACCGACTTCACGGTGAAAGGGTCGGTGATGAAAGAAGCCGGGTGGCGTGCCGTATTCAGCGAGCAGGAAACGGGAGAGGATGAAGAAACCGCCAGCCTGCCGCCACTCCAAAAGGGCGAAAACCTGCCTATTTCCAACGTGGAACTGTTGGAGAAACAGACCAAGCCGAAATCGCTGCACACGGAAAGCAGCCTGCTTGCCGCAATGGAAAACGCAGGCAAGGAACTGGAAGATGCCGAACTGAAAGCCAGCTTGAAAGATGCCGGGATAGGTACACCCGCCACCCGTGCGGCGATTATCGAAACGCTGTTCACCCGCCAGTACATCGTGCGTGATAAGAAGAACCTTGTACCCACCGACAAGGGGCTTGCCGTTTACAGGATTGTCAAGGACAAGAAGATTGCCGATGTCGAAATGACGGGTATGTGGGAAACCGCCCTTTCCAAGATAGAAGCGGGAAACATGGATGCCGACACGTTCCGAAAGGGTATCGAGGTGTACGCCGCCCAAATCACGGCGGAACTGCTTTCGGTACAATTATCTGTTGCAGGCAGTGAAACCTGTCCCTGCCCCAAATGCAATAACGGGCGCATCCTGTTCTACCCGAAAGTGGCGAAGTGTTCCAACGTGGACTGTACGCTTACCATATTCCGCAACAAGTGCGACAAGCAGCTTTCCGACAAACAGATTGTCGAGCTGGTGACGAAACGCAAGACCGGGCTAATCAAGGGCTTCAAGGGCAAGAACGGCAAGGCTTTCGATGCTTCGCTGGTGCTGGACGAACAGTTCAATGTCGCCTTTTCATTTCCCGGAAAGAAAGGAAAACCGAAGAAATAGCCTATCTTTACCGCTGAAATTTCATTGTGATAGGTTTTGCCACTTATGATAATTGAAATTTTAGTGGTTGCGCCCGGAGGGAAACCGGGCGCATTTTTTACAAATGCCCGTCAAACAGGTAGGTGGAGCGAACAATCCCGCCGTCCAGTACCCCGCTTTCCGACAGTTTCCATTCCAAGCCTAATGTTTCCCCGATGAAACCGATGCCCTTGCCCACCATGACGGGGACGGTGTAGATAGTCAGGCTATCCAACAGTCCGGCTTTTATCAGCGAAGTAAGCAACCTGCCACCGCCCACCACTAATATATCGGTTTCCTGTTTCAGTTCATAGACCCTTTGCAGCGGTTCTTCGGTCAGGAACTCCACGCCGCAGTCCGGCGTAACATTGGTGTCGTAGTGTGACACCACAAAAGACCGCTTGCTTTTGTGCGGCCACCCGCCCCAGTGTTCAAAGATGTAATTGTAAGTGTTCGCCCCCATAAGCAGGCAATCCGCTTCCAAGTATTGTTTACTGACGATATTTTTTATTTCACGGGGTAGCCAGTCCAGTTCATAATCCGGTGTGGCGGTATGTCCGTCAAGAGATACGGCGATGTGCGCTTTAATTTGTTTCATCCTATCAGGTGTTAAACAGTTGATAATCTATTTCAAACCGTCCGCTAATACCTCAAAAAAGAAGCGTGAACTTACACTGCTCCACTACGAGGTACTGGCATACCTAAATGACGAAACAGGCAAGCCCACGCTATGACGAAGCATAGCATAGACATTGCGCTGAAATCTCGTCATTTTTGAAAAGTGCCAGTTTTCGTAGTGAGATATTCGGCGAACGAATATGTTATATATAAAGACGAAATCACGACCGAAGCCGTTCAATCGCCGCTTATTCTCTTATTTACTTTTGCAAAGGTAGCGAAAATCAATGAAATAACCTTGCAAATCAATGAAATCCTGCCATATCATAATTACACGGCAGGATAACGGAAAGCATAAACGCTCTATTTGTAATATGTTTAATCTATCCGTTCACGGATTAGCCTGTGTATGTCGCTTGCCCGGTAGAAATATTTCCCGTCCAGCATGATATAGGGCAATATGCCTTTCTTGCGGTAACGCTGCAAGGTCTTGGTGCTTACTTTCAGCATAAAGCACAAATCCTGATTGTCAAGCAGTTTTTCACCGTTCAGGTAATTGTGTTCACTTAACAGACGGTCTATCTTCCTTTCCTGCATATCGAACCTGTCCATGATACGCTCCATCCATGCCACGAAGTTTTCTTTATCTATATACATAATGTTACCGGATTAAATAAGACCTATCATAAAATAACTTTGGTTTGCCGGGTCTTTAACGATAATGTCCCGTTCACGCATGAAGCGGATATAACTCTTTGCGGTACGCTCCTTTACGTCCAAGACCTGCTGCAACTGTTCGCAAAGGTCTATATAGGTGATATGTGTCTGCCGCCCGAAGATGTCACGGGCTACGTTCACCAGTTCCCTTTCCTTGCGCTTCTCCTTTTCCTCACGGGGCTTTTCCCCCTTGTACACGTGCATCCCGGCTTTCTTGTCCCACGCAAAGAGCATCAGCGGAACGTCCAGCGGACTACCGTCACGCACTTTCAGGGCTTTCACCACCGACTGCGTGGGTTCTTCGTCTTTCTCTATTGAAAGGATAGTAGCCGCCTTGCGTTGCAGTTCGCTGCCCAAATGCCCACGTAACTTTAATCCATTAGGGACGAAGTGCAGCACACACAGAATACACGTGTTATAGATGCCTGCCAACCGATAGAGTTCATCTATCACCGCCACGCTTTCCGCTTCATCATTGGCACTCTTTACAAGGTCGGCGATGCCGTCAATGACAACCAACTGGATGCCACCGTACTGGTAGTAGAACTTATCCATGCTCTGCACAATGGCGTGTAAACGCTCCTTGCGGGACATACCCGTCAGGCAGAACGCTTTCAGTTCTTCCGGTTTGTCCTGCTGTTTGGCTCTTGCCAGCAGGTTGCTTACATTCTTGAACAGCTGCACTTCCGACTGTTCGGTGTCATAGAGCAAGACCGCCTTGTGCCTGCCGTTGGTCGTTACCTGTATGCCCAGTGTATCAGTTTCCGTACCAGCCGGGCAGATGCAGCCCGCCACGATTGCGGCTACATAGTTGCTCTTTCCCGTTCCCTCGCCCCCGGTGATGCCGAACAGGTTGCCTTGCGTTCCCAATGGAACATCGCCCGCCGAAATGATAACCTGCGCTTTGGCGGGTGGGTTATTGAAATCTATCTCGCATGATTTTAGCATAATCAATGTGTCGCTATACAGGTTGTCTAAAAATTCGATAAACAGTTTCAGGAAATCTTCACGGGTGTTCCCGGCTTTGAAGTAGTCGGAAATGTCCTTTTCCTCTTTCGTACCCGGAAGCGGCAGGAGCAGGCGTTTCACTCCAAATTCTTCCAATAGTTTTTCCTGCTTGCATGAACTTTCCCTGCCCGTCTTGTCCATATCGAAAAGCAGAATGATATGCTTAAAGCGGAACGTCAGCCGATAGACCAGCGTGGGCGGTATCGTCACCGTTTCGCTGTTGAAACAGATAGCGTGAAAACCGTGTGCCGCCAGCGAAAGCACGTCTTTCTCGCCGCCCGTGATGAATAGCGTATCGCCTTTGGCTGGCAGTTGCTCCAGCCCGAAACAGTAGTTCTCGCCGAAACTGCCGCCGTAGAGGAAGCGGGGCGTGGAGAACGGGCGGTACAGCTTGATGTACTGTTTGCCCTTGTAGCCGTACATGGGTTCTGCCACCGATGAAGTGTAGGTGTACGGTTTGCCCTCTGCCGTTTCGCTGTCGTATTCCCGGAGCGAGCAGACCTTGTAACGTTCCAGCAGTTCGGGCGTGATGCCGTACTGCTGCCAATACACCAGTTCGGCAAGCGGGAATTTTTGTTCCCGGAACTGGTAGGGCTTGACGGGCTTTTCGGGTGCTTCTTCGGTTTTGTCCGGTACTGTCCGATTGTTTGTTGTTGTCGGAATGGCTATCGGAGTTCCTGCCACCAGTCCCAATCCCAAATCCCGGTCGATAATCTCCAGTATCTCCACGAAGTCAGCCGCACGGTTGCAATCCAATCCCTTCAGCTGCCCCACAAAGAAAAAGCAGTCGCCGCTGTAATTGTCGTTACCGAAGTCCTTCATCTTATACATACCGCTATGGCGGTCGAAGTAGATGTTGCACGATGCTTTCTTATCCAGATAAAACGGATTAAGAAAATTCCGACCAATGCGCCAGTTGCCGGGTAGATAGTGCTTGAACACGGACAATCCGCTATTTGTCCTGCTTAGAATTTCGTCTTTCCTTAACATAAGCCTCGTGATTTGCAACTAAATTACGCATACATTCATCATTGCTTTTTATCAGCCGTTCTTCCAACAGGCGTTTCAACTCGCCTATCTTGTAATAACAACGCCCTCCAATATTGGAATAGGCGATAGTTCCATTAGCCCGTAAGCGTTGCAGGGTACGGTCGCTGATTTGAAGAAAGGTGCAAACCTCGTAACTGTCCACCCAAATTTCATCCTCATTCGTCCTGCTTTCGTCCAACTGGTTGAAGATGAAGTTTGCAATGGCGGTAATCTTATTGTCCAGTTCCTTGTAGGCTTTGGACTCGAATGTTATAATCTCCATATTGCTAACTTATTGATTTTCCGCAAAGTTCAGAAGAAGAAATAACCTAAAAGTCATGGTTGTACCTATCATGGTATTACTTTTTTTGAAGCTATTTTAGGGGAATATCGGCGTAAAAGCTTCCCAAAAATGTCATTTTCAAAGTATATTTCACCATAAAAAGAAAATACCATATTGGGGTGAACATGGTACTTCTACATATTGGAATACAGTAATTTATAGTTCATATCATTTTCATCCTTTTTTGAACCAACGTGAAATTGTCAAGAAACGGTTGCTAATATCTTGTAAGTATCGTATTTGCTTCTTGGATGTCATATAAAAACATCCATGTCGTTTTTATACAATTTGATACGAACCAAGTTAAGTAACTTTGCCGGATAAATGAAATGAGTATGAATATTACCTATATATCAATTTATAAAACCAGTCTGCCTGTATTGGTTAGTTTATTAATGGAATACTTGATAGGTTTTACCGATACAGCCTATTTAGGAAGAGTTGGAGAAACCGAATTGGCTGCATCAGCTATAGCTGGTACTTATTATATGATTATATACATGATTGGATTTGGGTTCAGCATAGGAGCGCAAATCTTAATAGCCCAATATAATGGGAACCAACAGTATAAAGAAACTGGAAAAATTCTCTCACAAGGCATATTGTTTTTGCTGATAATCGCAGCAATAGTAATATTGCTTTCTTCTATAATTTCACCAATTATATTAAAATCGATTATAGATTCTGAATCTGTACTCCAAGCAGTTTTGCAATATCTTGATTGGAGAATCTATGGTTTCTTTTTTTCTTTTACAATTATCATGTTTAGAGCTTTCTATATCGGAATAATACACACTTCCGCATTAATGCTCAATTCCATAACTATGGTAGCAATTAATGTTATTCTGAATTATATCTTAATATTTGGAGCATTAGGTATTCCCGCATTAGGCATTTCTGGAGCAGCCATAGCGTCAGTCATTTCCGAAGCGGTTGCGGTAATTCATTTTATCATATATACCCAAAAGAACGTAAGTTCTTGCAAATATGGATTAAAAAGGCGAATAACCATAGATTGTACAATATTAAAAAAGATACTATCTATTTCTATTTGGATGATGTTACAGCATGGATTAGTATTTGGCAGTTGGTTCGTTTTCTTCATTACAATAGAGCATTTTGGGGAGAGGGCATTAGCTATTACGAATATTGTGAGAAATATTTCGTCCTTTCTTTTTCTTTTCGTACAAGCTTTTGCATCTGTTGTTAGTTCTTTGGTTGGAAATCTCATAGGAGAGAATAAAAGTAGCTCTATTCTATATGTGTGTAAAAAAGTAATATTCTTATGTTATATGACTATTTTACCGATAATGTTACTGTTTCTGTTTTTCCCTTCATCTGTTTTGCGGATTTATAGTGACAATACAATATTGGTGTTTGAGGCTATCCCTACATTAAAGGTTATGCTGACTTCTTACTTGATTGCTGTACCTACATTCGTATTTTTTAGTGCAGTTTCGGGAATAGGTCATACTGTCGCTTCTTTATTGATAGCATTTATATCTTTAGTCGTTTACATAGTATATGTGGAAACAATTAGTCATTTTAGTTCGAGTGTCCCACTATTGTGGACATCGGAGCATATTTACTTTTCATGCGTGTTTATACTTTCTCTTTATTATATACACCATTGGTGGATGAACTTTATCAATCAAGACAAAAAATTAATCACTAATGTTTCTTAGAATCAGAGTTGATAATTATCTTTGTTATATGTATAAAGAGTATTCCCCATGTAGCGTATTAGCTCCTTTTATCTATCACTTTTGGGAATATAAAGGAGAAACAAGAAGTGGATTGAAATTCAACATTCCACCTCATGGTTGTTCTGACTTTGTTTTCATCGTGGGCAATGCCGCAGATTGCATCAGGGATAGCCTGATAATGAAACCTTATCATTCCTATTTCTTTGGACCGATGAATACATTTACAGAATTGGTTGCTCACACAAACTTCATTCATATTATAGGAGTACGGTTTCGCCCATGCGGACTTTTTCAATTTATAGAGATTCCGTTAAACGAATTGGCAAATCAAGGGATTGACAGCCAAGAATTTCCAGTTCTTTTTAGTCAATCTTTCATATATCAACTCTGCGAATCCAATCAAAATCCGATTGATATTATTGAACATGAATTGGTTAGACAAGTGTACAAAAACAACATGGACACAGAAAAGCAAATATCTTATGCTGTTTCCTTGATTAGTAGGCAGAAAGGTATTGTTTCGATTAAGGAGTTGGCAACAGAAGCATGCTTATGCCTACGACAATTTGAGCGGAAGTTTAAATTTTACACAGGTTATTCGCCCAAAGAATATAGTAGAATCATCAAGTTTTGGAACGCTATTCACCTTTTAAAATCCAATACTTCATTCGATAACCTTTTGTCTGTCGCTATCCAAGCGGGATATTATGATACACCGCACCTATATAGGGAAGTAAAAAGACTTTCAGGCAATACGCCCAATGCTTTTCTTTCACTCCCAACAAATGAAAAAGTAGAAGTGTTGCATTTTGAATTATAGAAATACAGCAACAATGCTTTTTGTAATTATTTGTTGTGCTAACATTTCATATCATCCTCATTCATCCGTTTAATCAGGCTATCTATAAGATGATGAAGATATGCCGTCCGGTCTTTTCTCTCTTTCATGGCTATATAAGAAGCATAGTAATCGCCTAAATCTACTTGAAATACCGTACTAAGAAATTTCATCATTTCCTTTATTTCTACATTGCCGTTATTGATGTCGCCCGCAGATACAAGGGCATACCCTAATTCTATCAAAAAGACTTTTTTACCCGTGAAACGGAAAGGATATTTCAGATACTTTTGAAGATTGTCTTCTATCTGATTGTTAGTTTCCAGTTTCACTAATCGTTTGTTCAGATAAATACGCAGCATTTCATTGGCTATAATCTTAGCCACTTTATAGTCATATCCGGTTGAAAAATTCGGGTCTTTGTCGAATTGTGCGCTATCGGTGCATAAGCGTAAATCTGCATTCCCACGAACAAAATAATATTCATCGTACACCGTTGAATGTGAACGGTAGTATTGGTAAAAGTCCAAGTTGCGATTGAAGAAATAGGTCAGATTATCCAGTTCCCGATTGATATAACTTCTAATTACTTCATCGCTACCATTAGGACATTGTGTTTCTATCCGATAAATCTTATAGAAGAATAATAATCGGGCAAGTATTTCCGGTTTCTGCATCTTGAAGAATAGTATTTCATCCTCTTTGGTTGGAAAGACATAGGTTTGAACTCTCATCCTTAAATCATTAAGTATGCTTTGCAACTTATGTACCATTGAAAGAGAAGTTTCGATAATATCATAGCCGTAGAGGTCGATTTCTGATATATCGACCTCTATTTGCTCTAATATCTTATCTACTTCTTCTTTCATTGTATAAGTAGTTCATTTTATTTATTTCATTTCATTCGATTACTGTTCTTTTGATATATAAGGAGGATAATCATCTTTAGACAATCTTTTTTCCAATGTGTCAGGGGATATATCCCAAAGCGTTGGCAAATATTCAAATATGACTTTCCCGTTATCAAGATAAAAACGAACCTTGGAATGAAAGGCGACTGGTTTATATTTATCTTCCCCTATGGGATTATCTCTATATAGCAACTGATTTTCTTGCCATTTCAGTTCTTTCCCGTCAAAAGTCACATCAAATATTCCACAAACTACGGCTTCCATTGTGGAATCTTGAACTGTTGTTGAAACACAGCGCATATAACCTGTGATTTGCTTTGTGCTTTTTCGCATTGCCAATTCATAACAAAACACACTTGTTCCTGTATAATCTTTGGCTATGGTGGTTCTTGCTCCTTTATCATCCAAATTGTAAACCTGCTCTTGGGTGACAGTTGTCATGTTGAACTTAAAGCCGTTTTCTGTTGTCACCAAGTTTGAAAATGTCATTTTATCGTTATACACGCCTTCCAAATTTCCATTCTCTAATTTATAAACTGCACCAGTAAGCAATGTTTTGCCAATGATATTCTCTCTTAAAAATTGAATTATTTCGTTTTTCATTTTATCTTTTGTTTTGCTTCAATGGGTAAATAAATTTCTGTCATTAATTCTTCCGTGCTGGTTTTATCGGGAGTATTGGCATATAATTCAAAAGTCATTTGTTCTCTTAAACGATACTTGCTATTTGGCAGCCAATCAAGGTAAATATTCCGGTAAATTTTGTTTAATTCTTGGTAGTTCCCTTTTATGTTGAATACAGAATATAACCCTGCTCGTATGTTCAAAGTCCCAAAGCCTTTAGGGATTTCCATTGAATAGGGAACAGTTACCCCTATCAAAAATCGGCATTTATCTATTTCCGTAATATCAAGACTATCCAAACTGATACTAACGTATTTGAAACCTTTATCTGCCAAATTGTATTTCTTGGCAAATTCTATTATCTGACCCCACAAAGTAGAATATCCTTGCTTATTTCTATGTGTTCGCTCAAATTTCAAATATGCAACTTTGAATTCTTTAATCCTCTTTATTGAACAGTCAGGCTGTTTTATAATCTTATTTTCACAAGCAACATTTGAATATGCTTTCCTGAAAACAGGAATAGACATTTGGAAATGCTTTTTAAATGCCCTTGACAAAGTGTGTTTATTGTGAAAATTTATCTGTTCAAGCAGTTCCGATACCCTTGTGTTTGTTGAAATAAGTTTGAAAGCAATATATTCCAACCTTAACCTCTGGATATAATCACCGACATTCTCTCCCACAACATCTTTGAATACTCTCCGAAAGTGATATATCGACATACAAGCGACACGAGATAATTTGTCAGAGTTTAAGTCCTCAAATAAATGCCGATTGATATATTCCTGAACATTTATTATAAGGGCATAATGTATATGGGCAGTGTTTATTTTTTGCTTCCACCGCTTTAGATTAGGCAATCTGTTGGATAAAACATTTCTTAATTCCTCGCTGTTATAATTCGTACCTGCAATTTGATTATAGGAATCAGGGAAAAGCCCCCAAAGATAAATGAGGTATTCCATTGAGAAATCAAAAAGATATTTGCCGGAGTTTAAACAACAGGAACAAAATCCCTGATTGAACGTACTGTCAGAATTTGTTCCATATTCTGAAATACCCTCAATGTCTAATGGTATACCACAACTTTGGCAATATTTCTTTTCGTTATCTATATCCATAGTTCTCTTATTTGAAAGCAAATATACGGAATAAGCCAGAGAAAAAGTTACCCTAAATAGCTATTCTTGTTTTCGTATGATAAGACAAACTTTTCATACGAAAACAAGAATGCTACATTATAACACGATGCGCTCAAATTTCCTGTCTATCCACAAAACTGCTTCTTCCGTATGAAAACAAAGAATGCAATAATCCGGGTCGTTTACACCTTGCGGGAAATAGTGCAGCATATAGTCTTGCCAAAAGCTCTGACGGGTTTCCGCATCAGTAAGTATTTCTATTTTTCCGGTTAGAGTAACACTGTCTGCCTCGTGAACAAAGCAAACTCCGGCTTTTGAATTTTGTCTGATATGTTTTACCTTTTCTGTGGATAAAGCTGTTGTCATCCATAAAGTTGATATACCGGTATGGCGCAATAGGTCGATAGCTACCGGACGAGGATAACCATTTTCACTAATAGTGGAAAGTGTGATGTAGCCGCATTGTTCAAGTACCCATTCAGCCTGCTGTCTGATAGGCATCCAGCGTTTAAGCGTAGGCAGGAACTTCCGTAGCCCTTCGATAGCTTCTTCTTTGGTAAAATGGCATCCCGACGATTTGTTAAATGCTGCCAGACTTTCGGGTTGGGTATTCAGTTCGATTTGTTCCTCCAATGAATTATTGGTGAAAAATCCTTTTTGGAAGCAGTGGCAGCAATATTCGGTACACAAACATCCGTTACCGTGAGTTCCTAACAAATCATCAGTGGGCATGGACATGCCACAGCTTTGGCAAATTCTCTGTTTCATATTTACTACTTGTTTTCTAATGCTACTATATTATTTGTCTCTATGAATTTGCAAAATTACTACTATGGATATCTGTTCTGTTGTATAAAAACGACTTTATGGCGAAACATACGTCAGAGTAACATCTTCGTCTTGTGGAACAACAAGAAAAGAGTTTGGTGTACACCCTGAAAGTCTTTTTACCTCCCGTGACAAATGGGGAACATCATAGTA
Source organism: uncultured Phocaeicola sp. (assembly GCF_948499155.1). Taxonomy (NCBI): domain Bacteria; kingdom Pseudomonadati; phylum Bacteroidota; class Bacteroidia; order Bacteroidales; family Bacteroidaceae; genus Phocaeicola; species uncultured Phocaeicola sp. Next base: position 57,774 of record NZ_CAOOSE010000019.1, on the reverse strand, counting down.
ACCGGAATAGATAGCAACTGACAGTAAGCTGTCAAAAGTTGGTTTTCTCAACAGGTTTATTGCATTCTTGAATTGCGCAATACGGCTGTATTCTTTGGGTGTAAATCCAGTGAATTGTTTAAACTTCCGCTCAAAATGCCGTTGACAAAGACAGATTTTATCAACAAGATTTTGAATAGGCAATACCCCATAAGAGAGGTCTATTTGCCTAACCGCATAGCGAATATTTTTATCAACTTCATAGTAATTGCGGTAAAGGTAGTTTTGCAAAAATCGTTCAATGAAAGCAATTTGTTCTTCAACGGTTTCTTTTTCACATAAAATATCGGTTAGAGTATCTGTAAAAATTGTCTGTAAGTCAGCTGTATGTATTCTTGTATTTGAGAGTTCATATAACGGTTGCCGAATGAAAGAAGCGACACCACATGGAAGAAAGCGGATAGCGAATTGGTGTACACAATCTGTTTCTGCTACCAATGTTGAAAATTTCGTCATGTTCCCTACAAAATAGGAACGGTACGGACGAATATAAAATGGATTTTCCACCGTATTCAGAGACCCACCCAATGTAAATACAAAATCAGTACAGCCATCCGGTAGGATGTTGAAGCGAGTACCTTTTGTTACATTACCCTTAAATACCCAATACTTATCTATATATGAAGACAGTTGGGAACATGGAGAATATTCACGGTATAAATCCATACAGCTATTTTTTACATTATCTGTCAGTATGCAAAGTTATTCTATTATCTGATGCCAAGAGATAATCAGATAAGGACGGTATCGAACAAAATACATTTTTAGGGTTACTGCTTTCTAAGGTTGTCACTTCATTTTGTGGAATACTCCAAGCGGCAGACAGGCACATCACATTGGCTTTCCTGCACTCCGTTATATCTGAAAGCGCATCCCCGACATATACAATTTCATTTGCAGCCAAATGATAATCATGTAAGAGACCTTTCAATGCTTCCGACTTGATGTTCCTTTCTGCATTTCCCGTAATGACCTTTGCAAAGCAAGTCTTCATCTTGAATTGCTTTAAGGTTATATCACAACTGTTCATCCCCTTTCCGGTGACAAGCACCACAATGATACCCTTTTGCTTTAACAAGGCTATCAACTCACGTATTCCCTCGAAAGGTGTCGGACACATTTCCTGATGCAGTTCCTTATAAATCACATAAAAGTCATTCAATGCCTGTTGTCGATAGGGTTCATCAACGACACACCCAATCATGCCTTCTTCATTCAAGCCAAAAGTATGAACCACTTCTTCGTCCGACAATTTATGTCCGATATATGGTTGTGTGGCTTTCTTGAAAGCCTGTATGCACATTGGCAAGGTATTGCCTATCGTGCCGTCCAAATCGAAAGCGACTAATTTAATCATAGCTATATGGATGTATTGATTTTCCGAATTACTTTACATGGATTTCCTACGGCAAGGCTGTTTGCCGGAATGGATTTGGTGACAACACTTCCCGCCCCGATAACGCTTCTCCGACCGATAGTAACACCCGGCAGGATAATGACACCGCCGCCAATCCAACAACCGTCCTCAATGGTAACAGGCAGGGCATACGTGTGACGGATATATGCTGTCCCGCTTTCCGTTTCTGTCGGTGTCAGCCGCTCATTCAAATCAACAGGGTGGGTAGCCGTATAGATTTGCACATTGGGGGCTATCAATACATTGTTGCCGATAATGATTTTGTTACAGTCCACAAAGGTGCATCCGGTGTTTATGCTGACATTGTTACCTATGCTGATGTTACAGCCATAATCACAGATAAAAGAATGTCCTACTGAAACTTTCTTGCCGATACTTTCAAACATTTCTTTCAGTATGGCATACTTCTCTTCCTTACACTCATACGACAAAGAATTGTATTTCAGCAACAACTCATGCGTTTTTCTTTTAAACCCCATAAATACGGGAGCATGGCAATCGTACCATTCGCCTGACAAGCATTTTTCCAGTTCATTCTTCATACCTAATCCTAATAAGAGTTACTGATTTATTTTGTTTGTGGCAAAGTTATACATATTCAAGTGTAAATATATGTATTACTTTTCTTTTTATTTGTATATTTACACCCAAATAACAAAAAATCATAAGATGAAAAGGGAAAATCTACACCAACCGTTTGAAATCTGTTTCAGTGAACTGGACGAATCGCAATTAAAGGAACACGACCATACTTTCTTTGAACTGGTCTATATTCTATCAGGAACAGGTATTCAGTGGATAAACAACAACAAATTTCCGTATCATGACGGACATCTTTTTATGATTACTCCCGGTGACATACATTCTTTCGACATTCACACTACCACTAAGTTTGTTTATATAAAATTCAATGACATTTACATCCATTCGGCTGTCTTTGGAACGGAGAATATTCAACGGTTGGAATTTATATTGCAACACGCCAATCACCGTCCCGGCTGTATATTGCGCAATCAAACCGATAAATTGCTGGTAAAGCCGATGATAGAAGCGATTATCCGTGAATATGTGAACAGGAACATATACAGCAGTGAAATTATTACGCAGTTAATCAATACGATTGTGATTGTTGTCGCCCGCAACATTGCCATGTTCCTGCCAGAACAGATAAATGAAAATTCGGAAGAAAAGTCACTGAACATCTTGCAATATATCCAATCCAACATTTGCTATCCCGAAAAGATAAAAACCAAAGCGATAAGCCAGCATTTTGGCATTTCCCCTAATTATCTTGGGAGGTACTTCAAAAAGCAGACCAACGAAACTATGCAGCAGTATATCTTAAACTATAAGATGAAAATGGTGGAAAGTCGGCTTTTACACAGTGAAATGAGAATCAGCGAAATTGTGGAAGAACTGGGATTTACGGATGAAAGCCATTTGAATAGGCTATTCAAGAGATACAAAGATTGCAACCCTACTGATTTTAGAAAGAAACATAGGGGACAATAAGGACAATTTTTTAGTGCAAGGTGCAAGTATATATCTATATATATAGCTTGCACCTTGCACTAACCTAAAAACATTTATTATCAATGATTTGCGAGTTTCAAAATAAAGTTGTATCTTTGAACCGAAGATAAAGGCAGACACAATACCGACAAGGGAAGCCAAATGTTCTTTGAAAAAAGTGTCTAATTCGTACCCCCTAAAAGACTGTGGTACGCTAAAATATTGATTTTAAGACTTGTGAACCGCTCGGTTCAAGACCCAGGCGGATCACTTGAAAAAAGAGAGTTACATCAAAGTAACTCTCTTTTTTTATGCCTGAATTGCGCTGGTTTACATGGGGCCAGCCGGGTTCTCCCACGGAAACCGGTAACATCAATCACATCCTGCTACACATACGGTGGCATAAGCCTGCACGTATATATGTCATTGTGTTAGGTTCCGCCGCATCATAGGCATCTTCATCAGCCAATCCTAAAAGATCAGCTTTTATTCCTAATAAAATAAAGAACGGAAGTTTTTGAAAACAAACGGAACTATTCCCACTGAATTTCTATTAAAAATATAATCAGACTTTCATTTTCTCTTTTTCCAACGCCTCCTTCAATATTGTTCTATCAAGTTGCCCGGTACCAGAACGGACTATATACAGGGCGCACCGCCGCACCACATTGGCTATGGAGCCACCTGAAAGCTCTGTCTGGGCTGCCATATTTATCACTTCTTCAGCATCATTGTCCAACCAGTCCAACCAGTCGGAAGGGAGCATCTTGCGCCACAGTTCGGCACGCAGTTCCTCGGTGGGCATGGGGAAATAAATGACCGACTGGAAGCGGCGGGAGAACGCCTCGTCAATGTTCGAGCGCAGGTTCGTCGCCAGGATGATGATGCCTGGAAAATCCTCTATACGCTGTAACAGATAAGCCACTTCCTGGTTGGCATGGCGGTCATTGGAGGTGTTCGTGGAGGTACGCTTGCCGAACAGCGCGTCCGCCTCATCGAAGAAGAGAATCCAGTTGCGGTTCTCGGCAAGGTCGAACACGCGGGCAAGATTCTTTTCCGTCTCGCCAATGTATTTCGATACAATCATTGACAAGTCCACCCGATAAACATCCATTCCGTTCCTTTTACCCAACAAGGTGGCTGCAAGCGTCTTTCCTGTGCCCGGAGGACCGTAGAACAGCGAACGATAACCGGCTTTTAGGAATCTGGACAGCCCCCAATCATCCATTATGATTTTTCCTGATTCTATCCATGTGCATATCTCGTCCAACTCGGAAGCGACCTGATAATCCACGACCATATCTTCCCACTCCAGTGCCGTAGTTATGCGCTTGGCAGGAAAGCCTATATTATAGTCCGGCTTGTACTCCTTATCAAGCATCACGCGGCTGAGGAATTCTTCCGACACCCTCAGTTGTCCGCTCAGGAAAGGCTCACCTTCGTTGGCTCCTTCCAGCCGGAGGATGTTTCTGCCGTAGAACCAGTGGTCTTTCTGGAACATGCTGACTACCGATTTCCGTTTCTCCACATCCTCTCCGGCGATGATGAACGAGGCCGTCTCGCCTGTAGGCAGGAAGCCTCCGTGCGAGAGTCCCTTCCAGCCGCCGAACTCCGTATATTGGCGGTCGAAGTTCTTGTTCTGCACGAAGAAGATGTCCAATGCCTGCGGACAGACATGGGGCATCAGGGCCAGCATCACGACTGTCCGTTCCTGAAAGGTTATCTGCTGTACTCCTGTCTTTTCCTCCATCCAGCCGTTGGCAGGTGGTTTTACTTCCGCCAGTGAGGTATATTCGCATTCTTGCTCGAAATAGAGCTGTATGGCAACCCTCAGAACTTGGTTGAACCAGACAATATAATCATTCATACCTTTTCTATTTACAGACTGTTAGCCTTTGCACCCATCACATCCGCTTCATGTTCCAAACCGGCATTATCATTCACAGGCATTCCGCCTATTTCTGTTGTCGGTTCCACACGTCCCGCCATCTGTTGTGCCACGTGCCATGCCTCATGGGGCAGATGCTGTTCCTGTCCGGGAGCCACGTGTATGTCCGTTCCCTGTGTGTAGGCCAGTGCCTGCACGGTGGCAGGTTTGTCCGAGTTATAATGCACCCGCACATCGTCCATCGCAAAGCCGGACAGACTTTCTACACCGGCTTTCAGATTGTCCGGCATTCCGGTCTCATTCGGTTTCTGTTGCATAGTAGTGTCCGATTTCATCTGTGAAGCTTCGTCCTCCTCTTCCTCGCGTTGGATGGTTCCGTCAAATTTTCCTTGCAGCGTATCGTCCTCTTCATCTTCGCCCACACGCTGCAATGCGGCATTCAGACTGCGGTTGTCAACGAATTGCAATGCGCCGCCACCGTCCTGCTTCTGCTGGAGGGTGCGTGCCGTCTTTTCCTGATATACTTTCTCTGCTTCCATATTTTCTATTTTTATAATGGATAATCCGATTAAAATCTCTGTTTCTCATGCCAGGATACCTGTATGTATTTCTTCAGCCATGGGAAACGTATCTGCCGGAATGCCCATGGGATGGTGTCGAGCAGGATGTCGTACGCACGGCTTTCAATCGTCAGCAACCATTTCTCGTCCTGTTGTTCCAGCCGTCCGTCACGCTGGATGAAGCTCTGACGGAATCCGTTTACCGATGTACCGTCCATTCTCGACCAGTTGTTTTTTATGCCTGCCAGCATTTTGTCGGCCATGTCTTTTTCTTCGTCCGTCAATTCTACCCGTTTCGGCAGCGGAACCTGTGCGGGCAGGGCGACAAGCAGCCGGTTGAAGGCCAGTTCCAGCTCCCGGTAGTCTTTTTCTTCTGGGTTTACTAAATATTGCAGCAGGAACACGGCGCGGATTCTTGATGCGGTGTCCTTGAAATTTCTTCTCTCCTCGTCCTGATAACCAAGTAGGAAGAACAGGCGCGGGAACCAAGGCCAGAGCAGGCACAGTCCGGCATTGCCGACAAGTGTCACCTCCAGTTCATCTTCCTGGCTACTCTCCAATACTCTTTCTTCTTCCGGGGTTATCCCCAGACTTTCCAACATGTTACTCATAATTTCTTCTTTTTTATTTTCAGTTATATTTTGTATGACAGGAAGCGACAGCACGAATGAGTGTGTTACTTCCATTTTATCTACATAATAGGCGAACTTTACGGCATCATTTTCCGCAAGGTATGTTGCCACTCCGTATGTCAGCGTCGCTTCATCCGCCAACTTGCTTTGTTCCAGATATCCAACGACCTGCCGCAACAGTTCCTCCAAGGTGAGGGACACGCTTGCCGCCAGGCACAGCCATTCTGAAAGTTCGGTCCATTCCGTCCATTTATCCAACGGCAGCCTGCCTTGTGCCGCCAATCTTTGTATATAGCTCAACAGTTCCGTTGGACGTGAACGCATATAGCCGCGAAGCAATCGTTTCCGTACCTCTTCGGGCAGAGCGTCATCCGTAAGCATTTCCAAAGGAAGGCCGGTAGCATCCTCACTTCCATAAAGGTGTGACAGGAAGAAGACCGTCATCTGCCGGATGCTCTGTCTTTTCCAGTCCGTAGTGCCTGTCCATAGCAGAAGAGCGTTCATCATGTTCGTTGCCGATATCCGGTCAGCCGACCGGATACCCAGCCATTCCATCAATTTTATAAAAGCGGTAGGATTCCCCAATCCGGATACGGAAGAAAGCACGGTTATCATACGTCTGAGCATTGCCTTGTCCGCCACATGGGATATACACCGAATAAATTCCGTATCAGAATTATTCTCTGACAGTTTAACGAACGCTTCCGGCTCTTTATCCAATACGCCAGCTACAAGTTGATATAGTTCCGCATCATTCAACCGGCTGTATTCAGCCAGCAGTCTTTCGGAAGTCGCGTCCTCTGATGACGGGAGTGCTGTAGTATCCTTGCCTCCCAAGCCCAGTCCATCGGTCACTTCGTCCTGCAAATGCTTCCATTCCTTATTGTCGTTGTAGTCCGTTCTCCTTGTATATACATAATACAGATGTTCCAGGAACTTCCCGACCACTTCCTGCTCCGTCAGATTCCTTCCCCTTAGAGTGTCTTCGTCCTGCATGAACAGCAGAAACGCTTCCGACAACGCGGTTGTAAAGGACAAGTTGGTATGAGAGAGGAAAGCGAACCATCCCCGCTCTTTCTGCAACCAGTCCACTGTCCGTGCAAGCAACAGAGCCTGTTTCGCATCCACTTTTTCCACTACGCCCGACAACATTTCTGTAGGAATACAGGTTGACATAAAGGAAACCGCTTCTTCGTTCTGTGGCAGCTTACGGAGTATCATGATCAGTTCCTGCGGCTTCTCCCGTGCCAGTGCCTGCAACAGCTCGCGTTTGGATTCGGCAATGACCTCGGTACTTTCCAGCCATTCCATAAAGCCGTCGGAGGTATTCCAATCACTTTCCAACAGTGTTTGAACAGTATTTGAATGCACCTTGATATGCTGCGACCATTGTTCAAACACGGATATGGTACGACGCACACGGAAACCACCGGTATAAGACAGCAACTCCATCAGTTCAAAAGTCTCGTCCTCTTTCATTCCGTCAGCCGCAATGTCTCCAGCCATTCCATATAATAACCATTTTGTTGCCGCAGAAACATTTTCCTTTCCGAACAAGGCAGTTAGAAAAAGAGAGGATAGTATCGGGAACGGACTTGCCATACCTGTTTGTACTTTTACTTCTTTTGCCAGCCATACGAGCACCTGTACGCTCAGTGTCAGGGAGCTGTCTTGCAGGTATGCGGAAACCGCGTTTCCCTCGGCAAATAACCGGTCAATCAACAGCAGCAATTTTTCCGCCTCTTCCGTCCCGATGTGGCGGACAACCATCCGCCTGATGACGGATTCCGTTGCAGAAATGCTGATCCGATTGATTGCACTTGCCAAAACGCCTTGTCCATACAGTTTTTCTATTACATTCTCATAGTTGTCCTTATGCTGTTCCAGAAAAGAAACAATCAGCCTCCGTTTCACCGTCTCAGAAATATTCCCAGCAGCCAATAGCATTCCGAGCCGTCGGATGCTTTCTTTTATTTCCTCATCGTCTTTCATGTCAAAAGACTCAAAAGCTTCTGCCTTGTTTTCCGACAAATGAAGTTCATTCATCCATTCCTCAACCACCGTCTCATCATTCTTGCCGGTTGTTCCGCTTATTTCCTTGTGCATCCATTGCAACAAGGACTTACTCTTTTCATAACCGAGAAGGGCATAGTCGTTGCCTTTTATCCAAAGCAGCACCGCTTTACGGAATGCAAAAGAAAAACTTTCGTGGGATAATCCGTCCGCCAGCCTGTTATCTTTAACAAGACCAGACAGATACCTTACAACTCCATCCATCGTTTTCATCGCCGCCAACGATGTGGCTGCAAGCAACCGTTTCCATGTCCTCTCATCCATCAGTCTTGCAGCAATAGCTATCAGTTCACCATCATCCGTGACCTCGCTTTTTAGCCATGAGATAAAAGCCTCCGGTTTTTGCCGCACCATTATGGCTATCAACATTCGCTTGTCCGCGTCACTTCGCTTTGCATCTTTCAAGAAGGCGCTTACATTTTTCCTGCTGAAATCTGTCAGCGAAGAAACCATCTTTTCCACTGAAACGGTTTCATCAGTAGTTTCATCTCCTGAAATATTCATGCCGGGCGAGAAAGCCAGCAGCGACAACTGCATGAATACACGATAAAGTTGAAGATTGTAATATCCGTCAGACGCAGGCGAACCGTCGGCACGGCGTGGTTGCATATTGTATATCGCATTCAGCACCTCCTTGTAGTAGGTTGCTCCGAACACTTCCAACAGGAAGGCTGCGGTCAGTTCCGGCTTTGACAGGTAGAGCGTATGGTTACGTTTGCGGACAAAGGTCAGCAGCCGGTAGTGCAGGTGGCTGATGAAGTCACTCTTACCGCCGAATATGGCGACCCCATTATATGGGTAATATTTGATAAGCCATTCGTACAGGTAATGCCAGTAGGGTGGCAGGTCCACCTCGGCGTGCTCTCCGGCTTCCTCCTCCATAATCTTGCGTACGGAACGGGTGCCGAGCAGTTCCGCCATACCGTGCAGCCGCCCGTCCTCCTCTGTCTCGTGGATAAAGCGCATGGGGACATCCGGCTGTATCTCCAAGAAAATCTCCATGAAGCGGCGTTTCCCGTCCTTTACGGAAAAAGTCCGGTCCATGGCGATGGAATACAGGCGGACAAGCATGGCGGCATGGTCTGTCTGCAACAAAATCCGTCTCAATACATACTCGTTTGCCATGCATAGGCCGGCAATCTTTTCCAGACAGCTTTTATCCGGTCCAGCCACGCTTTCAAGTTCTCTTGAAAGGTCAAAATCCATGTCAGTCCATTCAGTCTTCTGTATTCCATATTCCAGATAATACAGCAGATTGGCCAAACGCGCCTCCGCCGTTGTCGCTTCTTTCCCATCCGCAGGTGCGGATGGCAAGTAAGGCAACGCTTTCATCAGTTCCTCGCGCAACCTCCTTGGAAATTCCGAATAGAAATCCTCCTGCGGAATGCTGCCCAAGTCAAGGTCGAGCTTTTCTATTTCGTGCAGCACCTTGTCTTTGTCATACACGGAAAGGCATTCCTCCACTATATTCTCAAGACAGGTATGGCAGAAGCTGTCCCAGTCCGCATACAATCCTTGCGCGAACCGTTCGTCATCCATGACGAAATCAAACGACAGATGGTCAATGCTTATCATTATCCCGCCTTTTCCTTATTTTACTTTTTCAAGCAGGTCGCACATGCTCCTGTACAACACCATCTTGTATTTATACATCTCCTTGTTTCCCATCGCCATCATGATTCCCCTGTAGCATTTCTCGAACTCCATCATCTGCTGCTGGTCGAGCCAGTAGAGGCGGTAAGTCAGGTGGGCCGGAATGATGGTCCGTAACAATCCGTCGCACATCTCGCGGAAGCGTGCCGAGTGGAAACGGCAGGTCCATGACGGGAGCACAAGGTCAAGCTCGAAGGGCCGGCTCTCGTCCAGAAGCACCGGTTCGAACACATAGAGGGTCTCGCACTCCCTGTTGAGCTTCCACAGGAATCTGCGCAGGACTACTGCCAGCGCGTTCAGCTTATTCCTGTCCCGGTCACGTCCGAGGTTCGTCCAGCCCTTCCTTTCCCGGTTATGGAACACCAGCATGTAGTAGCCCCGGCCGGCATTCACTATCCGGTAGTTGTCCAGCCGGATGCCGTTGCGGAAAAGGTCGCGGCTTATCTTGTTCTCGTTAAATATCGGCAGGTCCTGGCGCAGGCGGGTGTAGTCGTCACGCGGGTCTTCCTCTTCTTCCGCCTTGTCCATATCTATCTTCTCCACCTTGTCGGCATCCAGCATCCGCTCGTCAATCAGTGCGGATTCCGCTTCCGCCGACCAGCTTTCCCCTTTCTCCTCCTCGATGAACCTCAGATTGTAGCCGGGCAGCACGTTCCCCACCGTACGGTCCTCGCTTCCGTTCGTTCCCAGCATCAGGCAGAACCATTCCTTCACCACGGGCACGTTGTCCTCGAAACGGGGGTAGGTGATGTCCCTCGCCTTCGGGCGGTTCTTGGTCAGATAAGCCGCATGCCGCAGGAAAGCCATACGCCGTTGCAGGGTTTCGTGGGGTGTTTCCCCATAGCTGTCGAACTCGTTGAGCCATCCGGGGTGGCTCTCCACTCCGTATAGATTGTCGAGGAAGTCGAGATAGAGGCTTTTTAGTCTGTACAGGCCCTTTGCCGCCGGACGTTCCGCTTCTTCCTCCTCAATGGAGAGTGCCTGCGGCAGGTTTTCCACCTCGTCCAGGCCTTTCTGTATCACCCGGTCATACAGTTTCAGATACGCCTCGAACGAAGTGGGCTTCTCCCGGTTCTCCGTCAGGCGGTAACACAGGGGGAAGTCCCCGGCCAGCGGAGCCTGTGCGAAGATGTCCCGGTAGTTCGCTTCCGGTCCGTCCCAGTCACATACCTTTGGGGACACGTCTTTGTTGATGCGTCCTTGCGTATAATAGAGGGTACGCAGCAGGTTTCCGAACCGTTCGATGTCCACGGGCATCTCCGTCTGTCCGCAACGGATGCGCACTTTCAGTTCGTCCTTCTCTTTCGGGATTTCCAGGCCATACCCTTTCGAGAAGTCGCTCTGCGGCTTGCCGTCCTTCATCAGATAGCAGATGCTGAACGCGCGTATGCCGTCCAGTCCGCGCAGTTTCTTGTAAAGCTCGTATTCCGTATATTGTTGGCTTGCCATGATGATACGCGTGCCGTCCTCCGAGCCTTCCAGCCATTCCTCCGGCGGAAGTTCCGAGGCCAGGCGTTCCTCCTCCGTACAGAAGTGTGCCGTTCCCGACAGGTAATGCAGTATCGTGCCGTATATCCGGGCGAGCAGCAGTGTAGCGTCGCATCCCGGCTCCAGTTCCAGTTCGGCCTGGAACTCCAGCTTGTCCTGCAGCACCACCGCCACATGGTTCAGCCGTTCGCACAAGTTGCGGTGGCTGTTGTAAATCTCCTTGATGCGCTTCACGATGGCGGCCTCGTTCCCCTCCTCGAAAGGGGAAGGCGTGAAGCTCACTTTGTATCCGCCCGTTTCATCATCACACTCCACCGCCACATTCTCTATCTCCGGGAGGCGGGCGAGCAGCAACCGCCGGTAATCCTCCGTCGTGACGGGGGTGGTGGTATAGACCTCTTCGGGAGGCAGCAGTCCGTAGCGTTCCGGGCGGAATGTCCCGTCTTCCGTTGTCAGATAGTCGGCAATCGGGAAGCCGAGCTTGTAGTCCAGTTCCGCCAGCGCATAGTCGGCCACATCCGTCAGGGTCACCCCGGGATCGTGCGCGTTGAAGTCCGTCCACACGTTCCCCGACATCCGCTGCACCTCCTCCAGTGTCCGCGCCTGCAGGCGTGAGAACAGCTCGTCGCTCTCCGCCTGTTGCCTGATAAATGGCTGTTTCCGTTCTTCACCCATTCTTCTTTAATTTTTAATTTACTATGCCTTGTACACTTCCACAATCCTGCACCGCACCTCGCCGCCCAGCCGTCTCTTCGTGCGTATCTGCAGGCTTGAACTTCCGTTCCAGCGGAGCCGGATGCTGCCCGACCATCCCCACCAGTGCTTCTGCGGCGATTCTATCCATTGCTCCACATTGTTCATCCATACCGCCGTGGCGCGTGTCAGCCGGCAAAGCCCCACATTGTCAGTACAGGAGGCGTGGATGCGGAACACGCGGCAGTCCGCATCCCCTTGTGCGGGACTGACAGGCGCATCATGCCACTTCCTGTCGGCGGGGATGGTGAAATATCCGTCCTCAACGGCAGGCGTGGGTTCCGCTCCGCCGCCACCGGGCAGTGTCACCGTCTTGTCTTGCGAAATCCCGACGACCGTCTCTCCGTCTTCGTTGCTGATGACCAGCCGCTTGTCTTTCGTCACGCTTATTGTCCATGCGGCTCTTGCTCCGTCTTCCGGCTTATCCATAAACAGTCTGATGTCCAGCTTTCCGGCTTGTGCGGGGTAGAAGGCCCAGCCGGTGGCGGTCTGTTCCACCTGCCCATCCTCGGCGATGTTCGCCATGGAGTCTATCAGTCCGGCGAACTGCTCTTCCGTGGGCACGCAGCCTTTCTTGAAATATTTCTTCAACTCCTCCCTGTTCTGTCTGATGATGTCTCTGTCCATAAGCTTTTTTATTTTATGATGAAACTGCTTCCTATCTCGGTACTGTCGATGCCGTAGTCGGGAGAAAGCAGGATGATTTCTATTTTAGGTATCAATACACTCCAGGGTCTCTCACCTTTCAGGATGATGTCCCTGCTGTCGAAGTCCACCGCCGGAAGGCTCGTCTTATCGACGGACAACTCTGCTATCGCCTGCAGGTTCTCGTGATTGGCCATCCGCGAATGCAGTTCCTTGTACGAGAAACTCTGTTGCAGTTCGGGGATTTCCCCCTTGCGCTTCCAGGGGGCGAGATAGTTCTGTGCCAGTACGGTGAGGTCACGGACCACCTTGCCCTCGTCCCGCACTTTCTCACGCAATACCGCCTTGCAGACTACCTTCATTTCCTGATATGCCGGATTGATGACCTTCAATCCGGCAAACGGCGGGACGTATCGTTGCATCATCCGCTGCATCTCTGTCAGCTTCCACAACGGTGAGAGATAGTATTCCCCATCCGCCGAGCGGCTGAAGGCCACCAGGCGCACTTCTCTTTTCTCCTTTCTGGTGCAGGGGATACAGACCGCCTTGTCCACCTCGGGGAAGTGTTCCAGCAGTATCTGCTCATAGTCTCCGGCGTTGACCGCCCTGTGGCGGTTGCCGATGCGTGAGGTCAGATGTGCCGAGAGGCCGCTTTCCGTTCCGGCAGGTCTGCCGCCGAATCCGGGCAGGGGCTGGACGATACTTTCTATCCGCCCGTCCGCCTCCGGCATCTGCTGTATCGTTCCGGCAGGCAGCGGCTGTCCGTCCCCGTTCTGTGCCGTCAGCAGGATGTGGTTCGTCCATACGCTGCGGATGGCCAGGCAGGAACTGGTGTCGCCTTTCACCGAAGCGCGCAACACTACCTTTCCGTCCCGGTTGCTGTCGTTTTCCGTAATCTTTTCGGGCAGTCTGATTACGATGAGTCCGCTTTGCGTCAGTCCGCAGGTCTCCTCGCCGGTCACCGCTGTGGAAGGGAGTTCCGTCCATACGCCGTTTTTCCGATATTCCCAAACAAGGCCGGTACCACTGTCTCTGGATTCGGGCATCCGGTAGGGGATATTCTTCGGAGGTATCACCATGTCAAGATAGAACCGCAGGGTCTGTTCGCCCCCGGCATGAAGGAATGAGATGTACAGCGCCTTGTCTTCCCCGTCGGCAAACCGGCTCTTGAAAGGAGTCCCGCCGCCGTCCGGAACCGCTATCAGCTCGGATTGGGGGATGACGGACAGCTTTTCCACCGCCTCGTATTCCAGTTCCACATCCGCCAGTACCGGCACCGGCGGTTCTTGTGGCAGTTCCTTCCGCGCCTTCTGCTTGCAGCGGTTGTTGTATATCATGATGTCGGTGAACCGCTTGCGGTATTCGTCCGTGCCGAAGCCGATGGAGGGGGAGACGAGCGTGGCGCGGAAGAATCCGTCCTTGTCGCGGCTGTATTCATAATCGCTGCCTGGCGTATATTCCCCTGCTCCCGAAAAATTGAAAAACACATCGGCAGGGCGGAGTTTCCCTTCCCCGTCAAAATTGAAAAGCGGTTGGGAATTGCCCTCGCAGGGATTCCAGACTCCTTTTTCCTGCCATTCAGTACTTACTTTGAATGAGGACGCATTCACATCGTAACCTTTGTACAACTCGTTTAGCCCCTTTTCCGTATCGGGCACTTTCTTCCAGTTGCCTTTTATATGCACCCCGGTTAGAGGCTTCAATCCCATTTCCTCGTTGCCGGACAGGAACCATGCGCCGCATTCCGCCTGTATGCCGAACGGCTGGAACGGCTGCGTGGTGTCCACCTCGCCCAGTTCGTTGTAGAAAGTGAAGTTGCGTATTCCCTTCACATGGACCCGTATCTCCGCTTCGCCGGTTTCCATCCGGCTTATCTGGTCGTATGCCCCGTCATCTCCGTTTGTCAGGATGCGCAGGACGGGATAGGCCGTACTCTTTCCGTGTATTTCCTCGTTGCACGCCGTCGGCAGGGTTCCGTCCCGTTCGATGGGGATACGGAAGCATAGTTTGCCGTCTTGGGCAAAGCACTCGCCGTGTTGTTCCTCCCAACCGCTTTCACCGCTGAGTTGAAAGGTGAAGCCTTTGATTCCCTGTCCGTCGGGAGGCAATATGTCGGTCGGGGCACCTTTGATGCCGAAAGAGACGGTTATCGTTCGTTCGCCCTCGTTCAGGATGAACATGGAGGATTCTATCTGCCATCCGAAAGCCAGCACCTCGCCCTGCTCCGGGTCGAACAGCGTTTCGGCGGCTGCCGTATCCTCTGGGCGGATGGTCTGTCTGCGTATGCCGGTGGTGTTTCCGTTTTTCAGGAGGTACACGGCATCCACTTCCGCGCACTCCATGGGGCTGACTGTCTCGTCTTGGGTAGTCCGGTAAATCAAATCCTCGCCTCCGGCATTCTGTCCGGCGATGAATCCTTGTCTGGCTTTCAGGGTGAATCTCTTTGTCGGACGGACTGCGATATAGGCATGGTCCTGTATGACAGCCTCCGGCTTCACGTGCAGTATTTCATTCCGGTAGAAAGAGGGAAGCTCTGCCAGGCGTTGGTTGAACGCATCTGCAAGGCTGCAATAATTTCTTACGTAGGCAATGAGCAGCGACAACGCCCCGTCCACATCGCCGCCGTTCTCTATCTGCTCCAGATAGTAACCGGCATGTTCCTGTATGGACCTGACGGTGCGCAGCATACGGTAATATCCGTGCTTCTCCGCTTCGTCCTCCATCGGGAGCGACTTTTTCAGACTGTCCCTCAGTTGGGCGGCAACCGTCACGGCGGGGCTTTCATTCAGTCCCGTCCTCCAGCTCTTGTCGATAAACGCCTCCAGCCGTGCCGTCCATCTTCTGATGTCGGTTTCCAGCTTGTCATGAAACTCCGATTCTCCGGTGGTTCCCTGCGCGTCGGCAAAGCTCTCGTCATAGCCGGACAGCCGTTTGCGCATGAGGTCGGCAACCACGGTCAGCACATGGTTCTCCAGCAGGGGGGGCAAGCGTGCCTTCCTGTCCGTCGTCATCGCGATACTCCAGCCCTTTGCCGTAGCGCACTAGTCGGTGCAGCAGCCTTTGCCAGCTGCTTTCCATTGCCGGGAGTCCGTGCAGTTGCGCCGGGTCGGTCTCATAGTCTGTGCGGAGCGTGCCGCTGTGTCTGTCGTTTGTTGCCATAGGCTTGTTATATCGTTTTAATGTCTTACTATTTCTGTGTTCTTCGATAGTTTGGGAAAAAGAAACCGCCTTCCCACTGCGGCGATGTGTCGCAAAAGGAAAGCGGAATAATAGAGACCAAATATCTTGTTTACCGGCAATTATTTCAACAGCTTGCGGCCGGTCATATCTTCCAGCACCTGCATCTGCTGTATGGCGATACGGTTCAGGCGGATAAGCCGTTCACGCTGTGAAATCCCGTCTTGAATGAACACAGCATTCAGGCTTTCCATATTCGAGAGACATATCAGTTCGTTTATGGACGCATAGTCACGGATATTGCCCTTCATGTCCGGGTGTGCATCGCGCCATTCCAATGCGGTCATTCCAAACAATGCCATGTTCAGCACATCGGCCTCGTTAGCATAGATGCGTGAGGCCTGTGCCGGAGTTATCTCCTGCGGAATGAGGTTCTGCTTGATGGCATCGGTATGGATGCGATAGTTGATTTTTGACAGTTCTCGTTTTGCGTTCCAGCCTATCTGTGCCTGTTCCTGCTCTTTCAGCCGTTGGAACTCTTCTATCAGATAGAGTTTGAAAGGGACGCTGATGGCAGTACCAAACTCGAAAGCGATGTCCTTGTAGGCGTATGTGCCACCGTATCGTCCTTTTTTGACTATGATACCGATGGCATTGGTTCTTTCAATCCATTCAGACGCACTCAGGACGAAACTCGGCAGACCCGCCTGCTTTCTAAAGTGGTCAAATTCGACCACTTTAAAACCGGAATTGTGAATCGTCTCCCACGTACCTAGAAACTCAATGGTATATCTGTTGCGAATCCAGTTTTTGATGATGTCAGCGGCGCGGCTATCTCCATCTTTGGCACTCGCCATGTCTGTCAGCGAGATGTAGTCGTGGTCGTTATAATTTAGCACGGTTATGTCCGTATTCAACACTGAAATTTTAGCCATATTCTTTATATGCGATTAATACGTGTACAAAGATAACTCTAAATAAAGACATTACATCCTGTTTTCACGGGTAATTCTAATCCTCTCAATTCGGTGGGTTCATTTTAATTGTGTCGAATTCTACACAATTACCTTCGGATTATTAGTTTCTCCATTATTCCTTTCTTTTCCAGTATGTCAAAGAACACATTTATCATTTCGGGTTATAAGGTTATCGAAATTTTCGATAACCATTGTTCTTTCCTCTTTTGTCAGTTCAAGGCTGTACGAGCAATTAATGAAACCTATATATCAACAGACTTTGCCATCAAGAAGCAATGTGCAAAAATGCACATTGCAAATTCAGTCCGTAACTTTTGCCAAATTAGCGCAATTTCCGAACAGTTGAAGATTCTCGTCATTAGCCACGTGTTCCAAAATGGAACATGGTTTCCATTATTCCTTTTTCCCAATATGTCAAAGAACATTTTTTATTTTTAGACTTAACAGGGCTAACCTGGCTAAAGTCTGTATATTCTGTTTTCGTTCAATCGGATTTGCAATCCGATTGTATTAAGTATGAGGATTTTTAATCCTTTGCTGTAGCGCACTAACCGGTGCAGCAGCCTTTGCCAGTTGCTTTCCATTGCCGGGAGTCCGTGCAGTTGCGCCGGGTCGGTCTCATAGTCTGTGCGGAGCGTGCCGCTGTGTCTGTCATCTGTTGCCATAGGCTTGTTATATCGTTTTAATGTCTCACTATTTTCTGTGTTCTTCGATGTTTGGGAAAAAGAAACCGCCTTGCTCTGGCAACATCGGATTGCAAAAACAAGGCGGAATAATGGGGATGAAACGGGGACTTACAGCAAGTCCGTAATGGCTTTCGCCGGAATTTCCAGCTTGGAGAAGGCGAACATCTTCTTTCCTAAATCTTTTAATGAGGCTCCGATGTGATACACATCCGTGCCGTCTATTATCAGAAAGCGGTCGTGACTTTTTTTGTAGACATGTATCTTTATTGGAGGGTATTGGCTGTTGTGGCGGTTCAAGTCCAGTTGAAGCTGGCTGCTTATTGTCTGCGTATAGATGTCGGCTTTCACTCCGTTGTTTCGCTTGCTGAGCATCAGCAATACAGATTCGTCCACATAATTGTCTATCAGCAGGATGGATTTCTTTGCCGTCCGTATCAGGTCTGTGGCGAACTTGTAGGCATCGAACAGCTGGCCGTCATAGAATATGCCTTCTACCGGTGGCAGCGAGGTGCGCACGAAGAAGTCTATCTTGCCGTCTATCCTGTCTAAACGTTTTTCATGTTCTATAAACTTGCTTTCCACCCGGTGCTCAAGGTTACTTAACCGTTGGTTCACTGAATATCCTTTCAATAAATATTCCTTCAGTACCTTGTTCGCCCATTGGCGGAACTGTGTGCCTCTTACCGACTTAACTCGGTATCCGACAGATATTATCACATCAAGGTTGTAAAAGTTTGTGCGGTATTTTTTACCGTCAGCGGCAGTACGTAAGGATTCCTTACATACTGAATTTTCGACCAATTCACCCTCCTTGAATATGTTACGAATGTGCAGGGTAACATTGTTTCTCGTGGTTTGAAACAACTCTGCCATCTGTGCCTGTGTCAGCCACACCGTTTCCTCTTCCAGCCGCACTTCCAGCTTCACTTCGCTATCTGGCTGATAGAGTATGATTTCTCCTTGATTCTCCATTTATATCGTTTTTATTTTTTCAAGAGGACAAAGGTACTATATTTTATCTGTCTGTCAGCCAATTGTCATTGCTTTCTTTCCATTATTTTAACCCACCAAATTCATTGAAGAAAACGGCGTATCCCTATCGTTGTATTAACATTCTTTAGTCCGTAACTTTTGCCAAATTAGCGCAAATTCAGAAAGGACGGCAGTATAGGCAAATTTTGCTCAAACTGCCAACTGTTCGGAAATCCCAGACAGTTGAAGATTTTCGTCATTAGCCACGTGTTCCAAAATGGAACATGGTTTCCATTATTCCTTTTCCCAATACGTCAAAGAGCGTTATGCTATTTCAGACTGAACAGGGCTGACCTGTCTAAAGTCTATACATTCTGTCTAATACAATACCCCCGTTGTTACTTGGGGTTCACTTCGCGCAATCCCGGCTGCATTCGGCATAGCTCAAACAAGTTTGGCTCTGCTCTCACTTGCACGGGCTTTCGTCCACCTGTGCGGTGGTCACTTGTACTACGTACCATTTCTTGGCGGCATCCTTGTCGAGCGGATTGGGACGCTGAATGGGTTTTACTAAAATTGCCATAATACTTTCGTTTTTTATGGTTTGATTTATAGGTTCCGTTCCTTTTGCTTTACTTCCTCGAACGGGTTCGGGAAGGTTGTTTCCGGCTCATCTTGTCCTGCCGAGACAAAACGGAAACCGCCTCTCAATTCCATCTGTTGTAAAGAATGGAATTGAGGGCGGAAAATAAGAGAATAGGAATGCTATGGGGAAAGATACGATTTATTTGACAAGTTGCATTAAATCGAAATACATGGGAAGGGTATCTTCACAGGGCGTATTCAGAAGCAGACGAAAACCGTTCTTCTCGTAAAAAGGAACAGCCGAAAGATATGCGTCAACAGTGAGGAAACGAGTGGCGGATACTGACTGCCGGTTGATAAGCATCTGCTTTACGGCGGAAACGATGTCCGTGCCGATACCTTCGCCACGATGAGAGGTCGCTACGCCCAGTCTGCCTATCTTGACAGCCGGATAACTGCCCAAATGCTTTCTATAAGGAAAAAATTTACGCAACTTGCGCCAAAGGTTCTGTCAATGGTTGTCTGGGAAATCTTATCATTAAGCAAGCTGAAAAAGGCGATTGTCGTTTCCTCGTCCTCCATTATAAACGTATTGGCTATCAATTGCTCTTGGTAATAGCGGGCATCTTCCAACAAAAAGCCATTCAAGTCGTCGTCACCGCAATTGAATGGCTTTATTTCGTTGGTATCTTCTATTTTAATCAGTCTCATAGAAAATATTACATCATGAATGTGGCTATTTTCTTCATTTTCTCGTAAGCAGACTTAATCCGCTGCTTTTCTTGTTGGGAAGCCGGCTTGACATCTTCAATTGATTTCAAGAACTTCTTTGCATCTTCCCCGAACAAGATTGGGGTTTCTTTAATGGGTCTTGCCATACATTATCCTCCTTTCATTTGATTTACAACGATAAAGATACGCCATTCGCACTTCATCACCAAATATATTATTCTCTTATTTTCCGTTTTGTCCCAACATGTCAAAGAACGTATTGTGTTAAGCACCATGAAATGTGCTTATATAGTCTGCGTGATGTGCTTGTACTTCGGACAGGTGAAGATATCCACCCAGTCCACCACCATAGTGGTGATGAAGTACAACTCATCCAATACTTTGTTTGCTATGTTCATATTTCACTTCTATTTTATTTCTTCTTTTGTTCTTCGTTACGTTCAATCGGATTTGTAATCATAGCTGGAAGAACGGAAGCCGTTTTTGGGCACATCCTCTTCATTACTTTAAATGTGCGACTAAGGTTTTAAGAACCTACCCATATCATAGCGTTTTGTGTAACGCGATAAGTACCGCTTGGTTCCGAAACATGTTCAATATGATTTGCATGTGCGCATATTGCATTAACGCATGCTTGGCAAGTATTTCTATCAACCCCGATGTTCCTAACGTTTGCACCTCCGTGGAATATTAATTTTCGTTCAGCATGATTACCATTTATAAACCCTCCGGGAACAGCTCCTGCAAGATTTTTCCTTTGAAAATGATTGGCGGCGATTGAATGCCGAGATCTGGCAATAGGATCCGGAGTTAAGGCGTATAGAGTTTCTGATGTAGCAGCAGTATCAGGCATTGAAGAATGTCTGCCATTCATGGGGAGACTCTGTGCTTGAATTCTAAAAGCACGAGCAGTAGCAATATTCATCTGTATCACATTATTCATTTTCATCTGAACAGGTTTATCTTTCTCATTAAGTACTTCTCCATCCACGACTGTCATCTTCCGGTATGCCTGCACAGCATTTGCAATAGAAGTCCGCTTAGATGCATGCAGATTGTCATCCAAGGTACGTGACTGGAATCTGATTTTTTGTATATATTCTCTCATCGTTGCTGAATTTAGCATAAAATATAATTAGCTCTTTGTAGTATATAAAAACGCCTAAAATCTACCACTGCGAAAGCAGTTCCCAAATCTCGTTTTATCTAAGCAGATAGTCCTCTTGTCCCTTGTCCACACCACCATTGGCTTTCGTCGCCGTGTCGCAGTTGATGCTCAGTCCCACCTTGCCTGCGACGTCGCGCATCTTCTGTTTGGGGGTGAACACGATCTTCGTGGTGTTCAGCGCATCCTTGAGGTTCCCTGCGCAGGTCGTTTACAAAACCGCCTTCCCATTTCAGTATGAACGGTTTTAACTTTCTTACGTCTGACATAATTGTAATTTTTAGTTATTATTGGTTTTGTTCCATCGGGTTACAAACCCTGATACCCATGACCAGCGGATATGTCATCCGGTGTATTATACGCTACCTTTCTTCTTCTCCGCCCTTGTGCTTCTCCCTGCCAGCACCGCATTCGCCTGATCAATAATCACATTCACATGATCAATGAACGTGGCATACGCATCTTCGCCATTTACCAGCGCAAGCGCATTCACACGCTCCGCTAGCGTACGGAAAGCATCATCGGCATCATTGCGGGTCTGCTTCACAATGCCGGTGATGCGGAGGGCGGCTTCGGCATCGCGGGCGGCGGAGGCGGCAGCGAACTCGTCACAGCGGGTCTGAAGCTCGGTGACCCAAGCGTCGATATAGATTTGCTTCTGCTTCTCGACACCGAAGGCGGCGAGGTCTTGCAGGAGATTGTGCAGACGACCGTACTCTTCGTTGTAGGCCATGGCCGTGGGGTTGCCGTACTTGGCGATGAGGGCGGAAGCTTCGGCGGCAACGGTGCGGAGGGCTTCGACGGGGTGACCCAGCATCGCCTTTGTCTGGGCATTGAGTCCGCTCCATGCGGCATCCGCCATTTCATCGGCACGGGTCACGGCGGACGACAGAGAGTTGCTTGTGCTGCCTTTCAGGGCATCATCGAAGGCGGTGAGGGCGGCTTTGTAGGCGGCTACCATCGGCTTGTCGGTCTCTACGGTGAGCAGGGCGGTTTCGGCCTCGATGCGTTTCTGGAAGCCGAAGTCTTCTTCGGTACGAAGTTTCTTGATATTGAAGTTTTTAATCTTTGCCATAATTTTCTGTTTTTAATGGTTATTTTTTAATATTATTTTAAACAGACAGGGCAACTTTCTGCAAAGTTGGGCTGTCGCTGATGGCGATATAGCTTCTTTTAACAAATTCGGGCTGTCGCCGGTAGCGACAAGGCATCTTTTTACATTTTTGCACTGTCGCTGACTGCGACGAAGCAACTTTTAACAAAGTTGTGCTATTGCCCGGAGTTTTTATTTTCCACTGAATCAGAGTTCCCACTTCATGGGCTGCACGGAATTCGTTTATCTTCGTTTCACTTTGCATCCCCCCGAAGTCATGCTTCGGATAGCGGATTATAAATCCTTATACGCATAGCCTGCGGATTGCAAATCCGTAGGAACGGAAAGAACGAAAATTACCAACTACCATACCCATCCGTGAACTTATTGCCGTTGAACGTGCCACCGGGGAATATGATGGTACCATTCCATTCGCTTGAACTTCCAATATGTCCTTTTCCTATTTTATATCCGGAACTATGAGATCCATTTTGGCTTTTAAGATTGGCAAGGAAATCAGATTCATTGTCGCAGGTAATAGTTATCGTGCCACATTTATAGGTAGGTGCTGAGTTATTGACTGCACCACAAAGACCAATGCAGGCTCCAAATTCATCAAAACTGCTACCATAAACAATTGCTTCAATGGTAGAGCCGGAAATCGTTATATCCTTTACTTCGTTACTCTCAGGAGATCCTAATCCAATAGCAGCAGGCGAGCAATCCGAGGCATTATTGGCAGTATAGGCAATGACATGGGCATTGTTTATCGTGATATTCCCACAATTGGAGTTGGTTGAAGATGTCCCGATAGCAGCACCAGCCTGCATAGTTTGATCACCTGCTGCACCACCAGATACGGTCACTTCTACATTTTCAATACGAATATCTCCGCAAGTTGCATTTGATGCTGCTCCAATACCAACTGTTGAAACATTTTGCTTACTACTATTTCCAGCCCTTACTATCAGACTACTATTGTTTGTTCCATTGCCTTGGATGATAAGGTTCGCACCGCCAGACATCGTAATGCCGCCCCATTGGGAAGACTGGAGCGTGTTGTTCGTTCCCTCTATGGTCATCACCACGTTGCCGCCCGTGATGTCGATGGCGGGCTTGTCTTGTCCGCTGATGGCTACATTGGCATTTTGCAGCGTGAGATTGATGCCATCCGCATTCAGGATAACGGTTTGAGTGATGTTGCCAGTTATGACATAATTTCCCGGTTCGGTAATGGTTTCACCACCAATAATGGGTGTAGGTTTTGCCTTCACCTCAATATTGAAAATATAAGATTTCGCTTTATCCAGTGTGGTTATATTGCTTACACTACAAATATAAGTCACATTGTTCTTATCCGTCAATTGGACAAAATCAGTGGTACTAATAGTTCCCGGTATCACATTGGCTTCCCAATACTCACTGTTCCCTTCTGGCTTTTTCATGGAAATGTAGCCTTCGGTGCCAGAACTTGAAACGACGCCTTCTGTAACGGTACATTTCGTGTAACCCTTTACGCTGACAGAAGTCACAGCAGATGCTTTTGTTCCTGTCAGTTTTACTCGTATTTGGGCGAGTTGGTGCTTGAATTTCAATTCCGGTTGGGTGTTGTATTTCACATTGCTTGCCTCCGATTTCAGCACATACGCCAACCCACTGCTTGGGTCGCTTGGGTTGTTTTGGTTGCTGAGATCTACAGTCTTGTCACTGGCAGCAGCAGGGTAGCAATACCATGACGTAATGGTACTCTCACTTGTGGAATGCCAATAAAGTTCCTTGCCTATTACGGGGGCAAGGCTTTGTTTATCATCCATAGCCACTTGGTATTCCCCTGTTTCCGTATAGGTCGTTCCATCTGCCAGTGTGCCACTTAGCTGCACCGTTATTATTTCTTCGCCTACCCAATGGCTGCCTTTTCCATCCGTCTCTTCCGCCACGCGTGTCTGTGGAGTATCCGCCCCCCACGGCTCGGCATTGCTTCCCGCCGTTATACTTACGCCTGCTATTTGCAAGGGGTATTTCCCTTCGGGCAAGTCCTGCACCGTGCCGTCCGTCAGTTCATCGCTTGCACAGGCGGCGAGCATGAGGCACGCCAAAGCGGTGTAGGCTGTCTTTATCAATCTTAGTCTGTTCATATATTTTCGTTTTTTAAATTTGTTCCTTCATTCAGATAAAACGGATAAACCATATTGTTGCGGTTGTTCGTGCGGATAACCGTGTAGGCGAGGTGTATCAGCAGCACGCCCTGCTCCGGCTGTTCCTCGAACGACACCTCCTCCAGCGTGATGCGCGGCTCATAGAGGATGATGGCCCTTGTGATGTCGTTGCGCATCCGCACGGTGGTTTCCGTGGTTATCGGCTCGAAAGCGTAGCGGCGCAGGGGGCAGCCGTAGTCGTAGCGGTTGACACGCTCGCCGGGCGAGGTGCTGAACAGCACGCGCAGGCTCTCCTCTATGTCCTGCTCGTAGGCGGACATCCGCACGCCTCCGTCGGTAACCTGTGGCGGAAAGCTCCAGCCCCGGCCGAGGAAGGCCTCGTTGTTCAAGATGGTTTTCAGTTCGTTCATATCGTTTATCCTTTCTGTTGTTTCCTTTCTATTGTTTCCGGTTCAGGGTGACATATTGGAAAACAAACGTCCCACAAAGGAGCTACAGGCTTCTTTGTGGGACGAGAAACGTTCTTTCGTATTTTATGAATATCAGTCTTGCATACTGTTCTTGTAATCTGCCAAGTCAAAATGGAGCAGGCGTGTCATTTCGCCATCGTCTTCTTATGTTAGTCATCTTTCCCTTTTTTAAAGATACTCATGGCTATACGATAATGTTCGCGCACGCGTTCTATTTCTTCTTTCGGCACAATACGCTTCTGCTTCATCCGCTCCTCAAACCGTCGGGCATCATTGCCGGAAAGTATCGGAGTTTCTTTTATTGGTCTTGCCATAACTGTTTTCCCTTCTTTGTTCTTTCGTATGCTGGGATATTACAACAGAGCCGCGAATTTGCGTATTTGTTTCAAACGCTCTGTGAGCGAGGGGTCGTTCATGGCTTGCTGCATGTTATATTTCAGTTGCAGTCGCATCAGCGAATCGGCAGGTATGTCGAGTGCCGCCTCAAACATCATGGCGGTGGTGGTGGTCAGCGTGCGTCGTCCGTTCAGCAAGTCGTTGAGTGCCTTGTAGGAGATGCCCATTTGCTCTGCCAGCTTCCGCTGTGAAACCTTGCGGTATTCTATTTCATCCTTCAGCACTTCGCCGGGATGGGTCGGAGTATATCCAAATCTTACGGTTGCCATATCTGTTGTTTATTTATAATGATTAGACAATTCTATAATGTTACACACGGTGACTACAATTTCGGAAACCACTTTCGTCGTTTTAAATTCTATACGATACTGATCGTTTACCCTCACCGATTCTAAACCTGCCTTATCGCCAACAAGCACTTCGTAGTGCAATGAGTGGTATCTGAAAAGGTCCTCCACGGTCGATACCGATTCCAGCAAGTCTATCGTCTTGCGGTATTTGGTAACGATCGGGGGCTGAAAACGATGTTTTTTATCGGAGGTCTTTCCTTTGAGGTATAGTTCCTCCAAATAATCTTTTTCGAACTTAATCTCCATGCTTCAATTGTTATCTTCAACTTTGGCAAAGGTAGTATAATTTGCTCTAAGTCCACAATATATGAGGACTTTTTTTGAAAGTTTCTCGTTTTCCAATATGTCAAAGAACGTTTCGTTTTCGCAATCCTCTCTTTTCGGGAGGGGATTGCGGAGCTTATCCTCCTATCATCACCGTGGGGCATCCGGCGGCTATCGTTCCGCCATGTGCCGTACTGTCACCCATGCGTGCTGCCGGTCTTCCGCCAATCATCACTGTGGACGAGCCTTTCACTATCGCATCGGGCGGACCGACGCATACGCACATATCACCCACTACCGCTGCCGGTAGTTTTCCTATCAATACATTGGGCACACTGGGACCCACTACGGGACCACCCACATGAGGAATCGGCGCGGGAAACGCCGGGGTCTGCATGGGGCAGGTGTGCATATCTGTTATTCTTGCTGCTGGAGGCATAACTTATTTTTTTAATTAGTTTATCATTACCATCGCACCTTTTACAGTGGTCTGGCCACTTGCCGAGAGTTCCGCCGTGGCGTTGCCCTTGACGGTGGCTCCGATTTTCGCCTGCACCTTCACGTTCAGCCCTTCCAGACTGATGTCCTGCTTGGCGGTGCCGCTGATTTTCATCGTGGCATCCATCGTGATGCCGCCTTTGGCTTTCAGCGTAATATCTTTGACGGACGAGAGCGTGATGCCGTTCTTGTCCATCGTTATTTCGTTCTTGTTCGGGTCGGTCAGCTTGATGTGCTTTCCGTCGTCGCTCAGTTCCACCGTATTCTTTCCGGGGGTGGACACCGTGATTATCTTCTTCTCCTCGTCAAACTCGATGCGCATCTTCTCGCGCGTGACGATGGCTTTCGTGTTGTTCTTCGCCTCGTATTCGTAGGGCGGCTTGTGCTTCTCGCCGTACAGCGAGCCGAGTATCACGGGGTGAACGGGGTCCTGGTTCATGAAGCCGATGATGACCTCGTCACCCGGTTCGGGCAGGAAGAAGGAACCCATGCCGCCGGTGGCGTACAGCGTGGAGAGGCGTGCCCAGAGCAGCTTGCTCTGTCCGTCCATCCACGGCAGTTCCACCTGTATGCGCTGTTCGTTCAAGGGGTCGCCGTCCAGTTTCTTCACCACTGCCGCATGGAGTCCCTGCAGGCCGGGCAGGAAGCCGGAGGCGGAAGGGCTTACTACATCCGGCTCGTCGGTGATGCACAGCGGTGAAATGCCTGCACCTGCTTCGGTGAGCCACTCATTGTCTTCGAGGGTATGCGTCACCGAGCCTACGAACAGGTTGCCGTTGAACCGCTTGCCCAGTCCTTTCAGTTCGATGAGGCAACCGGGCTTCACCTTGGCAGAGCCGTAGAAGCTGACGGAACCTTGATAGCGTGCCAGTCCTGCCCTCAGTGCCATGCCGTCCGCCCATTGCTTCAACGCTTTCTCATCGGTCGGTGCATCGGTCTGTAGTAGCAGGCTGTCGCCGGAGGCGATGCTCTTGGGTTGCAGGTCGCCCTGCTTGTTGAGCGAAGGGGAGGAGGCGGACACTTTCACCGCCTGCTGGGTCTTCGGATTCCAAGAAACAGCTTCGTACTGCGTAAACTGGTCGTCCGACGAGAGTTCGAGGTCGAAAGAGACGATGTCCGTACCGAAAGTGACGGTATGTACGGGTGAGCCGCCCACATCGGGCTTCTTCACCTTTATCTTGCCGCCGTCCGTACAGACGAACAGGCCGTTGGCATCGGCACGGGAGAGGGCAAAGTCCCAGTCGGAACAGTAATACTGCACCAGTGTGGGGTGTTGGTAGGGCGTGGCATCCACTTCCACGCTACCATAATCTTTCAGCACTTCCTTGATGATGTCACTGTCTTTCTTCTTTTCGAAGATGCGGTTCTTGCGTCCCTGCGTGGCAGGATAGGCGTTGTCGCGACATTCCACCACCATGTAGGAACGTAAGTCCTTCCCGGTGAGGATGCGCAGCCCGATGATACTGCCCTCGAACAGCGTTTCCTGCTTGTCAATGCCTCCGGCATCCAAACGGATGCTGTTGCCCGGCTTGAACAGCGTGTCGTCGCTCTCGTCGAAGGTCTGTTTGTCCATGTTCCCCGCATTGAATTTCAATGTGGCTTTGCCAATGCGGTTCAGTTCGAGCCGCACCTTGGCGGACACCAATGAGAAGGTGTCTGGTAGCTTGCTGCCGTTGCAATAAACGGAGCAAGACAATACCCGGTCTTTATATATGGAAGGCGAATCTGCCATAATCTTATTCTTTTTTCAGCATCGGCATCAGCAGTTGCGTACCTGCCGGTATGCTCCTGTAGCCGTTGAGGTTGTTAAATCGTGCGACTTGCCCCACCAGGAGTGCGTCGCCATATATCTCATAACAGAGGGAGGCGAGTGTCTGTCCCTCTTTCAGGGTGACCAGCCGCGACACGTCGGGCGAGCGTTTGGAGAAGTGCTTCTTCTCTTCCTTCTGGCTGCAATAGCCCGTCAGGGTCACTTTCAGCTCGGCACGCAGCGGCAGTCCTTTGGGATTGAAAAGGGAATACTCCGTTTCCAATGTCTTCAGTTGTCCGAAGAAAGTGATGTCGCCGTACTCCACCTTGACAAACGAGGGGCGGTGTCCTTCGGTGTTGTAGTCGTAGAGCAGTCCTTCGAGTCCATCCACCGTGTCATGTATGGGATTTTCCTTCTTATCCTCCTCCAAGGCGTTGGTCACGTCGAGCAGGCACTCGAAATAAAGCGTTTCGGGCTGATAACGCACGTACACGTTGGATCCGTTCAGGCTGCCCAACTGCTTGTCCTCCGCATAGCGGATTCCCTTATTGAGCTTTACCTTGTCCGGACTGACAGGCAGTTCCATGGTTTTGTACAGAGTGTTGAAACTGTCATCCGTATAGGCCGTTATTTGCATTTTTTTCATATCGCTTCTGTCTTATCTTTCGTTTCTTCTCTTCGTTTGCCGCCGTCCGGCAGGCTGTCCGGTGATGTTCTCTTCGGACAGCCTGTCCAGCACGCGGCTCTCTATCTTCCGGATGATTTCATCCGATACTTCCGTTTCCGTGACGATTCGTTTCTCCACCACGGTGCGGATGCGCATTTCTTTGATTACTATCGGCATACTTGTTTATATAATGTCCAAACGTTTCATGCTGCCATACGCCAGCGTAATCGTTTCACAAGACAATGCGCTCCCTACCGAATCCAGCGCTTCCAGTTGCCACTTTATGGGGTAGGCATGTCGGCATAACCATCCGGCCAAAGGTTTTCCTTTCAAATCCAGCAGTTTGATTACCAAGTCGTACACTTCAAGATGTCCGTCCCTTCCTTCCATCCAGTTCTGCCAGCTATTCACCCACGAGGTAAATCCTTCAGAGCAGGATGTCAAAGGACGTTTCAGCGTAATATCGCTGTGCGAAATTCCGGTAGGCATTTTATACTTCATCACCGAGCCTTTCTCTTCTGTGCTTATCACCATATCCAGTCCGCTGATTTGCATGAAGGATGCCTGAAAATGGGTTGATCCTCTCTGAAAGTCCACACGAAAATAGAATGATACCGGCTGGCTCCATTCCTGTTGCTTGTTTTTGGAAGATGTGGCGCGTTTCTCCATAAATTATTACTTCACATTTACACCTTCATGCGCGATAACCAATGTCTCGATGGAGGTGGTGTTTCCGTCTGATTTGAATCCTTCCACAGTCAGTTTCTTCGGCCATGCGTTCACCGCTTCCCATGTCTTTACCGGGCTGCCCGATTCGTCAAGCAGGCTTACTGTTACCACTTCGCGCTGGACTGTATTCAGTTTGACACTGTTCAGCCAGTCCCACATTGCCTTGTCATCTTTAAAGACACCTTTCTTCAAGGTCAAGTCACCGGCCTTTCTCAATCCGGGCATTTTCAGCTTGGTGAAGACGGGGCTGTCACCTGCACGATAGGTTATTTCCTCGTATTCCGATTCAAGACCTGACACTTCGCTGCACGAAATGTCCCCCACATTGGAAATTGACACTTTGAAATAAAAACTCGGTAACGGCCATGCCTGAGTGCTTGC
This sequence comes from uncultured Phocaeicola sp., assembly GCF_948499155.1. NCBI lineage: Bacteria > Pseudomonadati > Bacteroidota > Bacteroidia > Bacteroidales > Bacteroidaceae > Phocaeicola > uncultured Phocaeicola sp. Next base: position 28,066 of record NZ_CAOOSE010000019.1, on the reverse strand, counting down.
ACTCTGTGCTGCTCCATTGTCTGCCATAATATCTAAATTTTAATGGTTAATATTCTATTCTTGATTTATTCTCGTAGCCTTAGCTCTTCTGCATCTGCTGCTGGAACGTGATTTCGATGAACTCGGCCGGACGGCTGATGGCTACCAGCACCGTGATGCGCATGATGCCTTCCAGAATATCCTCGGCCGTCATGGTGTCACCTAGTCCCACGTGCACCTCGTAGGCGTCTTCGGGAGTTGCCCCTGCCAGTCCGCCGCGTTTCCACACGCTGCGCAGGAAGTTCTCTATCATACATTTCATGTTGATCCAGGTACTCGCGTCATTCGGTTCGAACACGTAGGCACGGGCGGCGTTCTTTACAGATTGTTCCAGGAAAGTCATGGTGCGGCGCACATTGATATAACGCCAGTCCTGAGAGTTGCCGTCCAGCGTGCGTGCCCCCCATACCTTGATACCCTCGCCGGGGAAAGTGCGGATGGCATTCACCGCTTTTCCGTTCATCGGCATGTTCAAGTCCTGCTGGTCATAGTCGGTAATCACCTCTGCCGGTTTGTTCACATAGTTCACGGAAACGTTTGCCGGGGCTTTCCATACACCGCGTGTTCTGTCCACCATGGCATAAATGCCTGCCATCGCTGCTGAAGGAGGAAGATGGTTGAGGGATGCTTTTACCTTGTCGGCAAGCTGCTTGTATTCCGGCCAGTTCTGTAGCAGGGCATTGTGGAGGTCGTTTTTCATTTGTGAAAGTTCTTTAGCAGTGAGATCCACTTCCTTTGTTTCACCGTTCACTGTTACTGTCTTTTTTCCTGCTTTTATAGTACTCCACGACTTATCAATGAATTTGTAAATAGTCGAATTCTCATTAAAAATGTTTTTTGCTTCATTTTTCACAAAATCTTCTGTCATGAAAAGCATCTCTCCATTGATATCATTGTCAGACAACACGGATGTTTCCAACCACGGATAGTAAGCGGCGGCACACTGCAAGTTGGTTGTCCCGATAGCGTTGCGGAACTTTTCCACATCGGTGTCACCCTCCACTTTTTTATCATATTTGGTGGGAATATCCAGTATGGCAAAATACTTTTTACTTTCGCAGAAACTGAGTAGATCCTGGTAGATGCCTATTGCGCCTTCCTGGTCTGCAGCTTCAGGTATCAGCAACATGGTTATATCCTGCACCTTCTTCAATTCCGGCAATATAGTATCGCTTATTGCTTTCTTGTCTATTTTTCCTGTCTGATAGTCTCCCAATGAAACAATGTAACAAGTACTGCCTCCATTGGCGAAGAACATGGTTATATGATAGTATAATGTACAGACTGTTTCGCCGGTTGGCAGTTTGGCTTGCAGCTTCTTATCCCCACACTTTACTTGTATGGCTTCCGCATCATCGTCTGCAACGACAGAGACATCGAACTTATGTGTTTTCGCCCCACCGAAATAGTTATAATATTCCGTCATGGACGTAATCTTTACGGGTTTGTTCAGCAAGGATTCGTTGCCGTTCAGAGCCTTTTCGGTCAGACCGATAAAGACGGGAATGGCGGTTTCGGCTTCTACTACCGAGTTGCCGAAGGCGTTCTTTTCTTTGATGTAAACGCCCGGGGTTTTGTATTCTCCCATATTATTTTTCTTTTAAGTTTAACAATCAACTCTTTTGCATCTGCTGCTGGAAGGTTATTTCGATGAACTCAGCCGGATGCGTGACGGCTACCAGTATCGTGATGCGCATGATGCCCTCCAGTATGTCATCGCCGGTCATGGTGTCACCCAGTCCGATGTGTACCTCAAAAGCATCTTCGGGGGTGGCGCCTGCCAGTCCGCCGCGTTTCCACACGCTGCGCAGGAAGTTCTCTATCATGCACTTCATGTTAATCCAGGTACCCGCATCGTTCGGTTCGAACACGTAGGCGCGGGCGGCGTTCTTCACCGATTCTTCGAGGAAGAGCAGCGTGCGGCGCACGTTGATGTATCGCCAGTCCAGAGAATTTCCGTCCAGTGTGCGTGCTCCCCACACCTTTATGCCTTCGCCACGGAAAGGACGGATTACATTAACGGCCTTTCCGTTCATCGGGGCGTTCAGATTTGCCTGTGCATCATCGTCTATATCTTCTGTCACACTATTCACGTAGTTCAGTGTCACATTTGCCGGAGCTTTCCACACGCCGCGGCTTCTGTCCACCATTGTATAGATACCTGCCATAGCTGCCGAAGGGGGAAGCAGGTTCAATTTCGCAAGGACTCCCTTGATTGCTTGCTTGTAGAGAACAGAACTGCTGGATAATGCCTGATGAAAGGCTTGTTTGTCTTCCACAAGATTGAAAGAGGGAAGCCATGTAACTTTTATCTTTTTAGATGTAATTTTCTCAGTATCGTCCTTTATCTCTTCCACTTTTTCTATCTTTCCCAGTGTTTTCCTATCCTCCTTCTTCTTCTCAGCATCTGCATCCGCATATATTTCTCCCTCTTCCACTTCTCCGAATTTGAATGTATGCCCGAATTTTTCAATTTCCTTTAGGTCATTCGGCTTGAGTTCCAGTTCTTCGGATTTCCAGCAGAATGCTTTTACAATTTCCACCAAAGCAGGGTCGGTAAACTTTTCTATTTGTGCGCAGGCATTATCACTCCATGAAAACATTTCTCCGTTCAAATCGCGTTCACTTAATACCGAAGTGTTCAGCCATGGAAAGTAAGCCGCACCGTAAGAGAAATAATTGGTTACGGTATTCTGGAACGCTTCCATACGTTTGTCCAATGGAGTGTTTGCTGCTCCTGACGGCACATCCAGTATGGCGAAACGGTTGCCCATCTCTCCACAATGCTTCATCATCAGCTGCTGTATATTGGCACATGCATCACTTTCTACCGCTTCCGGAACTATAATCATGGTCACTTCCTGTATTTTCTCCAGAGCTGCCAACGCCGCTTCTACATTCTTATCGTTCAGTGTATCCTTGCTGCCATCCCCATAACTTCCTACCGATACCACATAGCAAGTGCCGCCTCCGTTGGCGAAGAACATCTGCATCTGATAATATAAGGTATGGAGATTCTTGTCGTTCAGACTAAAAGCATAATTTATCTCATATTCGTTTTCTCCAAATTTATCTTTTTCATTTCCCCCTACACAGATTTGGAATAAAGCACCTTCCGGCTTTAAGGTAGCTTCTTTAGGAATGGCGTTTCCATCTTCATCTTTTTGGGCTTCCGGATGGAATTTTTTTATATCCACATCAAACTTTAATTCCGGCGCTCCGCCAAAATACTTCACAAACTCCGTCATCGACGAGATTTTCCAGGGAATGTTCTCCAGTTCATCATTCCCGTTTTCAGCTTTTTCGGTATATCCGATAAAGGCAGGAATGGCGGTTTCGGCTTCCACTACGGAGTTGCCGAAGGCGTTTTTCTCTCTAATGTAAACGCCGGGGGTCTTGTATTCGCTCATAGTCCTTTGATTTTTTGGTTTAACAATATCTTTATCTACTTTTCATTATCAATAATAGCATATCTGCCGGATAAGCCCTTTTCCGGTCACGAAACGTCCGGGGATGGGAGGCTCGATGTTTGCAAGCACGATGCGTTTCGGTTTGCTTTCTTCCTGCCACACAAGGCGCAGACGGCTTCCGTATGCAGCGCGCATCGGTATCACTTCCTTGGTTGTCGTGACCATGCCCTTTCGTCCGTATGCGGTTGTGGGCTGCAAGTCCGGGAATACGATTTGCTTGTTCGCATCTTCCAGTTTCAGTTCCGTTTCCGGTATGCTGTTTCCATTGCGCTGAAAGAAGATGTATTCCCATTTCACCTTCCGCGAACGGAAATGCAGCACTACCTGTCCGGATTCGTTGCCGTCTGATGCCGGCTGCATGGCATTGGCAAGGTGCAGGGATACGCTGCAAAATCCGGAACCTATCTTTCTGCGTTTGTCCGATGGTAGTATGACATTTGCAGCATTCGTTTCGGTTTCCGTCACGGGAAGTTCCAGCTCGTAGGCATCCGAGGGACAAAAGTCCTTCCATTCTGTATAAAGCGTGAAATCGGGGTCTGCAAGATACAGTTCCAGACTCAGTATTTCATCGTCCCTGTTGAATTTCGCACCGTTACAGTCGTAAAGCACAGCCCATTCGTCCGCTGCCGTCTGACGGAAAAGCAGGTTGCGCTGCCTTGCCAGCTCAAAGCCTTGCGGCGTGAGGCGGCATCCGATGGCAGTGCACGGTCTTCCTTCAAAGTAGTCGTGCTGCACGCGCAGGCGGTATAGTATCCGGTAACTTTCCATTCTTTTCTTGTTTTACATCTCTATAACAGGTCCTTTCGCAACACTTCCGCCGGAAGTTATCTCTTCCGCGTCAATGACGAGGCGGCGCAGCTTGCATACCACCGAGGGGTAATATTGTCCGCCCAGCAAGGTCCATACATTATTCAGGTCCTGCGGTGATAAAGTTACGATTTCTACGGTATAAGTCGTCTCTTCCACCTCGAATTTCGGTACGGACTGGATGAATTTCAACGTGTCGGACAGTACGGAGAGCGATTCGGCATACCGACGTTCGTCATACACTGCCGCCAGCATCACATTGAGATTGAGCAACAGAGGGGGCGAAGTGCGTGTGTAGCCTTCCGCCGTGCGTTGCACCGGTGCGGAAATGCCGCCCGATGTTTCTCGCTCGATACCGAACAGCGACACCACCATCTTGTTGGGCTTCTCTTCCGAACCGTTGCCCACAAAACCTGCTTCCACCAGTCCTTCGGGCTGGTGATGCAGGCGGGAGAGGTATTCGTTCAGCCGCCCGGCATAGCAGGTCAGGATACGTTTTATCATTTATCTGTCAGATATTTTTTGATACCTTCCACTATGATGTCCGTGACGCACTGCTTGCCTTTTTCGGAAAGCAGGAAATCCACATCTTTCTCGTTGTCCATGAAGAAATTCTCTACCAGCACCGCAGGGCAGTGTGTGTCTCTGCAGATACAGAAGTCTTTCACCCAGTAGTTGCGGTCGACTGCCTCTTTACGCACTGTCACGCCTTTCTTTTCTGCTACATCCGCCAGTGCAGTGGCGAGTCGCTTACTGTTCTGAGAAGCATTGAGACCGACAAACACACTCCATCCATGTGCGTTCATCCACATCGAGCCGCTACCTTCCGCATCACAATGGATAGAAACCAGAATGGCTTGCTTGCCGCTTTCGGCGTAATACTTGTTGGCACGCGCCACACGTTCTTCCAGCGGAATATCTGTTTCTTCGGGAACGATGCGGATGGCATCCAGACCTGATGCCTTCAAATCATTTACCACTCTGTTCGCAATCTCACGCGTATAAGCGTACTCTATCAATCGTCCGTCCGGCGAACGTTTACCTTCTGTGTTCACTCCATGTCCGTTGTCAATCAATACTTTCATAATTTCTTCTTTTTAAGGTTAATAATAATCGAACTTATTTTAAAATTCTTATTCAATTTATGTCATTCGCATAGCATATCGTTATGCTTCTTTTCGTTGTTCTTTTCAGCTTATATCTCCACGCTGCCATTGCCGCCAGAGCCGCCATTGTCGCCATCTCCCCACGTCATTTCGGTGCCGGAAACGGTGGCGGTAACTTCACTGCCTTTTATCGTAAGATTGTAGGTGTACTGCATGCCGCTTTCCCATGTTCCGAATCCGTCTGAGACGGTTGGAACATATTTGAAAGGCGTATATCCCTTCATCTTTATGGTGATAGAGGTTTTGGATATATTGGTGTCCGGAAGAACCAATGCCTGATAGCTGGCAAGGGCGGTTTCAGCAGGCTCATTAGCCTCAAAGCTTACTTTATTCTGAACGATGAGCTTGTAAGGTGTTAAGTCACAAGGTGCATTTGCAATACCCGTAAACTTCAGCTCCCCACCGTCTTCATAAGTTCTTCCAGTTAACAGAGTATTACAGATTGTTATGGATTCTATATCTTCGTCATCAGTGGCCACTCCGTATTTACGGATGTTTATCACCACTTTGGCGGTTTTATGAGAAAAAGTGAGTGAGCTCGTGCCACCAAAGCTACAGGTGGTCTGTGGGGCATAAAGGAAGTCGCTCTGTTGATAGCCGTTGTTGTTGTTTTGGTTTGATTGTACGCTCCACAGCCACCACGGATTCGTCTTCGTTGGCGGATTATTATTGTATCCTGTACCGAGATACCACGCACTGACTTGTTTTTTTTCATCTGTGCTTTGCCAGTAAAAGGCATCGTCAGGACCTGCCGGTTGCAGCGTGGTGCTTTTGCCATAACTAGCGGTAACATATTTCTTCACTACGTCACCCACTTGTACCGCCACATATTCGCCGCCGTCCCAGAAGTCGTCGGCCGTGCCACGTGTTGTCGCCGTAGCTTCCAGCCCGGTGACGGTAAAGGTCATGGGGTATTTCCCTTCGGGCAGCATCTCGCCTTGCGTTGTGTCCGCCAGTTTATCCTGCGCGCATCCGGCAAGCAACAGCATACCTGCCATCCATCCGATAACGGCTGATTTCTTGCAGCCTTGTAGTTTGTATATCATCATATTCTTCTATTGTTTTTTTGTTTCTTTGTTTCGTGCCACCGGCAGCGGCGAGGCTGTCCGTGTGCTACCTTTATAGGGTTGCTCACTCCGGGCTTACGCACTAAGTGCCCGGCGGTGGCTGTGGCGGATTTGTAATCCGCCGGAATGAGAGATCTACTGCGGTCTCAATAACTATTTCATCGTGGCATCGCCTTGATGGGTTTCAGGAATCCAATCCTCAATTTCGGCATCTCCAATCGTTAATTCTGTCTTGTTGATAGTCACGACATAGAGCAGCTTGTATCCTGCCTCAAACTTGTTACCCGTAGTTGCAGGTAATGCCAGTTCCGCTTCGTATGTTTGCTGATCTATCGTCACTTCAATATTGAATTTATTACCCGTTACAGACTGTGGAAAAAGAATTATAGGGTCTTTTGTAATCATACTACCGGTTGCAGTGACAGGATCGAATGATAAATCTTTAATATTAGTAGCAGTCGTATTTGCAGCAGCAACTCCTGTTTCGATATCGAATGTTCCCGCCATATTCAATCCAATTACTTTGTATCCTATCGATTTACTGGTTAGCTCTATACCATGTCCGGAATGGAACTCTAATTGTAACTGGCTCATGCAATGCTTGAAACGGCAATCCATGCCACCGCTATTCTCTGTGAAATTTATCGCAGGAGCTTCTTTCTTTGCCTTCGCATCGGTAGCAAACATAAAGTCGAAGGTGCTTTGTTGGGTCTGGTCCGCAGTAGAGGCGGATATTGTTTTTCCGTCGGTCATCTTTGCTGTTTCTGTGAACGGATAGTAGGCTCGGAAAGTCACTTCTTCTTTATCTTGGAAATAAATAGGAGAAGAAGCTTCAAATCCTCTATTGTCGCTCTTTCGGGTGTACTTCACGTTGGTACCAGCGGTTGCCCCTTGATTAGCCACACTTGCCACGGAAATACCTATTGCATCCGTTGTCTCCCAATTTTTATCGTACGCACGGCTGGTTGCCATGTTGTAGATTTCGGCATTGACTTGTGCCGCCACCGGCCCGTCGTTTACTTCATTCTCGTCATTGCTGCAAGCCGTAAGCAGCATGGCTACCGTGGCTATCATTAAATACTTCGTTTTCATTTTACTGTTATTTTATTTGTTACTTCTTGTTGTTTCTTATCAGTTGGCGTTAAACTCGCCTCCGTTTGCGTTTTTCCATGCAGAAATCTCGCATCCGGTCACGGTCGCTTCTTTTTTGTTGAGCACAATGCTCAGGTTATACTGCCTTCCGGCCACGAGTTGGTTCTTCGGGTCGGCATCCCCAGCATCGCGGTTAGCTGTGGTGAAGTCCAATTGTGTAGAAAGCGTCTGCCCCAGCACCGCCTCGAATGTCATGCCGGAGGCAGTATCAAAACTTTGGGGGAACAGTATCAGTGAGTAGGTCACGGTTTGCTTCACTTCGTCCGTTGCGGATGGGGCGTTGTAGGCCTTCCCGGTATCATCCTTGTCGGCGAACGGCTTGTATTCAGTCGGAGTTTCGGCTTCGGCGGTGGATGTTCCGGTGGTGACGTTGAAAGAGCCTTTATACAAGTAGCCGCTCAGCATCAACCGGGCGGTTTTCACCTCGTCATAGCTTACTCCCGTTCCGGGCTTGATGGTCAGAGCCAGTTTTGCCATCTTATGGGCAAAGCTGAAAGCCACGTTCATTGAGGCCTTGCTGCCAGTGCCCTGCGCCCGGAGGAAGTCGAAGCCCTTCTGTGCGGACTGTTCACGGGTGTCGGCGGGGATGGTGGTTACGCCGGTTGCCAGATTGTTCCATGGGTAATAGGCGGTGAAGGTCACGGCATCCGTAGTCCGATAATAAATCGTCGTGCCGCCCGGCACGATGGTAAAGTTGCCGTCGCCATTCGTTGTCTCGTAAGCCACGTTGGTGTAGGTTACATCGCCCGATGTGCCGGAGATTCCTATCTTGTCGCCGTTCTCCCAAATCTGGTCATAAGCGCGGGTGGTCTGTTGTCCGGCAATGTCCGCCGTGAAGCTCACCGGGGTGTTTTCACCGGAGTTGCCGGCCGCTTCTTCTTCGTTGTTGCAGGCGGTCAGTGCCAGCAGCAGTGCCGCGGGAAGCATGAAATACTTTTTCATCTTATTGTCTTTTATAGGTTTAATCATCTGTTGTATGGTTTTTCCGTATCGCTGCTTGTCTGTCATTCCGCTTCTATCTCTCCATTGTCCACCTCGTTCCACTTCTCTATTGTGGCTGTGACTTCCACGCCGCTGCGGTTGATGGTGATGTTGTAGATGTTCTTGTCGCCACGCTCGAAGCTTTTGTCATCGGGTACGGACCAGCGGAACACCTCGCCTGTAGATTTTAAGGTGAAAAGGAATTCGCGCCTTGTCACGATGGGGTTGATGCCGTCCGCGGCAGTGGTGGGCAGCAGGATGGCTTGCGCCAGCGTGCCACCGGCATTGGTGTTCAGTTCTACGGTCTGCACCGGTTCGCTGTCCACACCGAAGGTCTCGAACTGCGGGTCATAACTGCCCGAAGTGCGCTGCTTGGTGACTTCCACTTTCAGCCCTTTCAGGTCTTCGGTGGTGATACCCCTGCCGGTGCCGATGTTCAACTCCAATTTGGTAAGGCGGTGGGCAAACTTGAAATGCACCTTGTAGTGGTTCTTGTCCAGCGGTTCGGCTTCGGTGGTTTTCGTCCCGGCGGTCATCAGGTCGATGGCGGAAAGGTCGGTTTGTGTGCTGATATCCAAGGTGAACGCTCCGTTGGTCAGGTTTTTTTGATAAGGATAATAGGCGATGAAGTCCACTTTGCTTCCATCAAGGGGGAAATAAATGGTCTGTTCGGTGGTGGCGGTGAAAGCACTGCCACCGTCCGCAGTGAAGTACCGGCGGTTCTCCGCGCCCTCGCTGATGGTGGCGGTTCCGGTTTTCAGCATGTAGATGCCGATGGCATCATCGCTTTCCCATTTGTTGTCGTAAGCACGGGATTCTATGCCGCTGCTCACTTCCAAGGCCACGCGTCCATCGCCTTCCGGTGTAGCCGCTCCCTCGTTGTCGTTGCTGCATCCTGCCAATAGTAGGAGGGCGGCAACCATTAAAATACTTTGTTTGTTACCTTTCATATTTTACTTCTTACTTTCTAATTTACAGTAATATCCCCATTGTTCATTATGTCCCAGTTACTGATGGTGGCACTGATTTCCGTTTCGGCAGGCAGTGTCAGCGCGGCATCCAGCGCCAACGGTTCCATCTTGCCGCTGCCGAAGTTCTTCAGGGCTTCGGTCAGGTCGGTGACGATGGTCTGCACCGTGCCGTTGGTCAGGGGCACGACAAGGGTAAGCTCTTGTTTTTCACCCGGTATCACGCCCGGCAGACGCAGGATAGCGGTCAATACCGGATTTCCCGCGGCACGGGTTTCTCCGCCCGGTGTTGCTGTACGTTTTTCCCCACCGTTCGTTTCTATCGTGAATGCAGGACTCATTGTTTTTACTTCCGTCGCCGTCACGCTGCCGGTAGCCAAATCTACTGAAGAAGCAATGCCTGTCAGGGTAGCAGCGGTGCTTGCGATACGTTGCTCGTCACCGGGATTCAGTTTCAAGGTCAACGCCAGGCTGCGGATGCGCTGTGTCATGGGTATGGTGACCCTCAGCGTGTCGTCCTTCTGTATGTCCAGCTCTTTGGCGGCGGAGAACAAAAAGCCCGGCATCGGGTTGAGCGTACCGTCTTCCAGCGTGTTCACCGTGGCGGTGGTTCCGCTGATGGTGATTCCTTCCGCCTGATGATAAACCAGCAGATTTTGTGTTCCCGGCAGGAACAGTGATTTAAAAGCGTTCGTCTCGCCTTTTACCGTCTGCTCCTCGTTGCCGATACGCAGAATATAGTCCGCCGGCAGGACGGCGTCCGAGGAACGGTTCGTCCAGTCGGTAGTTACTTTTACTGCACCTTTGTCGGGATGGGAGGTGTTATCGGAATCGTCCTTTCCGCAACTGATTAGTTGCAACACTGCCAATGCGAATATCAGCAACCTGCCTTTGCCAATCAATGTCTTTTTTGAGTTGGCGTCATATTTCTTATAAATGTTCATCTTATCCATGTATATGGTCTTTTTGTCATTTTACGAACTTTTACACCAGCGTGATGTCGAATCCTAATAGTTCTAGCATTTCCCAAATTGAGAAAAGATTTAATAAAGAAAGGATATTTTAATCCGTGGGGAATGTCTTCTGTTTCTATATTTTTTAACCATGAGTGTAGGTGTTCCACTCTATTCATGTAATGGAACGAATAGTAGTAAATCCCTTCTAAAGTAAAAGAAATCATTGGTTGAAAGCGTATTTTCAGGAATGCGTCAGACAATGCAGATGTTATAGATTTCAAATATTGTTCCCTCATGTTGAATTTACTATTTTTCCGTTACTTACCAAGTAACGGAAAAATAGTACTGTCGGAATGGTGAAAACAAGGGTTTTGCTTGGGAATTTAACGAAATAAGACACACAATGGAGTAAATAAGAGAAATAAGTAATAGTCCGTTTTTGAGCAGTCAAGGACGGGGAAGAGATTCATATACCTTTATAGTAAGAATGAGGTGCTTTATGTCGTTCTATTTAAATCTGTGTCGAGTTACGAATGAAATTTTAAAAAAGCAATGAGAAAATCATATCTTTTATTTTGAAAAATGAAAAAAAACGTTTAAGTTTGTCGGATTGAAATGGCGTTACTTGGTAAGTAACGCTTCTTTTTTTAACAGACTGTCACACATCGTTTTCACGCGGCTTCCCCGCTTCCCATAACAGATAATATCAACCCGTCATTTGCTGCATCCACCTTTTCATTTTCAAAAGGCTTCAGATAAGTTTCGGTCACCTTGATGGACGAGTGTCCCAATGCCTTGCTGATAATCCCGATGGGAATGCCGGCATGAAAAGCAAGCGTGGCCCATGTGTGGCGCGGGGTGTAGGAACTCAGCTTCACATCGGGCAGCAACAGTTCCGCCATCTTTTTCAGCAGTCGGTTGAATTTTCTCAAAGCGTCCAGATAATTTTCATACTGTTTCTTTTCATCCTCTATATCCTTATTTAAAATGGGAAACAGATAGTCGGAATCCGGATGCTTGTTGCGGAACGCCTCGAACAATTCTATCGCCTCTTTGGGGATGCGCAAGGTGATATGGCGTTTTGTTTTATGCCGGGAATATGAAATTGTATTTCCTTTTACATCCTGTTTCCGCAGGCTGGCAAGGTCGATGAACGGCATCCCGCGGAATAAGAACATCAGCAGGAAATAGGCCAGCGCGCACCTTATTTCTTCCGGCAGTCTCTCAAAATCCGTTTTGAGCAATGCCTGCATTTGTTCATCTGAAAGTGAGCGTTTCGTTTGTGACTCCACTTTGGTATATACGTCATCGAACAAAGTCGGTTCGTAGGGCATCCGTTTGTTTGCCACCAGGCGGTTGTGTACCGCTTTCAGGGTACGCATATAGGTGGACACGGTGTTCCATTTCGCCTTGTTGTTGCGTAGCCAATTCTCGTATTCCTTCAGCCTGCCTTTGGTGAACATTTCCTCGAAGGTCATTTTAAACACCTTCTCTGTGGAAAATGTGATGACCGAGTTCATCGTAGAGGTATAGGTATGCACCGCCGGATGCTTCTTGTCTTCTTTCAACTTCCGGATAACCGTCATCATATAAGCGACCAGTTCTGCAGCTTCTGTTATTTTTGTCTCATTCATAATTCTCTGTTTTTTTAGTTCAATATTCCTTGTCCTGCTTGAACACGGGCACGGATGGAATAGTTTGTGAATGCAAAGTAAAGGATGTTAGGGAGTAACAAAGAAGGAAAGGCGGCGAGAGGAATTCTCCCTTTATGGGTTTTTCGGATTTTTATTTCTATTATGGGTATGGAATATACATTCGGTCGACAACAAACAGATAACATTAACAATGATAAGTTGTACATCATTGTGCTCTCATGCTCTCACCCTATATATAACAAGCTAATTATAAATGACTTATGTGATGATGGTAAAAAATGTTAGCTCTCACTTGTACTCTCATGCTCTCACTACATTTTGAAGCATATTCCTGCATAATACGCTTTCCATCAGCTATATAGCCTTTTTTACAGGCTGTTCCGGCTTGATATAGAGTAGGGTGTTTTCAGACGTTTTCATTATAAAAAGTGCGCATAAAGCATGGAATATAACAGTTGACGAAATCTTGGCGGGGTAAAGAACAAGACGTTTTCAAAAAAGCTCGTTATCTTTTTGGAAAAGCTCTTGCTCTTTTTTTTAAATGTCCTTGTCTTTTGGGAGGTGGATGATTGCACGTACGTACGTATAAGCCCACACGTATATATGTATAGCCCTACACATACGTATGTGTGGCTTCATGCGGACGTACGTGTGAAGTTGGTTATAACATAGTTGCAACTTGCTTTTCTACGGCAGATTTAATAAAAGCGTTTATTGATATTCCAGCTTGTTGGGCAAGAATGGCAATTTTGCCATGTACCTCTGGGGAAATTCGTATGTTCAGAGAACCAGAGTAACTTTTTCGCGGTGTTATTCCAGCCTCCTTACAATATGCTATATAATCATCCACAGCCCCTTTAAAATCCTCCTTCAATTCAGATACAGTTTCACCTTCATACGAAATCATTGTATCTTTTGGCAAATCAAGGACCTTCCCAAATAGGCAATTATCTTCATCGCTTATCTCAACACTTCCTATGTATCCTTTGTAAATCAATGTTTTCATATTAATTTATTTTTAGTCAAAAATTCAAATACTTGTTTCATTACATACCCTTTTACAATGCTTCCTGGATGTGGCTTATGCGCAGTATACGAGCTTTCTCCTTTTGCGAAAATGACACGTGACCCACTTGTTTTTCCTTTGTTATCTATCTTATATCCGAAAACAGAGAACAAGCGTACAAGTTCATCCCAATTAAAGTCTTTTGGCTGGTTCCTATACCGTTCTATTAATTTCTCTTTCGTACCCATGCCTTTGATATTTTTACAAATGTAACTATTTTGTAGTTGCAAAACAAATGATTTAATGTTTTTCTTTAATTGATATCACTATTTTCTTTATCTCCTCTCTATCGTGCTGGCTTTATAGAAGTCTCCTTTGTGCTGGATTAGGGCGGTGAATTATTCGCCTGTTGTGCGCCTACCTTAGAAGCGTGCAGAGAAAGGCGTGATAAATGGCTGAAAAAATAATGCGTTATGAGAATAATATCATTTGTAGCTATAAGAAATTACGCCAAAAAGCACGCTGATGCTGATGTACCTTTGCGTGATTGGTATAAAAAATAGAAAACCGCAATTGCTTGATATTAAAAGCATTGCGGTTCTTCTTTGTGATTCCGCTGCGATTCGAACGCAGGACCCACGCCTTAGAAGGGCGTTGCTCTATCCAGCTGAGCTACGGAACCAGCCTTGTTTGCGGGTGCAAAGGTAATAGCTTTTATCAAAAGTTCCAAAAATATCAGAGTTTTTTTTCTCTCATAACTCACTTTTTTCTATTTAACATCCCGATAAAAGGAATAAAACAACAAATATGATAGGCGTAAACCACTATGTTTGAGTCTATTCCAATCCATTCAGTCAAATTAGTATATAGCAACGAAGAGAAGAACTGAACAATAAAAAACAAAATAACAAAGTAATCGGCAAAGCGAATAAACAAGAAAGTCATTCCTCGAATTATATCTCTGTCATTACGAAAGCGCCCGGAAGTATAGCCAAAAACTACTCCTGATAAACCTATCCCGAATGAAATAAGATAATATATGCCTTGTTGAAAAGGTGAATTCTCTATGGAACCGGTAATGCTTCGCAATATAGTCCAAGGAGCAAAAGTAGTCATGATGATTATCAACGAATAGATAAACAAAATACAAGCAGAAAACAGTAAGGCACGCTTTTCTTTTCGCGTCAACTGCTTTCCTCTCTTCAAAATCCTGCCAATGGCATTAGCCATGCCACTATAATATGCTACTCCAAGACCGAAGAATAAAATCATTACAATTCCCAAGGCAGGAGTTTTAACATAATTACCTGTAATATGTCTAAGTTCCCAACGGATACCTTCCGGACTAAGCAGGCTTTGCACAGTACCAAGTCCATAAATACTGCCTATCCATGAGACCAATGCCACTATTACTGTCAATAAAAAGAATAATGTAGCTACATGGGGAAAATAGTAATTATTCTTCATCCGGCTCTAAATTATCAATATCAATGATACGTAACTCTAAAGCACGTGTTACGAGACGGCACGCGTTGACACCACTTCGCTCATCAAGAGTAAACAAGCGATTAATAAGTTCGTTTTGGCGCTTTTCTATTGATTTTACACCGAAAGGCATACCTTTTAGATTCGTAATCATTTCTTTGGTATACCCTAGTGCTAAATGACGAAGAAGACGTTCGTCATATTCATCAATATCATAATTGATGATAGCTTCCTGACGACGTTGCTCTTGCGCGACAGACTGTTTGAAGCGTTCTATTATTTTTTCAAGTATGGGGTAATTAAATACAAATTTCTTACCATCCATTACGGCTTGCACATCGGTCGCTGTCAGAAGCTCGCCTGTTTTGAGAATAATGCCATCTGCACCAGCATTCAAAACATCTACCCAAAGCTTTTCATTTAATACCTCACCGGTGAATATAAGTACTTTTATTTCAGGGTGATTCTTCCGCAAAGAAGAACATATATCTACTCCTATGGTAGTGGATCCCCCCAGTCCTAAATCGAGTAATACCATATCAGGAGTATGTACTTTAAGAAGTTCCCAAAATTCATTTTCAGTCATAGCTGTACCAATCACCTCGGCATTAGGAATTTCGTGTCTGAATATCTCTTCAGTACCTTTTAGTTCTAACTTAACGTCTTCAACAATTATAACTTTAAATTTCTTGCTTTCCATATTGTCTTGATTTATTATATTTCATTATTGTTATTTTGCGGGAATAGTAAACCATACCATAAAACCTCCATTGCTTACCGGCTGGGCATTAATACGGCAACCACGCCGGCCTGCAAACTCGTCATGGTCACGGATTACCTGTTTGCATATTAAATATTCCGTACCTGTCAGCACTCCTTCGCTACCACGTTTCATTCGTGATAAATGTGGATAGAATAGTTGATTCAGTTCTTCTTGAGTCTTATCGCGACGCTGGTCTATAAAGTCGAACCTGACAAAGTCTTTATCCTTATATATATGTAGGTATAGACTTCCGTCAACTTCATAAGACAAAGCTTCATCTATTAAATTTTCAAGCATATATTTTAATTGAATCATATCTCCAAGCATTGAAACATTTTCCACTTCTATTTTTAGCTCCACTTTATAAAGAAGTCGCTTTCCTGCACGTTTCATGTAACGTTTTGCATAATCAGCTAAATCCTGAGCCTTTACAATGCCTCGCTTGAAAGTTATTTCCTCTAATTGACGGGCAGCACAGGAACTTAATATCATGAAAATATCTTTATAATAGCTGATTAGTTCGTTTATGGTTTCTATCTGTTTTCTCTCGTTTTCATGAACCGGTTCATTGTTTAGTTTGTCAATAATCTGTTTTATTTTATTGGGATAATAAATAGTTTCATGCTTGATGGTGGACAAACAGTTGTCCAAAACTAAATTTTGTACATGAAGCTGATTCTCTTCGCGGATAGCCCGACGAGCATCGTCTTGAGCTGTCTCTATATCACGATATTTTTGTGCCATCAGTACTACCGCATTATAAGCGATTATAGCGACATATCCGGCTACCAACTCTACCATTAAACGGTCATCTTCGCGCTCGCTGTCAAATGAACATTTTAAGGCCAGCACACCGGTACAACGATTCTCTCCTCCGGTTTCCACCCACAAAGGGAGGCATTTAATGCGATTTTTCTCCGTCCAATATATCGTCTGCGTTTCAAAACAACGTGCCATAAGTTCGCGCATATCTTCGTTTTCTTCATCTGATAAAGAAAAACCGTATTTCAAATTATGACTGTCTTCACTATAAACGGCTATGCCGAGTATATCAATGGCAATCAATTCATCCATTCCTTCAAACATGGCGTTGACTAAACATTCTGCAATGTCTTTGTCGGTCTGTCCGGTCAATAATGACCCTGTAAACGCCTGCTTGTTTATCTCAAGAACTTGCTCCAAATTATATCTATACATCAAACGATGGCGAAAATAGAGCAAATAATAACCTATCAGCAATAACATCAATATGACGATACAAAGAATGATAGCGACAATCTTATTATTTGCCGACAGTTGCATTTGCCGGCAATATTCCTCAAGAGAAGTGTCTTCACTAATCTGTTTATAAAGAGCTGTATATGCATTGTTGTTGTATCGATAAGCATCCAAATGGCCCAATGCCAAAAATGCCACAGCCGATTCATTACGTACGTCTAGCAGGGTATAATAATCCGTGTCAAAATGATTGTTGAACCACTCCAGTTCGGCTGCAGTTCCTTCGCCTTCTAATCTCAATAAAGGTGTTGTTTGATGGGAGTATTGTTTATAGTGGGCATTCAGGCAAAATAAAGCACTGTCGGCATATGATAAGGCTTGTTGGTAAAGTCCTTCGATATTGCAATTATATACGTCATAAGCATATTCATTTGCTGCCGTCAACCATCTGTCATAGCGTTGGATGGAATCCTCCGGCGTCATTGCTTCCTGACGTTCCAAATGTTTTTCTCCACAACCGGTCAATAGCGATAGGGTAGATATAAGAATTAGCATCAGCATTTTCCGTACCCCTTTAGGGAGACGAAAATAAAAGCGACTGCCTTTACCCAGTTCACTTTCAATATTAAATGTACATATTCGAAAGATATCGTTCGTTTTTCTATATTTATCGATAATGCCTTTGCAATTCATCAATCCGAATCCATGGCCTTTGTTCTTTTGAAGTTCTGTCGCATTTTCTGCATTTTGTAAACCAATTTTCCCGGAATCATATACTTTTTCACTCAGTATTCGTTCTTTGTCTTCTACAGAAAGCCCCGAACCATTATCTTGAATCGATATTTCTATGTAATTTTCTGTCTCTTCTGCATATACGGAAATTATCCCTCCTTGTTGGGTATACTTACGGGCATTTTCCGTTAAGGTGTTAATCATAAAGAGTGTCAGTGCCTTATCTGCTTTAACTACGGCCTCAGTTGGTATGACCGTCAATGTTTGTTGCTTCATCTCGAAGGTCTTTCTTCCTTTAACTAAGACCTTAAATAAATCATTTAATTCAAAATTTTCAATACTTAAGCTCAGCGTTCCCTGCTTCATTTTTATCCATAAGGCAAGGATGTCGTTATACTCGTTGATGCGGGTTATCAATTCGTCTATATAGCGATATTTACTATTCTTAATATCTTCATTGTCAATATAGTTGTTCGCTGTAAGTTTATGTGTCTCATTTATAATACGGTCGATATAAGGCATAATACCCGTAACAATGAAGAGGCATGCCTTTTTTACCAGATTCTGCCGTTTGTTTTCCGCCAAATGTTGTTCGTGTATATATTGTTCTTTTTCCAGCCGCTTGCGTTCATCACCCAATGAAATGAAAGCCAGTCCGTTTTCTAATGTCCATGATATATAAGGAATTATAACTCTCATCAAATCCTTGTCGTCCTTTTTCATTTTCTGTGAAGAATATAAGTTTATTTCTCCTAACGGTTGCTCTTTGCTGGGAACACTTAGAATAAACCGGGTACAAATGCCGTCATATCGCATCGGCTGTTCCATGTCGCTTTCGTAAACGATAATCTGTAATTGTGAGGCTCCTATCAATTGCAGGATATCTTTGCCTATTGCAGTGTGCATGGCCCTTATGACATCATCCACTTCATTTGCATCCGAAGGCACGGAAGCCGTAATCTTTCTACAAATATCGAGAGTGTGTTTCAACTTGGCAATATATAAAGTATTGCGAACTTTCCAGCGTTTGTTTAGTATCCAGAATAATACAATCAATACTATAATTCCGATAATGACAACAGCCAATAAGCCGGTTAATTGCTCGGATTCTTTTTCTAATGCAACATAGCGGCTTTCCAGTTCTTTGTCTTGACGTGTATAATCAAGTATGTCAAGGTAAATATTTCTGTTATAATCAGATTCTGGTTTCATTCCCAGAGCGGCATAAGTTACACTGAGTTGTTCACGAAAACGGGCAATCCATTCGGGAACAGTTTTGATACCGCCATCATTAATCCATTGAAGTTCGATGGAAGTGGATGCCATCGGAACATAGGGGCGAAGGCGGTCTGTCGTATCCGTACAATGATAGAATTTTTCATGGTGGCGGTTTACATATCCTAACGCCTCGGATAGATAATTTAATGCTTCCTCATATCTTCCTTGCTCATTGCAACAAGAAGCCAGAGTACGATAAGTTCCCGATATCTGATATAAATCTCCGTATGTCTTAAATAGCTGTAGGGCGTTTCCGGCAAAAGACATCACCAATTCTTCCCATGGTAAATCTTCTGTATTAATACCTCTCATCACACTGGGGCGGCGTGCCATCAACAAATCATAATTTTTCTTCTCTTTCAGTAATTCCGCCATTGCTTGCGAAGCATTAGCTTCAAAGTATACATACCCTAAATCGTGACTGATACGCAAGCAATCTACTAAATAATTAAATTCACCCAATACAACTTCTTCCTGTGTAGGTGCTTCATACATACCTCCTGAGCCTTTCATGTAATAATAGTAGAGAAGTTGTGCCGTATCGCGCTCCAATCCTTCGTCGACTTTAATTTCATTTATAGCTTCTAAAGATTGTTGCTCTTGCTGTAGATAATAATAGTAAATGGCTGATGCAATTGAAAACTCCGAATGTGCATAGTTCAAACGTTCTAATATCATGGGCTCGGTGATGGCAGAACGGTCATCATTAATACGCTTCATACGACGTAAAGCACTGTTGCGGTAATCATAAAATTCTTTGTTCATGGCCGTACGCTGACAAATTTTCATCATACCAATATCGGCTATCAGGCACTCAAGTTCATTGGTCGTGGTTTCGTAAACCTGTTGAAAGAATTTTTCTGCCGTTTCAAAATCCATGTGAATAAAGGCACAAAATCCCATGTTGTTTAGTGCTTCGGCACGCAAAGAAGAGTTTCCCAAAGAAAAACGATATGCTTCATGGGCGGCTTTACAAGAAGTTTCTAAATCTTTGTAACGCAATTTGTAAGCCACCTGATTTAGCGAGTCAGCTTGAAGGTATAAAGATACACCTTTCTCATCTCCACACGAGAAGAAACTTCCTGTGGTTATCAATATACTTGCACAAATAAGCAATAAACGCATTTTCTTCATGGATATTTTTCTCTGGGTTATAAGCAAAAAACAAAAATACAAAAAATCCGATTATTCCATAAGGCAAAAACGAATAAGTATCAAAGAAAAAAAGATTAATTCTTCAAAACATGAAGACGATAAAGAATAGGGGACAATGAATTGCGTAATAAAAGTTACCCTCGCCACAGGTGTTGTAGCGAGGGTGATTTCAATAAAAGGGGAGTTTTGACACATCTCCTTTCTTTGTTCTCAAATAATCAAGAAATTACTTTTTAGAATCTTCCAAAGAAGCTTTTCTAAATTCTTTCAGTAATTTTTCCAGTTCTAAAGAAGCTTTGCGTGCACGTGTGCCTGCTGCTTTATTACCTTTTTCTGCCTGCAATTCAGCATCTGTAAAGAATGCATTACTTAATTCCTTGATTTTTGCAACTAAATCGTTCATCTTACTATTTATTTATTAATTATTAAATCAGATTCAAATTAAATCCTTTTTTGTTAGAATATGCTTTAACCTGCTTATTTTTTACGGTTTTTCAACATTTTCAGCTGAAAAGATAGACAATGATACCTGTTATACACACATACACCAATGCATAGGGGATTGCCGCTTTTAAGATTTCCCCTTCTTTTCCTTGTTGATTTCCTGCAGAAGTCGCAATTGCAATGCTCTGAGGAGAAATAATTTTCCCTCCTGTTGCTCCTACGGTATTTGCTGCTGATAACCAATCGGGGCTTACCTGAATATGGCCTGCAACACTAGCTTGTAATTTGCCGAATAGGATATTGGAAGAGGTGTCACTACCTGTAATGAATGTGCCCAAGCAACCGATTACGGGTGCAAAAAGCGGATAAAGCTTTCCGGTGGCGGTAGCAAGTGCAGTGGCTATCACAGATATCATACCGGCGGTATCCATGACGGTGGAGAGTCCTACTAGACAAATCACTGTGATAAATGTTTTTTCTAATTGTTTGACCGTTTTCCAAAGCACAACAAACAGTTCCTTGACAGTTGCTCCTTGAATAAGACCACCTGCGAATGTACCCACAAAGAGTAAAATACCTGCATGAGTCAGCCACGAGATTGTATAATTTACCGTCGATGTATTGATGGGAAGGCTGATGCGCGTTACCCAATTATTCTCTAACGTATTTCGCAGTCCTGGAAATAATGGGCTTGTCACAATTATCAATAAAAGAATAAGGAGGTAAATGCTCCAGGCTTTGAATATATCTTTGCTTTTTAAAGTGTTTTCTCGATTCCTTTCTTCTTTTGTTGCTGTCAATTTGCCATATAAAACAATAACAATAATGGATAATATACTTCCAATGATAGCAGGAGATTCGGCCCCCATATAACGTGCTGCTATATATTGGCTTCCCAAAGAAACACTGCCTACCAATAGTGCTAATAATACGTTTTTAGGTAGTGATTTTAATTTAGGGTCTGTAAGGAAGAGTAATATTAATGGAATTAAAAACATCAAGACTGAAAGTTGGAGGACAACATTTGTGCTTAATGTTTGTACATTCAGGCTTGTTTCTTTGGCAAGTACAAGCACTGGTGTACCAATAGCACCGAAAGCTGTGGCAACACTGTTGGCAATCAGACTGACTGTTGCCGAAAAAATTGGTTTAAATCCTAAACTAATCAGAATGGCAGCAGGAATAGCTACGGCTGTTCCAAATCCGGCCATAGCCTCTAGCAATCCTCCGAAGCCCCATGTAAGCAATAACACCTGAATGCTTTTATCTGTCGAGATAGAAGAAAATTGCTGTTTAATAATCTCCATTTTCTCCGTTTTAAGCAAAACATTATAACTGAATATGGCCATCAGGATAATAATCAAAATGGGTGAGACGGCTTTCAACGCGCCATAAAGAAAGGAGGATAATAAATCATCCAAAGGAAAATGAAACCCGAAAAAGGCAATCAGCATGGTGACCACCAAAGATATAATACTGCTTTTTTCACCTGACATTTTAAAAAATGCCATTAGTATAATCAGTAATAATATGGGAACTATGGCTATAATCAGATTCATATAGTTAATGAGGTTTATTAATTTATTATAAAACAACAGTGCATATAAAGTTAAAGTTCACGTTATGGGAACACAATTAACATCAATTTATAGAAGATATCTTTTTGTCTCTTTTTAAGATGTTCATCAGTAATTGGGGTTATAATATCAGTGATTTATCTACTAATTCTCTATTATTATGGTTTTATCTTTGCGGCATCAAAAAGAATAATATAAATTCAAATAATGAAATTATGTATTTAGAAAAAGTAAATTCTCCTCAGGACATTAAAGGATTATCTGAAAAGCAGCTCAACCAGCTGGCTGATGAAATTCGTGGCGTACTGCTTGTCAAACTAAGTGCACATGGTGGTCACATTGGTCCTAATTTAGGTATGGTTGAAGCTACCATTGCCTTACATTATGTCTTTGATTCGCCCAAAGACAAAATAGTATACGATGTATCCCATCAAAGTTATACTCATAAAATATTGACAGGACGTAAAGAAGCTTTCCTTAATCCTAATGACTATGATGCAGTTTCGGGTTACACTAACCCTCAAGAAAGTGAACATGACTTTTTTACTGTTGGTCATACTTCTACGTCTGTAAGTCTTGCATGTGGTCTTGCTAAAGCTAGAGACTTGAAAGGGGAAAATGGGAATGTTATTGCCGTTATTGGTGACGGGTCTCTGAGTGGTGGCGAAGCCTATGAAGGACTAAGCAATGCCGGTGAAATGAGAACTAATTTAATTATTATCGTAAATGACAACGATATGTCTATTGCCGAAAATCATGGTGGGTTATATCGTAATTTGCAAGAACTGAGAAGCAGTAACGGTACTGCTTCCTGTAATTTTTTTCGTTCTCTCGGACTGGAATATTTTTATATAGAAGATGGAAATTATATTCCGGCATTAATCAAGACTTTTAATAAAGTGAAGAATACTTCTCATCCTACAGTGGTGCATATCCATACTCAAAAAGGAAAAGGTTATGCTTTGGCAGAAGCTGACCGTGAAAAATTTCATTGGGGTATGCCTTTTGATTTGACTACAGGAAAACCCAAAATGGACTTCAGTAATGTAGAAGATTATTGTGAGTTGACAGGCAAATTTTTATTAGAACAAATGAAAAAGGACCCGACTATAGTTGCTATCACATCAGGTACGCCTTCTGTTATTGGTTTTACTCCCGAAATGAGGCAAGAAGCAGGTAGGCAATTTATTGATGTGGGAATTGCTGAGGAACATGCAGTGGCACTTGCTTCGGGAATTGCTGCAGGAGGTGGTCGGCCGGTATATGGTGTTTATAGTACTTTTATTCAACGCTGTTACGACCAGCTGTCACAAGACTTGTGTATTAATGGTAATTCGGCTGTGATTTCTGTATTTATGGGAACAGTAGCAGGTATGAATGATGTAACTCATTTGGGAATCTTTGATATTCCTCTTATAAGTAATATCCCGAATATTGTATATTTGGCACCGACCTGTAAAGAAGAATATTTTGCGATGTTGGAGTGGGGTATTCATCAAACGAAGTATCCGGTAGCCATTCGTGTGCCGGGGGGTGACGTAGTACAAAGTGGCGAGGTCCCTGATAAAGATTACAGTAACCTTAATCATTATAAAATAACTCGGCAAGGGAATACTGTGGCTGTTGTTGCTTTAGGGGCTTTTTATTTATTAGGTAAACAGATTGTGGAAAATCTGAAAGTAGAAACTGGTATCGAAGCGACCCTTATTAACCCAAGATATATTACAGGGATTGATTATGAAATGCTGAATCTATTAGAGGACAATCATCAGCTGGTCATTACTTTGGAAGACGGAATATTGGATGGTGGTTTCGGAGAGAAACTTGCTCGGTATTATGGTAGTTCCGACATGAAAGTACTAAACTATGGATTGCAAAAAGAATTTGTCGATCGTTATGATGTAAAAGAATTAATGCAGAATAACAGATTGACCGTGAGTCAAATTGTTGAAGATATAAAGGAGGCTGTTCTGTGACATTTGACAGAGATATAAAGTCATGTTTTACGCATATTAAAGGATAATGTCCTGCCTTACAATTGTATAAAAAGAGGATGCCCGAAAACGATGGCGCTGAAAAATACCTCATTTTTAGGCTCCCTCTCCGTTTCAATCAAAAAATCACAGAGAAAGAAGTTTCATTAACCAAAGACTTTTTTTCTTTGTGGTTTTATTCTTTTATGAAGGATATACGCGATAGGAATCCTCAATTTTCTTTCAAAAAGTCTATTATTTGCCTCTTGCTTGTCGCATGCTTCTCTGAGCGGACATTGCCTGCATCTTTTTCACAAGGGAAGGGGGCAATCTGGATTGAGACCCGGAAAATATTTGTATGACATATCCGTATAGGAACGAGCCACAAGATTCCTGGTGGAAACCGGATGCATGGTCTTCAGCAAAAGGTATTTGAACAATATTATGGGAATGACAGCTACATGTCCCATATCTTTACTGCAGTTCCTAAATTGCTACTGACCTCTTTTCTGATATTAGTGGGAAGTATAAAATCAAAAGACCCTAGCCTAAGCCAGAGTCCTTTTTTGATATGATGAGCCGCACGCTTGCGGGAAGCATTTGCAAATATAGGAAAAGATTCTGACTTTCCATAAAAATACTCAATTAAATTTTTATTTTACGCTATATTTCTTTTAAAGTACGTTTTCTTCCTTTGTTTTTGAGGATACTCCCCTTTGTAGTATCTTTCTTGCTTTATTTGAAATAGCTTATCATATTCGTTTATTTGGCGTTTAGTGTACAAATATTATATCAATTCCATTCTTAATATAATTAATTAGCTTAAGAATAAAGTTTATTTTTAGAGAAAAAACATGAAGGTATTGAAAGTTTTCATTAGTAAGCATTCAGCCTGGTCTATGTTTCTCTCAATTCTTTTTCTTCCTACCTTTGTCCTTTCATAAGAATTTTAACTTAGTCTATTATGTGTTTCATATTAGTATTTTCTAGTATAAGTCAATAATCCGGTGGAATGCTCTATTTAAACAGGAAAAACACACTTTTCTCCGTGTCACACGAGGCAGCGCATGCAGCGGCAATATTTTTTCACTGATGGAATGTTACAGGGAAAATAAGGTGAATCCCAAACGATGGATGTAGGAGGTGTTAATTAGAGTATAGGATAAAGAAGGAGAAGAGAAATACGGCTATTCCGATTGGCTGCCGTTTAATTTTATTGTAATCTGGAACGAAAAACGGACTAGGCCGAATGCTTACTTTTTATTGAGAGAAAACTATTATAATCATTTATTTGTATGCCTTTGTCGTATATAAGAAATGGAATAGAATGTTTTTTGCAAAATATCAATATACTATAAATAAATGTATTGTAAATGCATTTTTCTTTTTAGCAATTATTTTCATATTAACATATTTTTATTTCATTCGTTGTGAACATTTCTGTTTCTCTGTGCGTTATTATAATGTGTTTTTCATAGTATTAGATTAAAGGTTGAAGATTGCATCGGCTTGCGATAAGTAGTTGCATCTGAAGTAGAAGCGTCTACTATAAAAATATAAAGAGGCTGCCTTCATTCCTAAAGACAGCCTTTTTTATTTGTTTATCTCTCGCCTTTTTGGGGGAAGGGATATTGATATTTTCTTTATTTTTCTTTAGATTGAATAGAATGCCAAGGGATGGCGTCTATAGTGGACAAATCCTTTCCTGCTTCTATCAGACTACTGATGATATAGTCTCTGGCGGTAGGGTTCTGGAATGGATACAATTCAAATTCAGGTAATACAGATACAAAATGTTCCATGATTTCGGCTTGGATAGATTCATAACTAGTCCAATTCTTATTGGCGGAGAAACAATAAATCTGTATTGGAAGTCCGTTTTCAGTTGGAGCTAGTGTACGTACCATGAGTAGCAAATTATTACTAATGAAAGGGTGTCGTCTAAGATACATGGCCATATAAGCTCGAAGTAGCCCTACATTTGTATCTATGGTACCATTTACTAAACCGTCTGGATTTTCTGTGTTTATTACCTTTCCTTCAGCTGCCTGTTTCTGCTTGAGGGTGATGAATTGTGATAGTTCTACATCAAATCCTTTCATTTTTTCTAAAAACTCTGGTGTGCATGGTTTTATATAGTCCAATTTCAAAGTATATTCGCGCATAATACGTCGTCCACCAGACTCAGTCATACCACGCCAGTTGATGAAAGAACCTGAAACTAATGAGTAGGGGGGGATAGTAACAATGGTATTATCAAAGTTCTGAACTTTTACAATATTCAGAGTGATGTCCGTAACAATACCGTTAACGTTATTTTGAGGCATTTCAATCCAGTCACCAATGTGAATCATATCATTTTCGGAGAGTAATACACCGGCTACAAATCCTAAAATGGTGTCTTTAAAAATTAACATAAGCACGGCTGCAAATGCTCCTAATCCCGTAATCAAATTAAGAGGTGACTTATTTATCAGAATAGAAATAATTACAATAACGGCAATGCAAGAAAAAATAACTTGAAAGATTTGTATGAATCCTTTCATTGGCTTATTTTGTAATTGCTCTTTGGCCATTAGCACATCGCCGACTGAGTTCAGGATAGCATTGACTGAGAAGAGTAAAGCAATGAAGAAATAAATCCACGTAATTTTTTCACTCACAATAAACCAAGTGGAGTGATAGTCGAAAGCAAACGGTAGTAACGAAGCTATGATAAGGGGTGGAATGATGGCTGATATTTTTCTCAATGCATTGTATTCTATCAGTGAACTGAGTATTCCTATCTGCTTGTATTTCAGTATTCTACGCGTGAAATGCAAAGTAATGTAATGTATAGCTGTTCCGATTGCAAAAGCTATGATAATAATAAAAATAAGAAAGATAATTTCATCCAACTTATTTAATATAGAATGTGGAATCCCTATCCATAAAAGAAGAGTTTTAATCCAAGTCAGTAAAGTTTGAGCAAATTCATTTGTATTCATATTCTGATTATATATTTTTCTATATAACCAAAAAGGATAAATTTTGTTTTATCAAAAGAAAAGCTGATATTCTCCTCTTTTGTATTTTCTCAAGAATGAAGAGAATATCTGCCTTGTCTTTTTCCATTTACTTTTTATACACAATCATTGTATTATTGAATCTTTCTGCAGAAGAATGTTGCATATAATGAAATATGCCCAAACTCAGCGTGAAGAATGCTAATGTAACAGAAATAACTCCAAATACAACTTTTCCAATAGATTTAGTTTCCATGTGTCTTTATTAATTAGTTTAGTTACGTATTATATTCATTTATTATAATGCTCAAGAAGCGATAATACTGCATGGATTATTATTATTTAAGAAAAAATAAATTGCAGTAGTCGTCAGTTTGCTCTAGTTGAATCGACAAAGTTAGTATAATTATGCGATATATAATAACTTAATCTGTGTTTTTTACGAAAAAGTTATTTTGATTGAATAGATAATCGAAATTTTGGATAATGTTAACTATGGTGTAAGTGCAATTTTGGGAATATAAGAAAGCGTTTGTCAAGAGGGGGACAAATGAATCCAATCCGGATACGGGACGGAGCCTGCCACAATGACATATATACGTGTGGTCTTATGCGTACGTATGTGTCTGTCTGAGAATATTTCACTTTAAGCTATCGGGAGTGTGTCCAAACTAAACCGGGCTATCCCATCGTCAGCTGTAGGGGCAGGGTTTGCCTGCCCGGATACACAAAGCAAACTGTTTTCGGTCGAGCGAACCTCGCCCCTACGAATGAAACGACAGCATTATCCACGTTTTGACCCACCTAGCGTAAATGAAATCGTTATCGAAAAAGTTCAAAGGCATTGTATTCCTTTTTTTACGAATGAAAGGAGGCTGAAGGGGCGGTGAGGGGATGCCCCTTCACTACCGGAACCCCCACCGGCAGGGCGTTTCAACGACTAATGAAAGGAGGAAGGAAGAGACCGGTTTTCCGTTTGTAAGGTGAAAAAACACAGCCGGCTTTAGTGGGTTCAGCCATCGTATGACAAGCCATTGATGGGAAAGTCCGGGAACCGGGATTGCACCCTGTACCTGCCGCGGACTTTTGTAACCGGTTCGATTTTTCCCCTCCTCCTTCATGCGCGTACATGCGCGCCCGCAATATAGTAATGTGTCTTCATATTCTCC
>NZ_CAOOSE010000018.1:0-86848 GCF_948499155.1 uncultured Phocaeicola sp. | reverse complement strand
GGCAGGGAACTTGCCACGGTGCAGACCGACTACATCCAAAAACTGGAAAGGGAAAAGGAGCGGACTGCATATCTGCAAAAATGGACGGAGCGTGCGTGCGGCTGGTTTCCTCTTTTCGCCGACGCGATGCGCATGGAGAGGTACTGCCGTTCGGCAGGCTTCACGCCCGAGCAGACGGACCGGCTTTTCACGTTCCAGCCGTTGGAGTACAGCGGGAACCTTTACTCCGAGGAACACAAGAGAGCCCTCTCCGTGACAGGTGCCACTGCGCAGATGGGAATAGAGCAGGGAGAGAGAGGGAAACGCTTTGTCCTGCGCATCAACGGGAAGAATATCCTCGACTGGTTCAGGGAGCAGTTCGAGAGGCTGCTCCGACGGATACGGCCAACGATACAGCAACCGCAACGGAAAAACAAGGGATTCAAACTGTAATGACTATAAATACTTATGTGCCAACATAAAAAATGCAGGAAATATTATTGCGCTTCCTACATTTTTCATATTTTTGCATTTGAAGAGAGGAAACTCCCTTCAAGACATTTTAGAATTTGAAGAAGCGTTATGCTGAACTCTTGCGAGTGAAAACCTGAGAAATTTTCAAAGATGACAAGAACGGCATAGTGGTTCTCACGCATATAGCGTGGGCTGCTATAACCATATCTGTCATCAAAGGTTTTCTCAGGACCTCCAATTTAAGACGTGGCATGCAGTTCCACGCTTCACGTTTAAATAGAAATCTTCCAAGGGACTGGGAAGAGCATGGAGGACTCACAGTATGTATATCTTGCGGCATCCGGCTTCTTTGTCCGACTATTTCCTAAAGGAAACGACCCGTTTCACTTGCCTTTATATTCAACCTTTGTCATTTTATTAAACGAAGTTCCATATGCCAACGATTGATATCATTAGCATTATCAATACTTTTGCCACTGCCATAACAGCTCTTGCCACCTGGAAAGCATTCCGTATGGCATATAAAGCCTATCGGCAATCTCATGAACTAAAAAGAATTACATCTTTTGATTCACTATTCGCACAACTCATGAGCAATCAGCTCTCCCTGTTCGGCAACAACCTGAGCAAGACACGGGTAAATAACCGCTTTGAAGCATGGTTGTCAGACATAAAAAAGGATGAAGATGTGTTCACGAATTTCTTCCATTTCTTTGACCATAATACAGGGCGGTTCAGCAGCATGCATCCTATATCTCCGTGCCGTCTTAATGAACATATATGGCAAAGGTTTCAAAGACAGATAAAAGACTTCGAGAACTTTAACAGATGCTTCAAGTACCTTTATCATGAAATGCAGACCATCCTACTACAGAAAGATTTATGTAAAAGTAAAAAAATGGAGTATACTAAAATCATACAGTGTAGCATGAACGACAGCCAGTTATTTTCCTATCTAATTAACCAGATAATATTCTTCCACATGGAACATTCAAACAGAGGGCAAGAATATATAGACTGGCTGAAAGAATGCGGTTTCTTTGATGATATGTACAAGAAAGAGGAATACCGCACAGTCATCAACCGACTGGGCCCGAGTCTGTGCCGAAAATACATCAGCGATAGTGTATATTCACGATATAACTAACTTAAAATAAAAGGATATGGGAAATTTAAAATCAAAATTATTCATCTGTTCCGGGCTTGTCGCATACCTGCTGTTCGGGCAGGGATGTAGCGATGACAAGGAATCCGACATGCCCATCACTATTCCTTCCACCGAGGACACACAGCCTACGTTACAAAAAGACGGAGGCAGCACCACTTTTTCTTTCAACGCTCCTCAGGCATGGAGCGTGTCCGTTACGGAAACGACAGCAGCCCGTTCCGCCTCATGGCTGAAAGTGCATCCGACAAGCGGTGCTGCAGGGGATGCGACAATAACCATCACCGCAGAACCGAACGCCACCGGAGAGACAAGAACCGCCGAAGTAACCATCAGAAGCGGCAGCCAAACGGAAACGGTTACCGTCACGCAGGACTATTCCAACTTCATCACGCTTGAGCAAAGGGAGATTGTGGCAGGTTCGGAAGAACAGACCGTCACGCTTGACATCACGAGCACCATGGAATACGAAGTGCTGATACCCGACAGCGTAGACTGGATAACGGACGGAGGAAACACACGTGCCGTCACCACCCACAGCCATATGCTTACCATTGCGGCCAACAGCAGTTATGACCCGAGGCAGACGGAAGTTGTATTCCGTGGAAAGACGGACGCTACACTGGCAGACACAGTGAAGGTGTATCAGGCCTATAAGGGTGCGATTGTGGTGGCGAAGAATGAATACGAAGTGGATGCCGTAGGCGGTGCGCTGGATTTCAAGGTGCAGACCAATCTTGATTTGGAGGTGACGGTTTCCGCCGACTGGATAAAGCAGGTGCAAGGGCGTACCCGCGGACTGGTGGAAAAGGACTTGTTTTTTGACATCTCCCCCAATGAGAGCGACTCAGTCGGACGGGAGGCAACCATCACCATCAAAGGAAAGGACACGGGAATATCGCAAGACATACTGGTAAGGCAGACCGCCTACGTTCCGGTACTTGATACGGTAATTTACCGCACGGGATATATATGGGAGGAAGCACATGACAATCTGCCATTACTTTACTATGCCTATGTGGAACGGGAAAGACATTATACCAATGGGAAAGTCTATACAGACAGATTTGTGGATTTAGGACATACAGTGGAATCATCTGCATTTATTGATCCGGTAGACCTCTATCCGGGCAAAGCGGATTGGGGAAATATCTTTTGGGACGAATATACGCAAAACGTGAACGACAGCCTTTGGGTATTTTACCATACTACTACCATACCGGATGTCTCCACGTTGCACTGGGGAGAAGAGTTCGATGATGGCTATACTGGTTCAGCCCCGGGAGAGTGGGAGAACTATGTTGTCAGTAAACTATACGATGATAACGTCAATAACCCAGAGGCCAAGGCCATTCAAGACCAATGGGAAAAGACATCTCTGCCCACCGGATGGTACTTTATAGACACTACTCACCAAAAGAGAAAATTGGTAGAATCATCGGCAGAAGGCTGGGTGGCAAGATTGACACTCAAAGCACGTTTCTACGATCAGTTTCTCGTGATAGACGGCAAGAGAATTGATTTCCTAGCCCACCTGCCGGAAAATATATGGAACGTGTTCGTGAAAGAAGTGCCTGAATCCTCCGGACACGGGATGGGCATTCAATACACCTACGAGTGCAAGTCGCGCTTTATGGAGCGCAATTTCTACATAGCCTGCCATGAAATCGTCTACAGCCACAACGACCCAGACGAGGTGTTTTATTACGACTACTTGAGGATGGAACTCAACGGAAATTCGGGAGGCTGGAACGATGCGGATGGCTACGGTCACTCTATGTCATCCGGTAGGCATCCTGAAGCAGTATTCATTATCTATGCCAATCACCAACCAATTATATCGACCGACTGTAACTGGATGACGGTGGAAAAAATCGAACAGGGAGAAAAAAACGAGCAATACAGCGGCAACCACGTCACTGTATACCAATGGAAGATAAGCATCCCAATAGCCGAAAACACTACCAGTACGGACCGCACTGCCCACCTATACCTGAAAGACACGAAAGGAAATGTGATGCAGACCTGTACAATTATCCAGCAAGACGGAGAGTATGAACATATAAGACACTAGATTTTTCTAATGATTAAAGTTTGTCAGACGGAAAAGAAAATATATTGGAAGGTAAAAGAGAATAACACCTTATTTTGTTTCGTTTTTATAGATATTCGGTAAATAGTATAAAAAGCCAACTAATTAATACTTAAAGTATTGTAAATTAGTTGGCTTTTTTGTATCTTTATATGTTATCTTATTTTTTAGGAGCATTTACTAAACATCCACTTTTATAATGCAAATATTTATTCCTATTTTCTTTTAGATACACCATTTGTATGTAAATTGTATGTTCTATTATTTATATTATCCTATCTTTTAAATGGTAAAATAAAGTAAATCAGATAATTAAGTAAAACATAAAGGACTACAATATATTAACCTAATGTTAACCTGCCATTAACCACATATAAAGAAAAGTATCTCTACTTTTACTCCGTCAAAGTTAAAGAAAATATTAAAAACAAACAGATATGAAAAAGCAAATTATTATCGGTATCGTATTATTTCTAATCTGTGCCGCGCAAAGTGCCACAGCACAGACCGTCAGCGGGAAGGTGACGGACACTGATGCGCATGCCATTGATGGCGCCACAGTGATACTGCAAAATATCGACTCCACCTTTATAGATGCACTCATCACAGACAGTACCGGATATTTTCAGTTCAACCGACAACCGGTTCGATATCGATTGATATTCCAACATATTTTATACACAACCTGCCAACAAGAAGGAACGGGTAGTGACGCAGGTACAATTATTCTGTCAGGCAAAAATTACACACTGGATGAGGTGGTAATAAAAGGGAAACAGCCACTTGTGAAGGTAGAAGAAGGAAAACTCTCTTATGATTTGTCATGGCTAGCCGAACATAAAGTCGTGAGCAATGCTTACGAAAGTCTGCAACAGCTTCCCGGTATACAGGAAATCAATGGCAATCTTTCACTGGCAGGTGCAACGGAACTCAGCATTATCCTAAACGGCAAACCGACTACGATGAACAATGAACAACTGGTCAACCTATTGAAAAACACGCCAGCCTCACGTGTGGAGAAAGCTGAAGTAATGTATAGTGCTCCTCCTCAATACCATGTCAGAGGAGCAGCCATCAACCTGACTCTGAAAGGCTACCGTGCCGGAGAGGGCGGACTGCAGGGAGAAGTAAAAGCCGGATACTTGCATGACTACAAGAACGGTGCACAGGGTGGCCTCAGCCTGTTATATACCCACCCGAAATGGAATATCGACCTTCTGTACAACACTCAATACCGCCGGCACAGACAACAGACGAATACATATTCCCGCCATACCCTAAACGATAAGATATATGATATACACCAGCAGGGAGTCATTGACAATAATGAAATGACCCATAATATTCGCGTAGGGACTGAATACAAAACAAATAAAGGAAATAACATTAGTCTGGCCTATACCAGTGCCTTTACTCCCGACAGAAGAAGCCATGCGGCCTCCGACGGAAACTTTGCCACATCTGACAATCGCACTACGGCAGACAAACGAATGCATAACCTGGCATTGGACTATATGTCACCCATTGGACTGAAAGCCGGAGTGAACTATACTTCTTACCGATCAGAAAGCAATCAGGATTTTACCAATAAAGACAGAGAGGAAAGTGTCAACCGTTTCCAGACTACAAGTGGTCAGAACATAGACCGCTGGAAAGTATACATAGACCGAGAACATAACATGAAAAATATCGGTACACTGAGCTACGGAGCTTCATTGACTTATGCCAACGATCACAATACGCAGTTTTATCACGCTGTCGGCACCACTGACATGAGCCAACTGAATACAGACAGCCATTACGAAGAATACACCTGTGACCTATACGCGGGATTCGGCAAAAGTATAGGAGAACGGCTTTCATTCAATGCCTCCGTAACCGGAGAATACTATAAGATGGGCAATTATCATGCCTGGTCTATTCATCCGGCAGCAACAATGACTTATGTAGCAGGCCCCTCACATATCCTGCAACTCTCGTTTACTTCGGACAAGACTTATCCCGGTTACTGGGATTTAAGTGAAAGCACCGGCTATATCAGCGGCTACGAAGAAGTTCAAGGCAATCCGATGCTAAAACCATCCACTGATTATTCGCTCAACCTGAATTATATCTTGAAGAATAAATATATTTTCAGTATAGCCTACGACTATGAACCTCACAGATTCGAGCAGTTGGCCTACCAGAGCACCGAACGACTTACTCTGATTTATAAAATGCTGAATTGGGATTATCAACAAAGTTTCTCGACAACAACCATCCTTCCGTTCAAAATAGGCAGCCGGCTGGAGAGTCGTGCCACTATGCAGGCCATCTACCATCAGACTAAATGCGACAACTTCTTCGACATTTCTTTTAATCATAACAAATGGACCGCCCTAGGAATGTTGCAAAACAATATCATCCTTTCCAATCATCCCGACATCCGTATGGAACTGACCGGTCTGTATCTGAGTCCCTCCATTCAGGGAAGCTATACACTGAATAGTGTATGGGCCGTCAATGCCGGACTACGTTGGAATTTTGCCAATCAGAAAGCCGGCCTAATATTAAAAGCTAATGATATATTCAATTCAATGCAAGGGAATATAGATATCACTTTGCGAAACCGAGGACAATATATGGATATGCACAACAACAGCTATTCACGTCATATTATGCTGACCTTCAACTATATATTCGGAGGGTACAAGAAAAAGAAACATGAAGTGGTAGATACGTCACGATTCAAATAAACAGCTACCCAATAAAAGACCGTGAAGTTTTAAAAAAAGACCATGAAGTATTCAAAAAAGACCTTGAAGTTTTCCGAAAACTCCAAGGTCTTTTTGGGGGAAGGGAAAAGAGATTGTACAAGTAGGAAGTACAATCATTCTGAATACCTAACCGAAGTTTGTGAAATCCGCTTTCACACATAACGCGCTCATCTTTCACAAAACGCAACTGACGATCAGCAGGTTATCTTTTGTTTTGTGTGAAAGCAGTTTAGACAACATTTATTCTACAACCCGAAATGCTCGTTTTTGTTTTCGTAGACTTCCGTCCCTCTGTTCTTCTCGCCTGAATAGTTCCATTCTATTTCATCCGTATACTCTTTTCCATCGCGAGACACAACAGCCTTCAGCATATTTTTGCCGTCAGACAAAGTAACATGGTCAAAAACATAATGCACATCAGTATAACCTTTACGAATACCTTGCAGTTCCTGTCCATTCAGATATACCCTCGGCATACCGATATTGGAATATACCGTTACTGAAGTCTCCTTCTTTTCACGCTCCACATTGCGTCGCTGAGTCAAATGCAAAACAGGCTCTTTACTCCAATTTGCCTTATACCAAAAATAAGAATCCTTCTTGGTTTTACGGTCGAAAGTCATCAGTCCTTTCATGTTACGTCCAGGGATGCCACCACGGTTAGCCATCGGCGTAGCAAAATCAAAAGTATTCCATAAATAAGAAGCAATGATATAAGGATGCTTAGCTATCACACTCCATTGATATTCATGCGTCTTCGTTTGGAAAGTCTCAGGATAATAAGGCTTGGTCCAGTTGAGAGATTGTCCCAGATATTCAGTCTGGTGATAGATATTGGCATCAGCGCCATATTCGCTCAGCATCAGTTTCTCGTACGGATATTTCTCTTCCAGGCCTTCCACCCATGCATCAATATCCTGAATTTTCTTTTCATACCATCCAAAGTACCGATTCATACCCTGAATATCAGCATTCAAATTCACCGGATGTTCCATGTGCCCGTAACCATTCACCGAAACCGTATAGCGGTCGGGATCTTCCGTCTTGGCCAAATCATGAAGAGCGGCAGTCAACTGCGATGTATATTCGTGAGGATGATACACCTCATTGTGCAACCCCCATACATAGATAGAAGGATGATTGAAATTCTGACGAATCAATTCGCGAAGCTGACTTTGCGCATTCTCTGCCTCATAACCGGTGACACGGTTCACAAAAGGAATTTCAGCCCAGATAATCAGTCCCAAAGAATCGCAGCGGGAATATAAATAATCTGACTGTTGATAATGGGCAAAACGGACAGTGGTAGCCCCCACGTCCATTATCTGCGCCAAATCAAAGTCATGGTTTTCATTCTTCAGCGCACTTCCCAGTCCCCACCAGTCCTGATGGCGACAAACTCCATACATAGGATATTTCTCTCCGTTCAGATAGAAACCTTTGCCGGCAACAATCTCATACTTGCGCACCCCCAAAGGCTGAATCACTTCATCAATCACCTTTCCATCCTGCATCAGGCGTGAAACCACCTTATAAAGATAAGGGTCTTCCCGTCCCTGCCACAAATGCGGATTGCTCATTTTAAAGTTTGAGACATAAGCCTGTGTACCTTGAGGTGTCAATTCGATATTCTGTTTTTGAGAAGCAACCTTCTTTCCTTCCTGCGTGTAAATCGTATTTTCAAGAATCACAGGAACAGGCTGCAACGCGGCGTTATCCAATTTGACTTTTACGGCAATATCGGCCGAACGTTTCGATACATTCTTCTGAGTGATATAAACACCCGCGGAAGCACAATCGTTAACAGCGATGCTAGTCTTTTCGGTCACAACCAACCACACCGGACGATAGATACCCCCATAAACACCAAACAAGACATGGTTCACCGGAATAACATCGGGACGAGACTTATTGTCAGCCTTTACCACAATTTCATTATCCGCACCCGGTTTCAATGACGTACCGATTTCAACCATAAAAGCAGAATATCCCCCCTTATGTGTTCCCGTCACCTTCCCGTTTACATATACTTCCGCACAAGCACCTACCCCTTCAAAACGCAAAAACACACGCTTGTCTTTCAACTCCTCGGGACAGAAAAAGTTTTTCTTGTAGTATCCCGCTCCTTCGTAGAAATTATTATACTGCACCTGCATATCCTTGGCATTCCATGTATGCGGTATTTCCACTGCTTCCCATTTACCGTTCCATTGGGCAGCCGCCTTCATTGCATCGGTAGAAAAAGGGCCTTTTTTAAACTGCCAACCGGTATTGAAAGAGGTGACATCGCGAGCGATGGCATTTCCTGCAACAAACAAACCGGC
Source organism: uncultured Phocaeicola sp. (assembly GCF_948499155.1). Taxonomy (NCBI): domain Bacteria; kingdom Pseudomonadati; phylum Bacteroidota; class Bacteroidia; order Bacteroidales; family Bacteroidaceae; genus Phocaeicola; species uncultured Phocaeicola sp. Next base: position 78,058 of record NZ_CAOOSE010000018.1, on the reverse strand, counting down.
CAACAACAGACTTACTAACTTCTTCATCTATACTAAATATTCTTTTAAACTTTAAGACTTTATTTATTGCGCCATTTTATAAATTTGATTTCCGGCCAGCAGAAAAGCACCTACACCATACACTTCTGTCATGTCACGGGTGACTTTACGCGGATCGGCTCCGATGGGTTGCACATAGCCCAACTTACCTTCTGCCGAAACAGCATCAAGCATCGCCTGCCAGCCTTTCACCACAACGGGAGTAAACTTATCCTTATCCAACAAGCCCTCGTTTATGCCATAAGCCAGTGCATAAACAATAAAGCCGGTAGCACTGGTCTCGGGAGACGGGTACGACCCGGGGTCGAGCAAACTGGCATGCCAGTAACCATCCTTACTCTGCAATTCAGCTACACGTGTAGACAAAGTTACAAACAATTCCTCATAGAACCGGCGGTTCTTATCCTTTTCAGGCAAAGCTTGCAAGATTTCACTCAGTCCGCCCAATACCCAACCATTGCCACGACCCCAAAACACCTTCTTGCCGTTGGCTTCTTTCTTATTAAAATAACGAGAATCACGATAGAAGAGATTTTCTTCCTTATCGAACAGAAAATCGTAAGTAGCTTTATACTCACGATTTAGAAAATCAATATATTTCTTATCACCGGTCATCGTATAAAGCTTGGCATACACCGGAGGAGCCATAAACAAAGCATCACACCATGACCAGCGGTCAAGTGTCTCGATACGGCCATAATCCAGTTCCAAATTTCCCTTCGCCGGATGATTAATCACCCAATCGGTACGGGCCAACGTGTGCCACATCATTCTTTCCTTACCATATTTCTTATATAAATCGATGTACACCTGTGCCACTGCAATAAAATCAGCATGATACATCCATTGTCCCAACTGGTAATGATTACGGTTACCAATGCGCAGCAACCACTGATAATAGAAATCATAATTGTCTTCCTTTTCACTCAGTTCAGCCCAATCCACCATTCCCGCATAAAGAACAGCATGAGTCCATGACACATCATCATGTTCATGACCGGTATTGGGATGAGCTATCTGCCAATCCGCCACCTTACGCATCATATTTTTCGTTTCCACCTTCGTAAAAGGAATCCGGGCGAAAACGGAAACAGAGAACAGCACTGCAAGTGCTGTTCCCCATACCCTATTTATATAATTCATCTTTCCCATCAAGTTAAAGCATCACGATATTTATCCGCGGCACCAACAGCCTCTTTTATCTGTAGTTTGATGACAAATGGTTCGCCGGGGTCCTGTGCAGGCATATCTACATTATACTCATTTCGTGCCGTCTCCACCACCTTCACTTCTTTTCCATTCAGCAATACAGCTTTCACTACTTGAGTACCTTTCGGCGTTTTCACTGTCAGATGCTTTGAATAAGGTGGATTGAAGACAACCATGTAGACATCCGCTCCTTTGCGGGTGTAATATCCCCAAGGCTGTTTCTCCCAACCAGCATAGTCACAACCATAAATGCATGTTCCGTTCTTCTTCATCCAAGTCCCGATGGATTTAGCCAACTCCTTCTCTTCCGAACGGAAATCCCCATCCGCCTGAGGACCGAAGTTTACAACCATATTTCCACCCATAGACACAGCATGAACAATACGTTCAAGCACCTCTACCGGCGTCTTGACATAACTGAGAGACCAGTCTTTATGATATCCCCATTGATTTTCGGGTACTGTCATACAGGCTTCCCAATCCCAACGGGTCACTTTCAAGTCCTTCACCGGGTCGGGCAAACGACGTTCGTAACCGGATTCATAATCTCCCATCAAGTGACCATTACTATCAAAATGACGTTTTCCGTAGTCATCGGCACGCAAACGGCTGTTGATTGTCACACCCGGAAGCATTTCTTTCAGCATACGCTCCACATGAGCCGTCCACCAACCATTTTTCTTAATGCTGGCATCCCAGGTGCCGTCAAACCAAAAGTCTTTTACTGTCGGATAACGGGTTGCAAGTTCCTTCAGTTGATTATCTGTAAACGTCAGAAAACGGCTGAAAGCAGCACTGTCCTCAGGAGTCTTCACGTCATAACGCCAATCCGGGTGACTCCAATCCATCACCGAGAAATAGAAATGTACATCAATGCCCTCATCGTTATACGCCTTTATCATTTCTCCCAAAAGGTCTTTCTTGTATGGGGTATTTGCTACTGTGTTTTCTGTATACTTACTGGGCCAGAGGCAAAAACCCTCATGGTGCTTAGTGGTAATCTTCACATAACGCACTCCCATTTCTTTGGCCATCTTTGCCCACTTCTTGGCATCAAACTTCGTCGGATTCCATTGTTTCATCAATTCCAGCCACTCGCCTGACGGAACTTTTGCCCATGACTTCAACCATTCGGCAGCTCCCGGATAGACCTTGCCATTCCATTCACCCCCGGGAATAGCATACAGCCCCCAGTGGATAAAAGCACCCAGACGGTTATCGCGAAATTTCTGCATATCCGCATCATAGCGTTTGCCTAAACGGTCAGCACCATAATTTAAAGGAATTTCCTGTTCGGCAGGTAATAATTTATGGCTGTGCTGAGCAGATGCTCCTGCTGCCAATAATGAGAATAAGATGAAAGTCTTTAAGAATTTGTTTTTCATGTTCAATAAATAAAGGAATTATAATTAAGATTGTCTATGAAGACTATGCAAAAGTAACAAGAGCAACCGAATACGACTTGCCATTTTTGTTGCCATTACCTACACATATTGTCCTCAGAAAGAAAAATGATTAAAAAAAGATGCCCTGCAAGGGCTACAAGGCATCTTTTTACGGTAGAAGGTTTTAATAGAATTATTTATCATTCTCTGCCTCTTCCCAACCTGGATTTTGTTCGAGCTGCGGATTCATGGTTATTTCCTCACGAGGGATAGGCCATAAATAACGATAGTCTTCCCATGGCAGAGTGCCTTTTATAGTATATTTATAAGGACTCTTCGGATAGCAGATAATAAATCCATCTTCATCCAAAAAGATATCCTTGTCTACAGTAGCCTTAGTTGCACTAAAACGTTCTGCTCCCGGCTTACTTGTATCCTTCTTCTCATATTTGCCGCTATATAATTCCAGCATCTCATCAGTCATCCGCATACCGCGCAAAGGCACTGTCAGAAGTTTACCTGCCTTCCAACGCATCAAGTCTTCATAACGATGATTTTCCATAGCCAATTCCACGCGACGTTCACGGCGGATTTCGCGAAGCAACGGACTAACCGGATAATCCAATTTTTCTGCATAGATTTTATCCAAACGTGGGTCTGCCGGTTCTTGTCCTACCACCAATTTTGAGGTTGGATATTTTGCAAAATCAAATCCAGCTCGTTCACGTAAAGCATTAATCGTCATATCAACATCTGCTTGTGACAAAGTTCCTTCTAGTTCATATTTAGCCTCAGCATACATTAATAACAGCTCGCCATAACGGAACTCGATAGCAGCCTGAATACCGTTAGTCGTACGGTCTTGTTCTTCCATGTCACCCATCCAATGTTTAATAACACGATATCCGGTTACAGTAGAACCGCTTGTGTTATAATTAATCTTCGGATAATTAATACCATTCTCCTCCAAAGAAACGATGCCTCCTTCATAGATAGTAACATGTTCTCCAGGACGACAAATGGTTTGCACCAGACGAGGGTCACGATTTTCCAACTCTCTCCACATTCCGTAACCTTCAAAATTTGGATTTTCTTCATAGTTACCTTCGGAACCACCTATATAAATAGGTCTTCCGTCAACACACAAATATTCATCAATAAACCCTCGGGTTGCTCCCATTGATTGACGGTTACTATTATTTTGGTCATAATAACGCTGAAAAGCATGACCAAATTCATCCTGAATATAAGTACGACCTAAAATAACTTCTTTATTATTAGAAAAATCATAGGCCGTAAACATCTTCCAATAAGACTCTCCTGAATTGTCTGTATATAAAGAATATTTGCCTAGCAATTCATTACAAGCTGTAACACATTCCTGTAAGAACTTAGTTCCATTTAAATTTAGTTCCTTATGATATTTACGATAAGTACCTTCGAACAAACAAATACGAGCTTTTAAAAAATTAGCCATATCCTTATTCAAACGACCACTTTCTTCTTTTCCTTTTTGCGGCAAGCCGGCAACGGCTTTATTAATACACATCAGCAAAGAATCCATAACCTCTTCACGTGAATTACGTGGAGCATACAATTCTTCTGAGTCTACATTTAAGTCACGAGTCAACCAAGGCACATCACCGAAAAATAACACCTTTTTATAATAATCAAGAGCTTTGAAAAAGTAAGCCTCACCTGCATATTGTTCCAACTTCTGAGCAGGAAGATTACTACGTTGATAACGTTGTAAAAAGAAATTAATAGTTCGTAAATTTGTCCAGCTCCATCCACCACTTCCTGCCCCGGTAGGAATTTTATTTAACCCTGCCAATTCTTTTGGTTCACTACCTGTACGTACACAGTTATCTGAATAAAAATCACCATAAGCCAAAGGACTTCCTGTCACCGGAAGCGGAGTAATATATTTATCTTGCGACCATCCATCACCATGCCCTTTTATATAAGCAGGATAGAGTTTATTTAAATAAAGTTTCAAATCACTTTCTGTCTGCCAGAAATTCTCATCTGTCACATTATCCAAAGGATAACGTTCCATAAAATCATCATTACATCCTACAAGCATGGAAACTAATCCCAACGCCAATATATATTTTTTTATTTTCATAATCTTTTTCTTTTTAAAATTAGAAATTAATCTGTGCACCGACTGATACAGAGCGCATCATCGGGTAAGATGAAGAAATTGATTCCGGGTCAAAAACATCAGGCACACCTGAAATTTCAAATAAATTATAACCGGAAAGATTCAAAGTAACACTATTCATTCCTACTTTAGTAACCCATGACTTAGGCAAGCTATAACCCAAAGACAAAGTTTTTAAACGAATATATGCAGCATTGTACAAATTTCCTGTATGTGCAATGCTTGAATTCTGAGTTCTGCCATACATATGATATTTCGCATTAGTGCGGTCAGGACGCCATGAATTATTATAAGTATCACGGTTTCCGGAAGTATTGTTTCCGCCCCATAAAGCACGATCCGTTATACAAACATCACGCTTAGCAACTCCTTGGAAGAAAATGCCGAGAGATATATTCTTCCATGAGACATTACCATTTAATCCAAAACGGAAACGCGGAGTACTGTTACCAATAACTTTGCGGTCACCCGGATTATAAATAGTATTCTGTCCTGTAGAAACTTTACCATCTGCGCCTACACTGCTTCTGTGCTCATCATCACTTTCTTTTCCCCCATAATCCTCAAAACGAAGATCGCCCGGATACCATGTAGAGCCTAAATCAGACTGTGAAGCGCCTTGTAATATTTGTTTTCCATTTTCATCTGTTACAAAATCATCTTCTTGCAAAATACCTAAACTGTTATATCCCCATATTTCACCCATCGTTTTACCCGCATATAGAGAAGAAAGTAATTTATTAGGATTACCATCAAAGCGAACGACCTTGGTTATATAGTCAGACAAAACAAAGCTTACATCGTAATTTAATCCATTAGCCAAACGGTCTTTCCATTTCAAACTCAATTCCCATCCATTTGTGCGCAATACACCTGAATTCTTTTTAGGTGCCGAAGCGCCCAAGACACTAGGATACTTGTCACCTGCCATTAAAATATCTTTAGTCCGACGAGAGTACCAATCAAAAGTCAAATCCAAACGATTTCCCAATAAAGCCACATCAATACCGAAATCAATAGTCGTTGCTGTTTCCCAAGTCAAATTTGGAGAAATCAATCCCGAAGGAGAAATGCCCATTGGACGACTTCCCCCCATATTCCAACTTACAAAACCAACGCTACCATATTCGGGGATATATGCATAATTAGAAACATTCTGATTACCCAAGGAGCCCCATGAAGCTCTTAACTTCAAGTTGTCCAACCAAGTGCAATTATTTTTTATAAAGGATTCTTCAGAAACTCTCCAACCGGCGGAGAAAGAAGGGAAAAATTTGAATCGGTCTTCCTTGCGGAAACGTGAAGTACCATCATAACGACCATTGAACTCAAACAGATAACGATCATTAAAAATATAATTAACACGAGCAAAAGCTCCACGAATAGCCCAATGTTCTGCACTATCATAAGCATATTGATTGCCAGTAGCAGCATTTATCACTGGAATATTAGGAGTTAAAATACCCTGAGCCTTAGCTCCTGTATAACGATAAGTATACCATTCCTGATTAAAACCTGCTACAGCTCCTACATAATGTTTTCCAAATGTTTTATCAAAATTAGCATAAGCATTGATAGTATAATAATCAGAATGAGTTACCTGTTCTAAAATGCTGGAAGGATCAGTGTGAGTTTTCACAGTAGATGTCCAGTTATCTACCACATACTCACGAGTTGGAATTACTTCTTTATAATAATATTCATTTGGGCGATAAGAAAACTCACCTTTCAAACTCAACCCGTCCATCAACGTTATAGTAGGATTGATACTGAACACCGCATTGGTACGTTTCGTTTCTTTTGTAGCTCCATAGGCCAACCAACCTATAATATTATCAGTCCACATTTCGCCCATGGGATCTGTTGCAGCAGTTTTCACCGGTGCACACACATTACGTTCCGGTTCTCCCATCATAGCAGACCATAAAGACCCCTTCTGTGCATTAATATATGGTTCATCCAAATTAGAAACATTATAACTAATCTTAGCATTGATTTTAAACCACTTGGTAATTTCTGAATCGATACTCATCAATCCATTAAAACGATTTTGCTTATCTGTATTTATTTTATACATTCCTTCTTGATGCTGATATCCCAAGGACAAATAATAACGGCTTTTGGCAGTTCCACCACTAATACTGGCCGTATGTTTTTGCAATGGTGTCCAGTCTCTTACAACTTCTTCAAACGGATTCATGCTTGAAACCCATGAAAATTTTGATGTACTTCCCTGCTGATAAATCCAAGCATTTTCTGCTGTAGGATTTTCCATCCATTTTTTCTTGGCTTCCAATAACTGCATACTCCAATCCGAAACAGAGTTACCAGTCCATTCTGTACGTTCATTTTCAGCCAATTGCAATGTATAAGCATCCATAATATCAGGACGATGCGATGGAGTGTTCCACTGCATACTAAAATTATAAGTAACTGTTGGCCTTTGTTCTTTTTGACCAGACTTAGTGGTAACCAACATTACACCATACGTAGCACGAGCACCATAAATAGCAGCCGAAGCAGCATCCTTTAATAAAGAAATGCTTTCAATATCATTAGGATTCAACATATTAAGATAAGTGGCATCCATTTGTATACCATCAACCAAAATCAATGGACTACCTTCATCAACCTGCCATTTGCCATCTGAATCCTGACTCATTGACGTACCTCCACGAACGTTAAAAGAAGGAACTGCTCCAGGGGAAGCACTTGTTGCTGAAACATTCAAATTAGGAATAACACCTTGCAAAGCCTGGCCAATGTTAGCAACCGGTTTATTTGCAAGAGCTTCACTCGAAACAGAAGCTACAGCCCCGGTCAAGTTCACTTTTTTCTGAGTACCAAAACCTACTACAACCACTTCGTCCAATGTTTTGGAATCTTCCACCAAACAAATCTCGGTTTTAGTTCCCGCTTTTATGGTCTGTGGAACATAGCCAATATAAGACACCAAAAGACTTGCATCTTTAGAGACACTCAACTGATAATTACCGTCAATATCTGTAATTACACCATTAACAGTACCTTTTTCTACAACATTTGCCCCAATAATCGGCTCACCTGTAGCATCGACAACTTTTCCTTTAACTGTCACCTTACCACCTTGTGTTCCTGTGCTCTTCTTATTGCTAGGAAACAATACGATTTGGGAATTTGTTATTTCAAAACCGATTCCGACCGAATTCAACATTTTATCCATAGCCTTGCGAACAGTTTCATTCTGTACGGAAAGGCTAACCTTAACCTTAATATTGACTTCAGCGGGATTATAAAAAAATGTATAGCCACTAGCTTTCTCTACTTTCGGCATAGCCTCTGATAGAGGAATATTTGAGAAAGAAAGGGAGAAACGCTTTTCTGTTTGGGCCATTAGAAAGGTTGTACAAAAAAGCATTAAAATAAATGCGGAATATTTCTTTAAATTCATATTTTTGTAGATTATAAAGTTAACTAGTGGGGAATAAATGCCTAGAACGACCAAATTCTTTATTCATTCCTCCGGTTAATAATTAATTTAACTCATGTAGAAGAGGGAATGCTAACCTATTTAGCTTCCCTTTTTTATATCATCAATGTTTCATAGGCATCATGTTTTTAAGGGTTAGTACTAGATATTTCTTTTATGGTTAACACATTATGTTCATCGAAATTGTATTCTAATGGATTCAGGCGTGCCATAATACGTACAATTTCCTCTAATGTTTCATGACGTAGAGTAAAACTATAAATATATTTATCAGACAAAGATGGAGCCAGATTAATCTTCACACTATACCATTTAGAAAGGAAGCGACAAATATACCCCAAAGACTCTCCATTAAATATAATCTTATCATTAGCCCACGAAGTCATAAAGTGGACATCTCCTCTTTCAATTGAAAGGGCATTGTTCAGCTTATTAAATGTTGCCATTTCACCCGGTTGCATAAGACGATGCTCTTTAGACGTCTCCAATGATACAGAGCCTTCTACAAGCCCCACGTATGTATTAGTAGAGTCAGGATGAAAAGTAACATTAAACTTTGTTCCATGTACAACCACTTTCATACCTTCAGTCTCCACTACGAAAGGATGATCTTTATCATGCTTAACATCAAAATATGCTTCACCCAAGAGATTGACCAGACGTGAGTTATCATTAAAGTCCGTATGCAAGGAAAGGGAAGTATTGGTATGCAGACACACTTGAGTGCCATCTGACAGATAAACTTTTGACTTACCACTTAAGTTTGTATAAACCTGAGCACCCGATTCCGGACGTCCCAAATTTATACCTATATATAATGTACAAGAGAGGACTATAAGCAAAAAAACAGAAGCAACAGCAGCATAGCGTTTGAAAGATACAAAACGAGTCTTATGAACAGAAGGTTCAGCTTTTACCTCTGTAGCCTTCATGCGCTTCGATAACTCTTGCCAATAATAATTAGTATCGGGAGTATAATCAACAGCATTTTCCTGCACCCTTTGCCACAACATTTGCAACTCCTCAAAAATTACCCTATGGTTATCCTCAGCCAACCACACGGTCAAGTCGTGTTCTTCTTCAGCTGTAATGTCGTGTTTCAGCTTTTGAATAATTAGAATCCAGGGTATTTCTTTTTTCATTTCGTATGTCTTTTTAGCTTTTTACAACTGTATGACACTTTAAAATGAAATAACCCTTATTCAAAAAAGAGTTTTTTTTAAAAAAGATATGTATATTTCTCGTCCAAGAAGTTCTTTATTAACTTTAAAGCTTTGGTTATCTGCGCTTCCACAGTCTTTACTGAGATTTGCATTTTCTCTGCAATTTCTTTGTTGGTCAGATTCTCATGCCTGCTATATTGAAAAACTTCCCGACACTTATTAGGCAACGAACAAATAGCCTCCATAATGAGATACTGCAATTCTTCCATCTCAAGAGCAGAAATATCTTCATCTTGTATTTCATCTCTCACTTCTTCAAGACGAAGCATTTGACGATTGTCGCGCAAATAATTTAAGCATCGGTTACGGGTTGCCTGAAAAAGATATGCTTTAAAAGAAAGAGTAACATTTATCTCACTTCGATGTTCCCAAATATAAACGAAAAGATCTAATATAAGTTCTTCTGCGTCTTGAACATCTGATATATAAACATGTGCAAAACGACATAATGACGCAAAATAAGTATCAAATAAATACTTAAAAGCTTGCTCATTACCGCCTTGAATGAGTTTCAACAACAATATATCGTCATTAATGCTCATAATATGATTCTTGAACGCAAAGATAGAAATTAAATAAAAAAATAAAAAGGAAAAGCCGCCTGAAAGATAATACTTATCCCACAAACGGCTTCTATTATTGTACCTTACAATGAATTACAATCGGATAGCTTTCATGATTTTTTCCAAAGCTCCGGAGTTGTTCTTTACATAATCTCCGGCTGCATTTCCCGCCTGCAGCAAATAGCTATCATCAGTCAGGAATTTATCCATCAAACTTTTAAATTCCTCATAATCATTGATTTCAAACCCACCCTTCTTTTCTAAAAGATGCTGAGCTTCACGGAATTTCTTATTGTTTGGTCCGAAAATAACCGGAATACCATACACAGCCGCTTCAAGTACATTATGAATACCCACTCCAAAACCACCTCCGATATATGAAATTTCTCCATAACGGTAAATGGATGAAAGCAATCCATAACAATCAATAATCAGACAATCAGCTTTTGATACATTTTCTTCTGTTGCCTCTGTATAACGAACACACGGGCGTTTTACCTTCTCCATGATTTCTTTCAGATGGCTATCACTCACTACATGAGGAGCTATGACCAACTTCATTTCGGGATGTTCATTAAAGTACTTGATAAAGATATCTTCATCAGGACCCCATGAACTACCGGCAACAAAGGTTTTCGAATCCCCTTTAAATGCCTTTACCAAAGGAAGTTCTTTTGCAACGGCGCAAATATCCAATACCCGATCAAAACGAGTATCACCTACAATTGTCACATCTGTAACACCAATACTTGCCAGCAGTTTTTTAGAAACTTCATTCTGCACAAACAAATGCGCAAAAGTCTTCAACACTTTACGGTAATCCTTACCGTACCAGCGAAAAAATATCTGATTCGGACGGAAAATAGATGAAACACTATAAACCGGAATACCTTTCTTATAAAGTGTATTCAGATAGTTCTGCCAAAATTCATACTTTATAAAGAATACCATACAAGGGTTTGCCAATTCGACAAAACGTCTCACATTACGAGGAGTATCAAAAGGCAAATAACACACGATATCAGCTCCCTGATAATTTTTTCTCACTTCATATCCGGAAGGAGAAAAGAAAGTCTGCAATATTTTATACTCGGGGTGCTCTTTGCGAATGCGCTCAATCAATGGACGTCCTTGCTCAAACTCGCCCAAAGATGCTGCATGAAACCAGATATAACGAGCATTCCGGTCAATCTTGTCACGCAGAATCTCAAAAACCTCCCGATGACCTTTCACCATCTTGGCAGGCTTGGAGCTGAACAATGCAGCCAGCTTAACCCCGAATAGATAAATATAGATGACTAGATTATAAATCATGATTCACGGTATTACTTGAGCACTTCCACAGCCCGGCGAATGCGTCTCAATGTTTCTTCTTTTCCTAAAACAGCAGAAATATCAAACATGTGCGGCCCTTTGCCCTCGCCCACCAGTGTCAAACGGAAGGCATTCATGATATTACCCAAATGATAACCTTTATCTTCTATCCATTTCATTACTACCTTTTCCTGATTCTCCAACGAGAAGTCATCCAAAGCTTCCAATACGTCTGCAAGTTCCAGCATACGCTCGGGAGAATCTTCTTTCCAACGTTTCTTGGTGGTCTTTTCATCATACTCTGTTGGAGCAACAAAGAAGAACTTACAGGTTTCCCACAAATCCTTAATGAAACTAACGCGGTCTTTCATCAATCCCACTACAGTTACCACCTTATCCATAGGAGCCTCTATGCCATTTTCTTTCAGGACAGGCATAAACAATGTTGCTATTTCAGCATTGTCTTTCTTTAATATATATTCGTGGTTAAACCACTTTCCCTTTTCAAAATCAAATTTTGCACCGGCCTTACTGCAATGGCTTAAGTTAAACAATTGCACCAATTCATCCAATGACATGATTTCTTGGTCGTTACCCGGATTCCATCCCAATAAAGCGAGGAAATTGATAACTGCCTCGGGCAAATATCCCGACTCGCGATAACCGGATGATACTTCTCCGGTCTTAGGATCATGCCACTCCAATGGGAATACCGGGAAACCGAGACGATCACCGTCACGCTTGCTCAGTTTACCATTTCCGTCGGGCTTCAACAATAACGGAAGATGAGCAAATTCGGGCATCGTATCTTCCCAGCCGAAAGCACGGTACAACAATACGTGTAAAGGAGCAGAAGGCAACCATTCCTCTCCACGGATAACGTGAGAAACTTCCATCAAATGATCATCCACAATATTTGCCAAATGATAAGTAGGCAGTTCATCTGCAGATTTATACAATACCTTATCATCAAGAATAGATGAGTTTATCACCACTTCGCCACGGATGATATCATGTACATGGACATCTTCGTTAGGTTCTATCTTGAAACGTACCACATATTGCTTACCGTCTGCCACCAATGCATCGACTTCCTCTTTCGACATTGTCAAAGAGTTGCGCATAGCCATACGAGTTGAAGCATCATACTGGAAATTAGGAATTTCCTTACGTTTGGCATCTAATTCTTCAGGCGTATCAAAAGCGATGTAAGCTTTATCGTTATCCAGCAAGACTTGCACATATTTCTTATAAATATCGCGGCGTTCAGACTGACGATACGGACCGAAGTCACCACCAAAACTTACGCCTTCATCAAACGTAATACCCAACCACTTGAACGACTCGATAATGTATTCTTCCGCTCCCGGAACAAAACGATTTGAGTCGGTATCTTCTATACGGAAAATTAAATCTCCACCGTGCTGACGAGCAAACAGATAGTTATACAAAGCAGTGCGCACACCACCAATATGCAACGCTCCCGTTGGGCTCGGAGCAAAACGAACTCTTACTTTTCTTTCTGACATTGTTGTTTTATATAAAATACGCTGCAAAATTAATCTAAATTTCCCGATTTTTTCGTATTTTGCGCGCAAAAATATACGATTATGAAAAGTTTCAAGACCGGCAAACGGTTTTCATATAAAGATTTGCTCTATAAAAGCCTTATTTTCATTGCCACTGTGTCGGTGATAGTTTACTTTTTACCCAATGAAGGCAAATTCAACTATCAATTTGACATCAATAAGCCATGGAAGTACGGACTGCTACAAGCATCGTTCGATTTCCCCATTTATAAAAATGATATGCAAGTGCAAAAAGAACAGGATAGTATTCTTGCCACCTATCAACCCTATTTCCACATAGAAAAGAATGTGGAAAAAAACATGATTGAGAAGTTAAGGGAAGATTATAACAAAACGCTCCGTCACTCTTTGCCCAGCACAGATTATGTGAGATACATAGAACGTATGTTGAAAGAGTTGTATAGAAATGGAATTATTGCCGGTAATGATCTCACCCGGATGGAAGAGGACAGCATCACTGCCATACGAACTGTAGAACAAAATACGGCCACGAGCCGATTGGTGGAGCAGCTATATACTGTAAAGGATGCCTATGAATACCTGCTGAATGCCGACACTACACATTATAAAAAGAAAGTATTGCAACAGTGCAACTTAAACAATTATATTACTCCGAACCTTATTTATGACGAGCCCAAGTCCGAAGCGGCACAAAAAGATTTGCTTTCCAATATCTCGTATGCAAACGGTTTCGTTCTAAATGGTCAAAAAATCATCGATCGGGGAGAAATCGTAGACGAACAGACCTATAATATATTGGAATCTTTACGGAAAGAATGGGAAAAGCGAAGCGAATCTTTACAGGAGAAGCGGTTGACATTAGCCGGACAAATACTTTATGTAGGAATATTCCTGTTCTGCTTCATGGTCTATCTGGATTTGTTCCGTGCCGACTATTATGACCGTAAAGGCAGTTTGACCTTGCTTTTCGCATTAATTGTACTATTCCCGGTTGTCGCCTCCGTCATGGTCTCGCAGAGTTTATCCAGTATTTACATCGTGCCTTTTGCAATGATACCGATTATAGTGCGTATCTTCCTTGATTCGCGAACAGCGTTCATGGCTCACGTCACTATCATCCTGCTCTGTTCCATCACATTACGTTTCCCTCATGAGTTTATTCTTCTGCAGGTGGTAGCAGGTATGGTGTCTATCTATAGTTTGCGCGAGTTATCACAACGCTCGCAACTCCTGCGAACGGCTTTGGTAGTCTTTGCCAGCTATGCATTGCTGTATTTTGCTTTTGAGCTAATTCACGAAGATGATTTGACGAAGCTGAATACACGTATGTATATCTATTTTATGATAAATGGTATTCTGCTGCTGTTTGCCTATCCGCTATTGTTTATTTTGGAAAAGACCTTCGGTTTTACTTCCAATGTTACGCTGGTGGAACTTTCCAATATCAACAACAGTCTGCTGCGTGAGATGTCGGAAATAGCTCCGGGTACTTTCCAGCATTCCCTTCAAATGGCTAATTTAGCAGCGGAAGCTGCCAATAAGATTGGTGCGAAAAGCCAGTTAGTCCGTACCGGAGCACTTTATCATGATATAGGGAAAATGGTAAATCCCGCTTTTTTTACCGAGAACCAATCAGGAGTGAATCCACACAAGAGTCTCAACTATGAACAAAGTGCACAAGTTATCATCAGCCATATCACAGATGGCCTGAAACTTGCCGAGAAACATAACCTGCCCAAAGTCATCAAAGACTTTATCAGTACGCATCACGGAAGAGGGTTGACCAAATACTTCTACATTTCCTACAAAAACGAACACCCTGACGAAGAAGTGGATACTGAAAAGTTCCGTTATCCGGGACCTAACCCATTCACAAAAGAACAAGCCATTCTGATGATGGCCGACTCCGTAGAAGCTGCTTCACGAAGCCTGCCCGAATACACAGAAGAAAGCATCGGCACCTTAGTAGACAAGATTATAGATGCACAAGTTACAGAAGGGTTCTTCAAAGAATGCCCTATCACCTTCAAAGACATCGCCTTAGTGAAAGCGCTGTTTAAAGAAAAGCTGAAAACGATGTATCACACTCGAATCAGTTATCCCGAGTTGAAGAAATAGCACGGATATCTTCAAGCAGTCCGGCGCAGGCGTCTTCCAGAATGTCCAATACATTCTCGAAACCTTGCGCCCCTCCATAATAAGGATCGGGTACATAATCCGCCATCTTTAGCCTGCAATAATCTGTCATCCGATGGATTTTCTTCTCTGTTTCTAAATCAGGTGCACGCTCTATCAAGTCCTCTATATTGCGGTCATCCATACCGATAATCATATCAAAGTGATAAAAATCTTCTGTATGGACAGGGCGGGAACGATGGGTCAGATTGTATCCCCGGCGAGCAGCATGCATACGCATACGGCTATCGGGCAACTCCCCTTGGTGATAGCTCAGGATACCGGCAGAGTCTACTTCTATTTCTCTTTCCAAACCTTCTTTTTGAATTAAAGTACGCATAACCTCCTCTGCAGAAGAGGAACGGCAAATATTGCCGAGGCAGACAAAAAGTATTCTTTTCATATAGCTTTACAAGCAAAGATATTCTTTAAATGATTTCACGTCACGATTCATAATCAGTGCCTCAGGAAACTCAGTTAGTTGCAACAGGTCGTACACATAATCGTACCGGGCAATATCAAATGAGATATGGGCATCGCTTCCTAAAATAACCGGCACCTCATATTGTTTGCACAGCCGCAGGATAGCAAGATTGTTCTCCCGGGCATCCGGCTTATTACGGGTCGGTTTTAAAGAACTGTTATTTATCTCCAATAGAGTATGATGTTCCTTGGCCGCCAATACAATCGGCTCGAAATGCAATTCGGCCGTACCATCTCCGGGATGACTGATAATATGAATGAAAGGATTACTGACTGCCTTCACCATGCCATGCGTATTCTCGTCTATCGTGCCATAATTATAACATAAAGAATGGATACCGGCAATTCGAATATCCAACATTCTCATATAATTTTCATCCATATCAAGATTACCTTCCCCATCAAGGATGTTTATCTCTGCTCCCAACAGCAGTTCGATGCCATACATCTGCCGGGGAACGACATGCAAATTTCTGAAATAAATGGAATTACAGCTTCCCGGAATACCGGATGAATGTTCCGTTATTCCCAACAGTTTCAACCCCTTGTCGGCAGCAGCCTGCGCCATTTCCTGTAAAGTACTGAATGCATGCCCGCTGGCAATGGTGTGGGTATGCACATCTAATTCTATTTTCATAACTACTGTGGATCTACATCATAATATACTAACAGAGAACGGAAACGCTCGTCTTCAATAATGGCGCGTTGTACGGCAAGCAAATATTCACGTACTTTCGCTATCGAAGCGGTCTGTTCCACTTTAACCATAATCTTCTTAATAAATAAGGTCTGGATACGAGCTACCGGTGGTTTATCCGGGCCCAATACACGACTTCCCAAGCCGGAGCGGAGTTGTGCAGCCATCGCATCCGCCGCCATATCAAGTATATCTTCTTTCCGATGTTTCAGATAAACATAGATGAGACGATAATAAGGCGGGTACTTGAAAATCTGTCGTTCTGCAGACTGGTCATAGTAAAGCTGTTCATAATCATTCGATATCACCTGATGAATTACCGGCAAATCGGGAGACTTTGTCTGCAAAATCACCAACCCCTGTCTGTTCTTCCTTCCGGCACGTCCCGCTACCTGCGCCATCAACTGGAAAGCACGCTCATGGCTACGGAAATCAGGATAATTCAACATTGTATCGGCATTCAAAATACCGACTACACTGACATGGTCAAAATCCAATCCCTTCGAGACCATCTGTGTACCAATCAAAATATCTGTCTTCCCCTGTTCAAAATCAGCTATTATCTTCTCGTATGCCGTCCGGGTCCGAGTAGTATCCAAGTCCATTCGGGCCACTCTTGCCTCGGGAAAAATCAATTTGATATCATCTTCAATACGCTCCGTTCCGAATCCCCGATTCATCAATTCCACACCACCGCAGGCAGGGCACGAACGAGGTACTTGATAAGTATACCCGCAATAATGGCAAGTCAGTTGGTTCAAGCCTTTATGATAAGTAAGGCTCACATCACAATTCTTGCATTTCGGAACCCAACCGCACGTATGACACTCTATCATCGGAGCAAAGCCACGACGGTTTTGAAACAAAATCACCTGCTCTTTACGTTCAAGTGCCTCTTTTATCTCTTTAACCAACCGAGGCGAAAAAGGCCCCTGCATTCTTTTTTGATGAGCAAGTTCTTTAATGTCTACCAATTCGATATGAGGAAGCTGAATATCTTTATAGCGTTCTTTCAATTCTACAAACCCATATTTACCCGATGTTGCATTGAAGTAAGTCTCCACACTGGGAGTGGCTGTCCCCAAAAGGACTTTAGCACCAAACATTGATGCAAGCATAATAGACGAATTACGGGCGTGATAACGAGGAGCCGGATCTTGTTGCTTATATGTATTCTCGTGCTCCTCATCCACTATTACCAATCCCAGGTTCTTGAATGGAAGGAAAATGGAGGAACGCACCCCCAATATAACATCATACCCTTCGTCGCCCAACTGCTTCTGCCAAATTTCCACGCGTTCGGCATCCGGGAATTTTGAATGATAAATGCCAAGACGATGACCGAATACACGCTTCAGACGTTCAGTTATCTGAGTAGTCAAAGCAATCTCCGGCAATAAATAGAGAACCTGTTTACCGGCCTTCAGCACCTCTTGAATAAGATGAATATATATTTCAGTCTTGCCACTGGACGTCACTCCGTGCAACAGACAGACATTCTTTTCTCTGAAACTCTGAATAACAGACTGATAAGCCTGTTGTTGTGCCGGATTCAATGGATTGACATCCGCTGTTTTCAGCATTCCTTTATCCAAACGTCCTATTTCCTGATGATAGATTTCAAACACTCCCTTTTCCACCAGCCCGTTAAGAACGGCGGCAGAACCACCGGCCTTCTCCAATAAAGTTTTTTTAGTAACCTCCTTCAACGTACTTTCACGCGATGCCCAGCCCGAAAGTTCTACATACTTCATCAACAGTGCCAATTGTTTGGGAGCACGGCCCAGTTCATTGAAAAGTTGTTGTAAGCGGGCCTCATCGATACCGGAGTCAGCCAATTTCACACGTGCCTCCGTACGAGGCTTATAATGACGCTTCAGTTCCTCCTTCACGTAAATGGCCTCCTTGTCGAGCAGTGACTTAATGACCGGAAGAATATTCTTCATTCCACTAGCCTTCTCCAGCTGTGTGACACATTGTTCCGTATCGCAACTCAACAAATCCAATAATTTCTGTTCCTTCTCAGGAAGTGGAGCTGTTGCTTCAAAATCCGGGTTATATTCCACTAAAGTCTCACTTTCCAACTTCATGCCGGACGGAATGGCAGCCTTATAGACGTCTCCCAATGTACAGAGATAATAAGAAGCCAGCCACTCCCAAAACTCAAACTGCTTAGGCAGCAGCACAGGAGTTGAGTCGAGTACCTCTTCTATATCTTTTGTCTCATAACCTTCGGGAGCTGCATAATGCACATGAGTGACAATAGCCGTATAGAACTTCTTCCGTCCAAACGGTACTATAACCCTACACCCCATCTGCACTTTCTCCTCCATTTCTGCCGGAAGCGAATAAGTGTACTGACCGGCAATGGGTAACGGCACTATGACATCTACATATTTTTTCATGCTGCAAAATTACAAAAAGGGGTTGTGTCAAAACGTGGATAATGCTGTCGTTTCGTTCGTAGGGGCGAGGTTCGCTCGCCCGAAAACAGTTTACTTTGTGTCTTCGGGCAGGCAAACCCTGCCCCTACAGCTGACGATGGGATAGGCCGGTTTAGTTTTGACACACTCCCTTTTATCTTTTGTTAAATGAGCTTGCTTAGAACAGATATGCAAGTGACACCTGCCAAGTATTGTTTTTAATCTTAATGACTTCTTCGTTGGCAGTCTCAATAGTAGCAGTATGGCTTAAAGCAAAATTATAATTTACACCTACTTGTATGTGGCGAATCAACTTCACACCCGCACCTACATTGAAGGTCGTATTATTCTTCTTCAGCTCATAGTCCATAAAACCTTTCTTATTGCCAATATTAAAGCCAAACTGCGGACCGGCAGCAATATACGCGCCCAGCATACTTCCCAGGCCAAATGACCACTTCAAATTCACAGGAATTTCAAAAGTCTTCAATTTAGCATCTGTATCATATCCTTTTGCAGCCAAATCTGTTTGTGAGTACAAAGCAGCTATATCAGCTCCTACACCGATAATAGGCAATGTGAACTCAGCCATCGGACCGATAAACCAACCGGTTTTATTGTCTCCTTTTAAATCAGACTTCGAGAAACTAACCTTTGACAAGTTCAAACCACCCTTCACACCAAAGTGCAACTGAGCTTGAGCAGGAGCAGCCATCATTAAACATACAGCTACCATAAATACACTAATAATCTTTTTCATGTTTGTTTATTTTTAGTTTACGCCACAAAGATAAACACTTTTTCCGATGATAATGTTTAATCGCAGCATAAAGTTATTCTTTTGCAGGAAGGGGGAAAAATCTTATCAGTACCCGATTTAACCAACCAAGGGAAGAGTAAGCCGTTTCTTAGGGTCAGTCAAGGCCTTTTAAACGGAAGATTATTACAGTCTACAGTAATGGACTGTACAGCCCACTGAAGGAGACTATACAGTCTACTGCCGGAAACTGTAGTAATCCGACGGACAGACAGGCATAACCGAAAGGACGAAAACGCTTAGTCCGGCTAATGAAACGACTTAGGGAGTTCTAAGCGTATGCAGAGGTTGAAAACCGGAGGAGAAAACATCCGGCGACAGGTGTTTGCCTGATATGTTAAATCCCTAAGAATAATGACTGGCTCCACAAAACTTGCATCCTACCCCGGTAGAAAAGTGTTTGATACCGATAAAAACCAAAGACGGGCCGGAACCAAAAGCTCCGACCCGTCTTTACATCACCTGTGTTTAATACTCTTCCTCGTTGAAGAAGAAGTCTTCTTTGCTCGGATAATCCGGCCAAATATCCTCTATACTTTCATAGATTTCGCCTTCATCTTCCATCTCTTGCAAGTTTTCGATTACTTCCAACGGAGCACCCGAACGCATTGCATAGTCAATCAACTCATCCTTAGTAGCAGGCCAGGGAGCATCTTCCAACTTCGAGGCCAATTCTAATGTCCAGTACATAGTTTTCTTATTTTTTGAGTAAATACTTTTCCTTTTATCTCTATTTAGCCGCAAAAGTATAATAAATTATTTCATCTGCAACTTTTATCCCAAAAAATTTCTTCCTTTTCTGCAAGATGATTCAACTTCCGTGCCAAAATGAACAGATAATCCGATAATCTATTGACAAAAGCTGTTACACGAGCCTCTATTTCACATTCTCCGGCCAATGCCAATATACGACGTTCAGCCCGACGGCACACTGTACGGCAGATATGACAGACAGCAGCGCCACGCGCGCCCCCCGGAAGGATAAACGCATGAAGAGGAGTGAGCGCATTGTCTATTTCATCAATGGCCTGTTCCAATAATGTAATATCTTCATCACTTATACGGCTCTCCATGCGCAATGCAGTCTGTGCCTGGTCGGTAGCCAGATAGGAGCCGACGGAAAACAACTTATTCTGCACATGGGTCACCAAGTGTTTGTCGTTTTCCTCTGTCAAATATGTTTGCAGAAGCCCCAAATGAGCGTTCAGTTCATCAATGGTTCCATAAGCTTCCAAGCGTATATGTGTCTTGGGCACACGAGCTCCCCCTACCAATGAGGTGGTACCTTTATCGCCTGTCTTCGTATATATCATACTCTTTTTCATGGTCTTATTTATAAGAAGTTGACTATATAATGCTGTTTATAACGTTTCTTATCGAAAAACACCAGACCGATATCATATAAATCAAAGGTTATACCGACACGTTCATCAGCAACCACCTTTTTCCACCATTCGCGCTTCTCCTTTGATTCATAAATTCCTCCTATAATAAACCAACTATCCGGGTGTATATAGGGCAAGGATTGTTCAAACACTTCTTGGTAGAAGGAAGTATGTGCAATATGCAAGCAATCAATATATTGCAGTTCTTCCAACTTTTCAGCTAGTTGCTGTAAGGTTTTATCCCGGTCTCTTCCCTTCAGGGTAACAGAATCCATGGTGTGACAAGCCGCACGCATATAACTGATGGACGCTCCATTGCCAATCCCCACTTCTATCAAAGATTTCGGTCTGAAATAATTAACCAATCTGAACAGCAAACGGTTCACTTTACACCGATAGTGAGGCAGGTAATTTGAGAATCCCCTTTTCTTCAATGTCCGGTATGCATAGTAAGGGTATCTCTCATAAATAATGGAAGTTATCAAAAAAAAGTCGGACGGAGAGTGCACACCGTAACCACAACGATGACGGAAACGTTTACACCATATCCACAGTCTACAAAGAAAGAACATATTATTTCTAGGTTGTTAAGTTACACAAAGATAAAAGATTGCCCGACAATATAGAAATAAAACGCTATTTTATTTCTATATTGTCGGGCAATTCAACTTTATATAAAGCTTTAATGCAACTTATAGCGAACCAAGCAATCATCTTCTTCGCCTTCAAAACGCACAAAGTTACAACTTTTCAGTTAATCCATAACGAACAAAACAAAGAACAGTCCTATTCTTTAGAAACAAGACTGTTCTTCTATAAAAAGTTCATTTATCCTTCTATTTCTTTAAAGCGGCATATTACCGTGTTTCTTAGGTGGATTGCTTTGGTTTTTGTTGTGACACATATCCAACGCCTGAGCCAGTTTATATCTTGTATCGCGCGGCATAATCACTTCGTCAATCAGTCCGCGTTCGGCTGCACGGTAGGGGTTGGAGAACTTATTCTCATACTCCTTAATTATTTCCTGCTTCTCTTCGGGAGTCGATTTCCGATAAAGGATGTTCACTGCACCCTCAGCACCCATCACTGCAATTTCGGCCTGCGGATAAGCCAGATTCACATCAGCCCCTGTCGGTTTGCTGGACATCACGATATAGGCTCCACCGTATGCTTTACGAGTAATCAATGTAACTTTGGGAACCGTAGCCTCGGCGTATGCATACACTATTTTCGCACCGTGACGGATAATGCCGTTGTGTTCCTGCACCGTGCCGGGAAGGAAACCGGGAACATCCTCAAAGGTAATCAAAGGTATATTGAAACAGTCGCAGAAACGAATGAAGCGGGCAGCCTTATCGCTGGCATCAATATCGAGCACACCGGCAAGGTAAGCGGGCTGGTTGGCAACGATACCCACCGAACGACCGCCCAAACGACCGAATCCCACTACCACGTTCTTGGCAAAATGGGGCATTACCTCGAAAAAGTACTGGTTGTCCAGCACCGGCTCAATGATGTCCTTGATGTCGTAAGGCATATTGGGGTCTTCGGGGATAACGGTCTGAAGCGCTTCTACCTGACGATGGATATCATCCGTGCAGGCAACAAGGGGAGCATCCTCCATATTGTTGGAAGGCAAGAAACTCAACAGTTCACGGATGCTCATCAGAGTTTCCTCCTCATTATTACACATAAAGTGAGTGACGCCACTCTTGGAACTGTGAGTATAAGCGCCACCCAGTTCTTCTTTTCCCACCTCTTCATTGGTCACGGTCTTTACCACATCCGGCCCGGTAATAAACATGTGGCTCTGCTCTTTCACCATAAAGATAAAGTCGGTCAGTGCGGGAGAGTAGCAAGCACCACCCGCACAAGGCCCCAAGATAGCGGAAATCTGTGGAATGACCCCCGAAGCAATGGTATTCTGATAGAAGATGGAGGCATAACCGGCAAGGCTATTCACGCCTTCCTGAATACGGGCACCACCCGAATCATTCAGTGCAATGACAGGTGCACCGTTCTTCAGAGCAAGTTCCTGCACCTTGACAATCTTGGCGGCATTGGTTTCACTCAACGAACCGCCGTGTGCGGTGAAGTCATAGGCATACACAAAAACCAGACGACCGTCTATCTTTCCGTATCCCGTCACCATCCCGTCGCCGGCAATCTGTTTCTTCTCCATGCCGAAATTGGTGCAACGGTGGTTTACCAGCTTGTCAAGTTCATTGAATGTACCTTTGTCAAGGAGCATTTCAATACGTTCGCGGGCAGTCATCTTGCCCTGCGCATGCTGTTTTTCTATCTTGTCCACACCGCCACCCAGCGATGCGTTTTTGTCCAGTTCCTCAAACCGGCTGTATATTTCTTCTCTTGTCATGGTTCTTTCAATCTTCTTTTATGATATCCAATATAATCAGTTCCTGGTTAGCATTGACAGCATCGCCCTCCTGCACCAGAATATCCTTTACGACACAATCCGAACTTACTTTGTAGTTGCTCTGCATCTTCATGGCTTCCAGCACCACCACGATGTCTCCTGCACTAAGACAGTCTCCCTTTTGGACGGGAATCTTAACGACCTTACCCGGCATGGGCGCAATAATCCGATTGTCTTGTTTCTCTTCTCCGCCCTTCTTCATGCGCAAGTACTTGGTTTGCGTATCCACAATATTTACGTGGTAAGAACGGTAGAACATGTTCACGTCATAACTCTTACCGCCTTCACCGCGAATCAACTCGGCATTAAACGAATTGCCATCGTGAAGAATGGAACAACTTCCGTTCTCCGCCATCACAATATCCACGTCATAAGGCTTTCCATCGATAAGGAACTGTACCTTATTACCCTCTTTGCTCACCAAAGTTACATCGGCGATGCGGTCTCCTATATGTATTTCCATATTTCTTTTCCGTTTGTTTAGATGCGTAATACTCCCTTCTGCAAACCGAACTCACGCCAACGGCTGATGGGACGGCCGTCGGGCAACTGCGAGCTCTTGTTTTCTTCCAGATTCATCAGATAATCAATGTAAGAGGCAATCATTGCAATATTCTCGATTTCCTCGTTATTGCCGTTGCCACGCAACAACATACGGGAGTTCTTCTCGATAAACAGCGTATTATATTCGCCTTTCACAAAGTCGGGCGTATGCATGATACGTTTCAAATAGCTGAGGTTGGTCTTCAGCCCGGTGATTTTGTATTCATAAAGTACACGGCGCATACGCTCGATGGCATATTGTCGAGTAGTAGCCCAAACAATCAGCTTGCCTATCATGGGATCGTAATAGATGGGTATCTCATACCCCTCGTACACGTAGCTGTCGATGCGGACACCGATACCGTTCGGCTCGGTGAGCTGCTTGATGATACCCGGCGAAGGCATGAAATTATTCTCCGTATCCTCAGCGCAGATACGGCATTCGATGGCATGGCCGCGCTGGAACAACTCCTCCTGTCTGAGATGCAGCACCTCGTCATTGGCGATACGGATTTGTTCCTTTACCAAATCTACACCGACCACTTCTTCCGTGATGGGATGTTCCACCTGGAGGCGGGTATTCATTTCGAGAAAATAGAAATTACGGTTCTTGTCCACGAGAAACTCAATGGTTCCCGCACCCGAATAGTTCACCGCCTTGGCTGCAGCAACCGCTTTCTCACCCATCTCCCTGCGGAGTTCGGGGGTAAGGAACGGCGAAGGACTTTCCTCCACTATTTTCTGGTTACGACGCTGAACAGAACATTCTCGGTCGAACAGATGAATCACATTGCCATGATTGTCACCCAGAATTTGGAACTCGATATGGTGAGGCTCTTCCACAAATTTCTCCAGATAAACGGTATCATCGCCAAAAGACGACATAGATTCCGAACGTGCGGTATTATAAGCCTCCACCACTTCGTTTTCACTGTGAATGAGGCGCATACCCTTTCCACCGCCACCCATTGAGGCTTTCAGCATCACGGGATAGCCGATTTCATTGCAAATGCGGACTGCTTCCTCTGCACTCTGTAACGGCTGTTCCGTTCCGGGAACAACAGGTACGCCGGCAGCAATCATACGCTTGCGGGCAGCTATCTTATCGCCCATCGCCTCCATCGTCTCGGCGGCAGGCCCGATAAAAATAATCCCTTCTTCCTTACAACGGCGGGCAAAGTCTGCATTCTCGGATAAAAAACCATAGCCGGGGTGAATGGCATCGGCATGATGCTGCTTGGCAGCTTTGATGATATTATCTATATTCAGATAACTATCTTTGGAAGCGGCAGGGCCTATCAAACAGGCTTCATCTGCATACATTACGTGCCGCGCTGTGCGGTCAGCTTCCGAAAAAACAGCCACGGTGCGAATGCCCATTTCCTTACAGGAACGCATTACACGTACGGCTATCTCGCCACGATTGGCGATTAGAACCTTTTGTATCATAATCCTTCTTTTTACCTAAAACGGTCGCAAAGTTAGCTTTTTTCTGCACAAAAACTAAGAAAGTGTGCTTAAATATTGCGCCAGTACACGCGCATGATTCTGCTCCTGATTCTTCGAAGCATATAGAAGTGTAACCTTTTCATAAGGTTTTATCCTATCAATGAACGCTTTAACGGCAGGTGAGCGTTCCAGTTCTTTTTGGTACATATCGGCAAAGGCGCCCCATCTTTTTTCTACGTCGGCATGAAACCATTTACGCAAAGCATTGGAAGGGGTTAATTCTTTTGCCCAATAATCGTATATCAGATGTTCCCGTTTCATTCCTCTGGGCCAAAGACGGTCGACCAATACCCGATAACCATCGTTGGGCGAAAAGTCTTCATATACCCTTTTAATACTAATTTGAGTCATAGTCAGTTGTTTTTAGTTTTAATGGCTATAACCTTTTTTTTGATGGAAATGTTCACAGGCTATAAGATGAGCTCGTAATCGCCGACATCGAGCCAACTACCAAATTTCAGTCCAACTTCCTTAAAATGAGATACTTTTTGAAAGCCCAACTTAGTGTGTAAAGAAGTGCTGGCCTCATTCGGCTCCGTCAGACAAGCAATCAGTGCATGATACCCCTCCCTCCGACATTCTTCTATCAAGCGTGTCATGAGTTGGGTTCCCATACCTTTCCCGACACAATCGGGAAGAAGATAAACAGTCGTTTCCAATGTATGTCCGTAGGCCACACGCTGTTTCCAGGGATGAGCATAGCAATACCCCATAACCTTTCCGTCCGACTCATAAACAAAATAAGGATAATGAGCCGAAATCTCAGCTATCCGGAAGCGCATATCCTCTTCCCTCACTGGTTCGATATCAAATGTAACCACACTGTGTGCGACATATTCATTATAAATAGCCGTAATAGCTTTCGCATCTTGTAGTTCTACCCTTCTAATCATAACGGTATCTGTTTAAAAACGCAGGCAAGATATAAAAAAAGAGCTATCTTTGCAAACTGAAAACAATATTAAACATGAAGATTCTCTGGATAGACCTCAACAGCTCGTATGCTCACTCCTCGCTGGCACTTCCCGCCTTGCATGCACAGATAGCTTCGGACACCTCTGTGGAATGGGATATAGTATCTGCTACCATTAATGAAAATGTAGGGATGATTGTCGATGAAATCTACCGCCGCCGGCCCGACATACTTGCAGCCACCACTTGGTTGTTCAATCACGAACAACTGATGCATATCACATCTCGTGTCAAAGCATTGCTTCCAGAGGCTTGTCTCATCTTGGGAGGCCCTGAGTTTTTGGGAGATAATGAAGAGTTCTTGCGTAAGAATCCTTTTGTCGACTGTGTGTTCAGAGGAGAAGGAGAAGAAGCATTTCCGCAATGGCTGGCCTGTCGGGAGCAACCCGAGAAGTGGGAAAGTATCCCGGGACTCTGCTATCTGACTCCCCAGAAGGAATATAAAGACAATGGCTTAGCACGCGTACTTCATTTTTCCGACCTTGTCCCCCCTGAAGAAAGCCGCTTCTTCAATTGGAGCAAACCTTTCGTACAATTGGAGACCACACGCGGATGCTTCAACACCTGCGCCTTTTGTGTAAGCGGAGGAGAAAAGCCTGTTCGCACACTATCCATCGAAAGCATACGGCACAGATTGCAAATCATTCACAGTCATGGCATCAAGAATGTACGTGTGCTCGACCGTACCTTCAACTATAATCCGCGCCGTGCCAAAGAACTTCTTCGCCTCTTCCTGGAGTTCTCGCCCGACATCCGCTTCCATCTGGAAATTCATCCCGCATTGTTATCGGAAGAGTTGAAAGAAGAGTTAAAACAATTGCCCGCAGGACTTCTCCACCTGGAAGCCGGCATTCAAAGTCTGCGTGCACCCGTTCTGGAGACAAGCCGGAGAATGGGAAAACTCTCCGATGCACTGGAAGGACTGACCTTCCTTTGTTCACTCTCCAATATGGAAACTCATGCCGACCTGATTGCGGGACTACCGCTTTATCATCTGGATGAAATATTCGAAGATGTATACACCCTCGCCGGATACTGTGCCGGAGAAATCCAATTGGAATCTCTGAAGCTATTGCCCGGAACAGAAATGCGCCGTCGGGCAAACGAGTTGGGAATCCGCTACTCCCCTCTCCCGCCTTACGAAGTACTACAAACGAAAGAAATCAGCGTCGGAGAATTGCAGACAGCACGCCAACTGTCCCGCTTACTCGATGCCTTTTACAATACCCCCGCATGGCAATCCCTGACACGGGAACTCATCGTAAACGACAGGACTTTTTTATATAAGTTTCTGGCCTACATGACGGAAGCCAATCTCATTGACCAACCTATGAGTTTGGAAAGACGGGGGTTGGTGCTTTATGAATATTGCAAACAATACTATCCAAGCTATCAGACACAGGCTTCCATTGCATGGATAGAGGCAGGCATGTCACTCAAGAAGCTGCCGGCAGAGCATGTAAAGACCAAACGGCAGACCCCGCCTGAACATTGGGAAGTGCTTTATGGTTATTATAAACCTGAATTGCGTCTTTGCTTTCTGCCTGCAGATACTGACACAGAACATGGCTACTGGTTCGGCTTCGAATCGGAAATACAAAAAATCGCACCGGTTTTCAAAGCTCGGACATAAACCGGACTTCACCTTATTATTATATTAGAAACTTAAAACCAATTTATTTATGACTCAAATCATCGAAATACTCGAATATAAGCCCGAGTATCTGGAAGCTACCCGGAAGTTTCTGACTCAACTGACCACCCGCTCCATCACACTTACAGAAGAAGCTTTCAAGCAGACACTCACCTCGGAAAACAGTCACCTGTTTTTCCTTTTAGAAGATCAAGTAATCGCAGGAATGTTGACTATCGGCATTTATTATACTCCCACCGGTGGAAAAGCATGGATAGAAGATGTAGTACTGGATACAACTTATCGCGGAAAAGGACTCAGCAAGATTTTAGTCCGCCATGCCATCGATTTCGTAAAATCACAAGGCATCCTTGTACTGATGCTGACTTCCAACCCCAAACGAACAGCCGCCAACAAGCTGTATCAGTCAATAGGGTTTGAACAGAAAGAGACCAACGTATATAAAATGAATTTCTAATCTTAACACGATAGTAAGCCCAACCCAATATGAAAATCAGACAAACAACCTTCAATGACCTGAAGCCGATAATGGCCATATATGACTACGCCCGCCAATTTATGAAGGAACATGGCAACCCCAATCAATGGATTAACGGTTATCCTTCTGAAGAATACATTCAGCAGGAAATAGCCGACGGCCACAGCTATGTGTGCGAGAATGAGCAGGGAGAAATTGTAGGCACCTTCTGTTTTATTACCGGAGAAGATCCTACCTATACGGTTATCGATAATGGCAAGTGGCTGAATGAGGCCCCCTATGGTGTAATTCACCGTATGGCTGCCAATGGGAAAGAAAAAGGAATTGCAGACAAATGCATCCGATGGTGCTTCGAGCAACATCATAATATACGTGTAGACACACATTATGACAATTATGTGATGCAGAATATCTTGAAGAAAAACGGTTTTGAAGAATGTGGCATTATCTATACACATAACGGTACCCAACGTATCGCATATCAGAAAAGTGTATCAGAAAAATAATACCGGAAAGAAAATGGCATTTTCTTTCCGGCACTCTTTAATGTAAGGTCTATTCCAAATACGCGATATAAAGAAATAAATCTTATCCATAGAGACATCATTCATCTCTATTTCATATTCCTCACATTGAGACCCTCAACTTTTGTAGAGGACTTGTTTTCTCTACAACTTTATCACGATTCGACCTTTTATTTTTAAATGAGTGGCATACTAGCCATATCCCTCTATTCCTCATCTTAATTAACAAACCAATCTTAAATAACTGGTGATAAAGTCTCGTCATTTGCAATAACACCATTGGTGTTTTATTCATATTGCAAAGGTAGACAGAATGAAAGTTTATCAAATACCCAAATCGAGAATGATAAGAACATTTATAATATTGCCCCATTTCATCGATTATTTCTTGTCTGATAATATAATATTTCTCTGATGATTTATATTATTCAAGAGAGCTTTTGCTCTTTCTCCATGCCAAAGGAGTGCTTTGATGACGTGCCTTAAACGCCTCGAAGAACTTGGCATCCGATTCAAAGCCTGTCATCGTTGCAATCTCAGCAACGGACTTATCAGTTCCCAGCAACAATTGTTCGGCATAATCAAGTCTCTTATCCCTGAGATATTTAGCAAGAGTAGTTTGCAGATGGTAATTCAGATAAGTTCTCAAATAAAAGACATTCACTCCAATCAGATTGGCCGTTTTCTCCATTGTAATATTCCGTTCCTGTAACAAATTCGGATTATCCAATACATCGTGTATTCTCTTTTTCATATCGGAAGTAAAATGCACGTTCTCCATTCTCTGCCGATTATCAAAAGCATTGTTTCCGCTTGCAATTTCAATAGGGAGACGGACGATTTGAGGTGAAACATAGCCTCTCAATTTATGCATAAGGAGTCTGTACAGGAAAGTTTTTCCCATTATATAGCTCGCTATTAAAGCACAAATCAAGTAAACGGTAATCAGACAAAGATAAAACAAGAACTCAGAATAGCGGTAAACCGCCAGAAACAGATAATTGTCAGAACATATATTATAAGAAAGAATGCCCCACATGATTATAATGAGTGACAAAGGGCGAATTGAATTCTTTTTTACCAGCCGGGATTCCCATATCAAGGACACACCTGCCACGCTTAATAAGAGCCAGGCAAATAATGAAAGACAGAAACTTAATGTTTTTAATATAAATAGCAGCATAGTCATGTTATTGTACCTGCAAATGTACTTAGAAAACTCCAAAACGCGGCAGCCCTCTTTACTTTTTTAATAGCAGATAGTGAACAGATGAAATAAAATTGTTTTCTTTGTACATGCTTAAAAACATTTGAGCAAATGCCCTACATTTTAAGAAATCCCATAAAACAACGATGAGCTACATCAATTATACAAGTACATTTGTCATTATGATACTGCTTCTTTGTTCGCTTCATTGCCACGGACAGAAGCAGAGGCCGGATGTAGATACTCTTCGCCACATACAATTAAAGGAAGTAATTGTCACGGCTTCCCAACCGGACACGCCGGGTTCCCGTTCCATTATCGGACAAGATGCTATCCGGCATATTCAGGCTACGGATTTATCCGGCCTGACACAGTTATTGCCGGGAGTGACAACACGCAACCCTAATCTGAACATTCCTGCCGGCTTCACCATCCGTAGCGCTTCTTATGACAATACAACAAATGCATTGGGAACGGCCATTTTGGTAGACGGAATGCGCCTGAATAATAATATGAATATGCAGCAGATGGGATTGGAAGGAAGAAGAGGAATTTATAATTCCACAGTACTCTCGGGCTTTGATGTGCGCTCCATCTCTCCCACTTCCGTCGAGTCGGTTGAAGTGATACGGGGTATTCCTTCTGCCCGCTACGGAGACGTAACCAGTGGAATGGTTTTGGTCAAATCCAAAGTCGGAATTCAGCCTTTCAGCGCATCCATGCGATTCACTGCAACAGAAAAACTGGCATCCGCAGGGAAAGGATTTCGGTTGGGCAGCAACGGAGGCTCATTATATATAGGAGGTGACTATGCATTCTCACGTGAGGCGCCGCAAATTCCGGAAGAAACCTTTCACCGTATCGGTATCCAAGCCGCTTACGCCAAAGACTTCCGGTCGGCGACATTGAGAGTTGACTTACGCGGGTATTGGATGAAAGATAATGATAAAAGAGGAAACAACAGTGTGGACGGTGAATATCAAAGATACACCAATCAAGGATTCTCTTTTTCGGCCAACGGACAATGGAAGGTAATGAAGCCTTGGCTCTCCAGTCTGGAATATCGGGCAGGAATGAGTTACGGCAGACAGAAGAACGAGTCAAACACCTATTATTCTGGCACGCAACAAGTCACTACCTACACCACACTGCCGGGAGAACATGAAGGAAGCTTCTTACCGCCTAATTATTTTGCTCCCCTTTCTATAGAAGGAGAACCACTGACCACCCACGCCTCCCTCATCGCCAATCTGAGAAAAGCATTAAGTGAGCAAGTCTACGAGTATTTTCTTTTAGGAGTGGAAGCCGACATGGAAGGTAACTGGGGAAAGGGAATCAGTTTTAATCCTTCAAATCCTCCCCTCAACATGATAGGAATACGAACCCGTTCTTATCGTGACATCCCTTTTGTGTATCATTATTCTGCTTTTGCCGAAAACCGCATCGTCGTACGCACCGGAGAAATGCAGACCGAATTGGAAACCGGCCTGCGCATAATTAAGTTACACACTCGCGCATTGCACCCCCGTCCCATAGCCGATCCGCGCATCAATCTTAAACAAATATTGATGGACAACAACGACAACTCTTTCATTCAGTACCTCAGCCTCCGACTGGGTTGGGGGCTGATGCACAAAATGCCGGTATTGCCCTATCTGTATCCCGATATCTCTTATACTGATAAAAACAGCTTCACATATAATGACACGGAAAATAATTATCGGATGGCTGTCATGCACACTTACGCCACCGGCCGCACCTTCAATCCTGATTTGACTTTTCCCGTGAACCGTAAGTTTGAAATGGGCATCAACTTCCGAATAGCAGATATCACCACCGATATTGTATGGTATAACGAGCATCTGAAAAACGGATATTGTACTACACTGCAAGCCGATCCGTTCAGCTACCACCGTTATAATACTCTGATTGGTAAAGGAGAACAGCCCGAACTGACTCCCGACGGTGTCGTTAATCACGGAGAGACACTGGGCTATACCAACCTATCTTCCTTTGCTACTTACCAACAGCCGCAAAACGGCATAGAACAAAAGAAGCAAGGTGTGGAGTATACCATCGGTCCCATCCGATGCCGTCCTTTACATTCTTCATTGCTCATCAGCGGCAATTATATGAACATGAAGGAAAAGAATACAACTCTTTCTGCCTTTCATCCCCAAATAGAAGTCAATGGAAAGCCTTATCCCTATGTAGGCATCTATGAATCATCTTCTTATACCGACAACTTGCAAGTGTGGGAACAGTTCAACACTCGGTTTCAATGCATCACTCAACTACCCCGCATCGGACTCATTGCCAGCCTGACACTGCAAGCCGTATGGATGGACAAGCAAAAGAAAAGCATGGAAAGCCGATACAACAATCCGGTTTACCTCACCGATGCCAATGGCAATCGCATCGAAGGGGATGCCATGACCGACATCGAACATCAGAAACGGTTAAATCCGGTCTACTATATGGATGCAAGCGGCAGCCTTTATCCTTTTACCGCAGAAATGGAGACAGACAGCCGTTTTTCAGATTTGATTATGTCAACAAATACCTTAACGGCTTTCCAGGAAGACTCTTTCGGGCCCTATTTCTTATTGAATCTGCGAATTACCAAAGAAATAGGACGTCATGTGTCCGTTGCCTTTTGTGCCAACAACCTGACACAATCAAATCCGAAACGATACAGAAACAGCACACAGCAATACTCCATATTGAATCCGGAACTGTATTACGGAGCTGAAATCAATATCCGATTCTGAGAAATACGACCTATTAAACATCACAAATCAATTATGAAAATAAAGTTTTATCTATTCATCCTCCTTGCCGTATCCCTTTTTTCGTGTTCAGAAAAAGAAGAGAGCAACTCATGTATGATAGATATACAAGTTATTGCACCGGAAGGCTATGACACATTGCCTTATGAAAGAATCAATGTCATCCTGACCAACCAGAACCAAGGCATCACTTATGCCATGCCTTGTTCGTCCGAAGGACTCGCCGCCTTTCGTGTGGAATACGGTTATTACACTGCTTCGGCGCACTACCAAACGACATCGGGCTTAATCTTCAGTGGCAGAAGCGAAACTTTATCTTTGTTATCCGAGCAATATGAAGGAACTGCAAAAGTGCAACTGTCTCGTTCACGGAGCAACGCACTCATTATTAAAGAAATTTATTACGGCGGATGCATAGGTAGAAAAGGAGAGGAATATCAATCCGACCAATATCTCATTCTCCATAATAATTCGGAAGAAACACTCTATCTGGACAGCTTATGTGTAGCCATCGTCGACCCTGCATCCAGCCTGCAATCTCCATGGATCAAATATACCGACATGAAGCGTATCCCCATCAACGACGTAACCTGGCAATTTCCCGGTACCGGAACAGAGTATCCTTTACATCCCGGTGAAGAAATCAGCATAGCCACTAATGCAGTAGACCACACGGGAGGCGAATATCAGCATACCAATTCTGTAGACCTATCCAAAGCGGACTGGGCATTTTGGGATGTAAGCCTCAGTCAGCAGGACATTACTGCCGGAGTAAGGCCAATGAAGATGCTTCTCAACCTGAATACCAATATATGGATGTATCCTCTTCCCGCAATCGGACCGACCATGATTGTATTTAAAATAGAAGGCAAGTCTGCCGAAAGTTATGTCAACGACATATCCAATCGGGAGAACCGGCCCCAATCTTCCAATACAAAGAAATTCTACCTGATGATTCCCAAAGAATGGGTAATTGACTGCGTGGAATGCGTGGCAAGTCCAGATCGCATCTCCTACAAGCGGGTACCGGATGAACTGGACAGTGGAGCAGCCTATCTTCCGGACGGCCCCTATACCGGCAAATCGCTGATTCGGAAAAGTAGTCTGAATGAAGACGGCCGCATCATTTATCAGGATACCAATAATTCCTCAAACGATATGATAACCACTGTGCCCACTCTGAAAAACAGGAAATGACAATGAGAAAACGAATCACATTATCCATATTACTTCTAATGACCGGTATCCTCACTTTTGCCCGACCCGACTCATTACATATATATTCTATGGAAGAAATTTACAGGCAAAACAGTTGGCTGGACGGTGAAAACCCAATCGGTCTGTCTTTCAATTCTTTTCATGCATTCTCCATCGCGAAAGCGGGATACAGCCATCAGAAAGGGAATTTGGGTAATACCGCCTTTCCCTCATCGGCAGACAATTACTCCATATACAGTGAGTCATTTCAACAATTGGGAAAAGCTTCTGTGTATGGTAAGATGGGATATAGAAACAACCAAAAACACCGCATAAACTGGAACGGAATGACAGGCGACTATTGGCAAAGCCTCAACCTATGCGATTCTGTCAGCGGAAAACAAAGTGCCGAACAATATCAATTGACAGGAACATTCTCTCTACCGGTATCTGCACATTGGATGGTCGGCAGTCGGTTGGACTACCTTGTTGAATTGACAGCGAAAGATACAGACCCCAGAAACAAGAATCAATGGATGGAATGGGAATTTACTCCCGGCATCGGCTATCAGAACAAAGCGATTCGCTGGGGTGCTTCTTTTCTATACTCGAGCAAAAAAGAGAAAGTCGATTATCAGAATATAGGTGCACACAGCACTTATCCTTTCTTTATTTCTTATCCGCTGGGATTCTTCAAGACACTGCCGGGAAATGAGAATGTCGACTGGCATTATAGTGCGGAAGAACTGGGAGGAGCTTTACAACTAGAAAATAAATTCGGAGCGCTTCATTTATATCAGGAGATTAGCGGAAGGATGGGTGAACAAGATATAGTCAGCCGCCAAATACAGAACAAGAAAGAAGGCGAAACCGACTTATGGAGGATAAAATACAACGCCCGCCTTACAAGGCACTCCGCCACCCACTTCCATGAATGGAATGTACGCATTGTATACAATAATTCAGAGAGTTACGACCCGCTTCAGCAACAGGATGTAAACGGAATATGGCACACATACGGAAAAGTCCTCCGTTCTGCTTCCAAACAGAATGAATACGCTTTGGAATATGGGTATTACCGACTGCGAAACGACCAACATCCGCAGTTTTCGCTCGTCTCAGGCGTTCTGTATAATACAAGTAAACAGACTATTTTCTTTTATCCTATTAAATATGTACAACCGGCGCACCGCTTTACGCTGCATAGTACCCTCACTCACAGTCTCAGGCTGAAATCGGGAGAGATGAATTGCAGAATAGGATTAAAATATGGCAAAGGAAGCGGAGATATAATGAAGAAAGAACAATCACAAACCGGTCAAAGTATGCCGGATATCAAGTTGTGGAAGAATCCGGAGAGGTTAGAAGAAAACTTTAATATTTTAACAGAGCCTCGATGGAGTGCCCGAGCCTCTATTTTATACACTCATACATCTGACTTACAATGGTTTATTGGTATAGAAGGAGAATATGAGAAAGCCAACGGTAATCCTTCTTATGAAAATAAAAAGTATTTTTCCTTGCAGTTTGGCTTGTTATTTTAATTAGAATGAGTAATTTTGATAAAACTAACATTTAAAACACTAGAATTATGGAAAACAAAGAATCATTGGGGAACTCTAAGAAAGAGCCAATGCCAGTAGGAAAATGGAAAATTGACCAAAAAAAATGCAATGGATGTGGAGAGTGTGTAGAGGCATGTTCTATTGGTCTTCTTTACATAGATAAAGAATCACAACTTGTAGTGTTGAAAAACGAAAATTATTGTAACGAATGTGCCGATTGTGCTAGTGTCTGTGCATATCGAGCTATAACTTTCGTCTAAAGGAACTATTATAAGTGAAGATCTTATATTTAATCCTTTTATTATGCTTATGCATCTGTTGCACTAAACACAAGCAAAAGGAAGTTTATGAATTGCAACAAATATGCTCTAAAGTTGCAATTTCATCATCTTCCTTTGATTCGCTATTAATCATAATACAAAAGCAACCTATCAACGAACAAGTAAAGTATGCTATCCAAATAGCAGAAAGAAATGAAAATAAAGCAAACACAATACAAAAACAAAAAGATTTGTTAATGCATTTCTTACCATTTGCTTCAAACAGAGAACGAAAAAGCATACTATTGCGTGTAATTGAGCTATGCAATAAATTAGAAGTTAGAAATACAAATACTATAATATCGGACATAGAATTTAATTATATTCATGAGCTAGAAACAAATTATTCATTAACTCAAGAAGAAAAATGGAAAGTGAAACGGCTCAAAGCTCAATTACTTAACAGAAGAGGAAAACAAGAAGAATATCTACCTATTTGGTTTGAATTACTTAAAGAGCACCGTATAGCTAATATCCCCCAATATATTGTTGATGATTTACTCATTATCGCTAATCACCTAAGTAGGTTAGGTGATTATAATCAAGCTATCTCTACGTACGAAGAGGCATACCAATTAATCATAGCCAACCAGTTAAGTAATTTACAGAACTCTTGTTTACCACCATTAATCAAGCTATTAGCTGATAATAAAAATTACTCTAAAGCCCTGTATTATTATAATGATGCTATCAAGCATAATAAAGAAATAGTCACGACTTCTCCTTCTATCCAAAATCTGTTAGTAACGTGCTATTTAGGTCTCCACAAGCCAGATAGCGCACGCATTGTTTTATCTGAAAGATTAAACGGAAAAGAAAGGAACAGTTTCTTCCTTAACTGTAAAATGTCTGAAAGCTACATCATTGAAGGAAAAGAAGACTCTGCCATATATTTCATAAACAAAGCCATTGAAACCAATCCCAATATAAAGAATCTGCCTAATTATTCGTTATCAACTTTTTCTTATTTAGCAAACTTATTACATAAACATCAAAAAGAACAACAAGCAAACTATTATTACTCAATGGTAGAGCCTTTAATGAAAGAGTCCAGCCAAGTAGCCCCATTATTAGAAAGACAAATTGAGGCACTAACCAGTTTCAGCCATTTCTGTCGTTCTACCAAACAATATAAGAAAGCACTCGAATTAATTGCTCACAGAGACTCTATTCAACAACTTTACAATGAAATGCAAAAGGAAAAAGACAGCAAAAACTTAGCAGACCGGCTTGAAATTCAAGAACTCCAATTCAACCTAGAGAAAAAAGACACAGAATTGGAATATTCCCGCCATTTGACGTATGCAATCATCATAAGTATTATGATATTTATTGCACTCAGCCCCATTGCATTCTACCTTATAAAATGGAAAATCACCAGTTCGCAAAACAAAGCCAAGAAGAAAGCACCGCTTCAAGAGACTGTCAACAACCAACAGGACAAACAGCAGAAGGCAACTGTTATCTCCCCATCCAAAAGCATAGACCGCCCCAAAAGTCCGACACAGCAAAATACGACCTTATTCGCATACATTCATACCGTTGTCATGGATCACAACAGATTCTTAAGCAAGGATTTGTCTATTGAATTCGTTACCAAAGAAGTAAAAAGTAACCGTGACTATGTGTCAAAGGCTGTCAACATGTGTACCGGCATGGACTTTACTACATGGATTAATAATCTCCGTATCGATTACGCTATAGCCGCCATACACAAAGAACCGACCCTAGACCTCGGCACTCTATCAGAACAATGTGGATTCAAATCCTATGCAACCTTCAACCGCAATTTTAAACGCTACAAAGGAGTTACTCCCAGAGCCTTTATCGCAAACATCAATAAAGCCGCCTTCTCTAAAAAGTATAAAACCGCTCCCGATAAATGCAGTTAGAGCCAACTTAAAAAACAGTAGCGCCGGCTAAAGTTTCCGACTATTTACTTGTAGATACCAATAATTTTCGCGACATTGCCCCCGAAAGAGTATAGCGAACACATTTATCACGATATGAAAGCACTTAATATTGCATTACTTATATTGGCTTGCCAAGGCATAATCACCGGACTTTTTGCACAAACAGTCAGTGGAAAATTAGTAGACGAAGAGAACAAACCGATGCCATACGCCAACGTGGTACTGCTGTCACTCCCCGACTCTGCCTTCGTGACCGGAACGATAAGCGGAGAGGACGGAACATTCAGTCTGAACACAATACCCCCACACCAAATCATACGCATCTCCTCTATCGGATATGCCACCATATACCGACCGGTAAATCTTGCCGACATAGGTGTTGTCCAACTGACGGCAGACACACATCAGCTGGGTGCAGTGACCGTAAAAGCCGACTTACCCAAAATGCGTCTGAAGGGCGATGCGATGGTGACCACAGTTGCCGGCAGCGTATTAGAAAAATCCGGTACAGGAAACGATTTGCTCGACAAGATACCGGGTATTTCGGCTGAAGAAGGGACGGTAAATGTGTTCGGAAGAGGAACGGCAGAAATCTACATCAACGGAAGAAAAGTGAGAAGCAGCTCGGAACTGGAGCAACTTTCT
The DNA here is from genome assembly GCF_948499155.1 of uncultured Phocaeicola sp. Taxonomy (NCBI): domain Bacteria; kingdom Pseudomonadati; phylum Bacteroidota; class Bacteroidia; order Bacteroidales; family Bacteroidaceae; genus Phocaeicola; species uncultured Phocaeicola sp. Next base: position 39,406 of record NZ_CAOOSE010000018.1, on the reverse strand, counting down.
TCAGACAACGTAAAGAGCGTGGAAGTGGTGCGCAATCCAGGAGCACGCTACGACGCTTCCGTGAAAGCCGTTGTGCGCATCATCACCAAGAAATCGCAAGGCGAAGGTTTCGGCTTCGACAACCGGCTCGTGACACGCAACCGCCGCACGTATGGCTGGAGCGTCTATGACCAGTTCAACTTCAACTACCGCAAAAACGGCTTCGATCTCTCCGGCAGTTTATTCGGAGGCACATTGCGAGGCGGAAACAACCAGCAGATTATCATCGACACCCATTTGGACAAGTTATGGCAGCAAAAGATGGACGGCTCATACGCCAAGACAAAACGCAGCAACATAGAAGGCACACTCGCCATGAGTTATCAGTTCAATGAAAAACATTCCATGGGAATCCGCTACAACATAGACCGCTATATGGCTACCCATGGAGACTGGCGATATCTCACACAAGTGTTCTCCGACAACCAACTTTACGAGAAGAGTTTCAGCCGGATGATGCTTTACGACCCTTCCACCAGCCACAACCTGAACTATTACTACAACGGACAGATAAACAACTGGAACATCGACTTCAATGCCGACGGCTTATGGAGCCCTACCAAAGAAACGCAGAACACGACGGAAATCATCAACGAACACGATGAAAACCATGTCAATACCTTCAATGAAAACAACAATACACTTTATGCCGCCAAGCTGGTACTTTCACACCCTCTGTGGCAAGGCAATTTATCATTTGGAGGTGAATACTCGCATACCGGACGCACCAATCTCTACCTCAACCCGGAAGGTATCCTTGCCGATGATGACAGCGAGATAAAGGAAGGGGCAGCCTCCATGTTTGTGGACTATACACGGTCCTTCGGTGATGTAAGCATACAGGCAGGCATCCGATACGAGCACGTGGGCTTCGACTACTACGAAAAAGGCAAACACATAGACGTACAAAGCCGTAAGTTCGATAACATATTCCCATCGCTGAACATCAATTTCCCCATCGGAAAGACACAGGTGCAGCTCAGCTATGCAGGAGACATCGCCCGCCCTTCTTACGACAATCTGCGAAACAACACCTATTATGCCAACCGCTATACCTATCAGACAGGAAACCCTTTCCTGACTCCGACCATGACGCAAAACATCTTGCTGTCAGCCTCTTACCAATGGCTGAATGTCTCCGTGGGATACAGCCGCGTGAAAGACGACATGATGCAGATATCAGAAAACTATTCGGAAGAGAACCCCACCATTTCACTACTGAAAGTGGTAAACACCGAATCCTACGACCGCATGACGGCATCACTGACAGTGGCGCCCACCGTCGGGCTGTGGAAACCGCAGTTCACGGCAGAACTCTACAAGCAGTGGTTCTCCATCAAAACCCACAACGGCATGATGTCACTCAACAATCCTGTCGGCACATTCGTCTGGCGCAATAACTTCTCGCTGCCTGCCGGTATATTACTGGATGTAAACGCCGCCTACACCACTTGCGGACACAACCAAAACATGTACCAGCAAAAAGATGCGTGCAATGTTTCGCTGGCTTTATACAAAGCCTTCTTCGACAACCGGCTGAGCATGCAACTGCAAGCCAATAATCTTTTAGAAACCGATGATGCGGACGTAGTGATATACAGTGGCATACGCACGATGAGCGATTATATCACCCAGTTCCGACAGGTCACTTTCACCCTGCGCTACAAGTTCAATGCTGCAAAGAACAAGTATAAAGGAACAGGAGCCGGACAGAGCCAGAAGAGCCGTATGTAAGCCTATCGATAAGAAAGACATTGAAAAACAGATAAATCAATCAAATATGGAACTCAGAAATCTATTTGGCATACTCCTTCCCATTGCCTGCCTCACCTCATGCCTTGCTTCATGCAACCGAAACCACAGGTCACAACAGTATGAAAACGGATGGTATCACATCATATCCGAACAAAAAGACAGCATTGACCCTGAACCGATTGTGACTGTAAAAGACTTTAGTGCACTCCGACTGGACACCGACGCCTTCGGCAGATATGCAATAACCGGAAAAGTGAGTCAACACAAGCAAAACAAATGGGCGGACGAAACGGAAAAAGCGATAGGACAGCAAATAGCCTTTATTTTCAACGATTCTGTTATTACAAACCCGCAAGTAAACGGAAGGATAGAAAGCGGTTCTTTTCAGATAACGTCTTTTCAAGACGACAGACTACCCGATATCTACCGACAACTTAAAAAGGAACAACATCTAAAATAAATACTATGGCAAGAGAATTGAATTTTACACTGGAAGGCGTACAAGGCAATTTAAAATTAGAGTACGGCCCTTTTAAACAACGTTTATATCAAGACGGAAGAGAGATTAAAAGACAAGGACGGTTTAATCCGAAGTATCATATAACCAATACCAATGGAGAACAAGAAGAAATAAAGATTGTCTACGGACTTGACTTTGTCCATGTCGCAGTGTTCCGCGGGCGAAAAATCGATTTGGAAGAACGCCTGTCTACCCGCGAGTATATTGTGGGTGGACTGCCTGTGTTACTTATCCTCCTAGGCGGACTAATCGGTGCTTTATTTGGAATCATAGGCGCGACGTTCAATTACAATTATATGCGGAAAGAAAAATCATTTGTGAAACAACTGCTTGTCTCCTTAGTTGTCTCCGTTGCCTGCTATATAGCTTATTTCATACTCGCCATTTGCCTCCAATTACTAGTAGTGGGATAAATCCTCCCACAAAGTAAATCCCTACAAACAACCCCGCTGTTGGTTCATGCTCGGAACAAGCAGCGGGAAAATCTATTAGCCATTCGATTCACCTACTTATCAAAGTGGCTATTAAATATTAGAATCATACTCTCATTTTCTTTTTATTGAGAAAATGTCTTGTTTCCTGTTTCTACAACTGAATGTAGTTCATCAACAACCGGGAAGTACGTCCGTTACATCATGAACACTTCCAGTGATATGCATCAAGGCAGCTTTGCGCCCTGCTTCTTCTCTTGCCTGTTCGTAGGCATTCTTCAACCCCTCATTCATCTGTTGATAAGGGAACCGGTAGTGAGTGGACACCTCGTCACCACCCTTTCAGCCTCCTTTCATTCGTCAAAAAGGAAATTGCTGAAGGCAGATTGTGAAGGGACTTGGAAAGCATGGCTGAAGGGAGGATGAGGGGATGTCCTGTCATCTTTAACCAACTGTTCGTCAGTGCGTTAAATTTAAAATGTAAGGATGAACGGAGAAGAAGGAATGAGCAGCTTTGTGAGGGGGTGTAATCTACCCCTACCTTAAAAACATGCCGAGCTTTTTTAAAAAGATGGTGAAGTTTTTTGGAAAGGCGCTGAAGTTTTTTGGAAACATAAAGAGCTTTTTGGGAAACACAAAGGTCTTTTTTCAACATTCAGTGTGGGCTGCCTATTTTTAAATGTGTATGTACGCATCAGACTTCACACATACGGTGACATAAGCCTACACGGACGTACGCATAAGCCTACACGTATATACGCATCGGGCTACACGGACGTACGCATAAGCCTACACGTATATACGCATCGGGCTACACGGACGTACGCATAAGCCTGCATGTATATATGTCATTGTGTCAGGCTCCGTCATATTGTGTGCCAGGTGATTGGATTAGTTTGTCTCCCTTTCTTGACAAACGCTACCTCCCGCTATCGCTTCCGGTTCAACGTGCAGACATTTGATCCGGCGGAAGAATTTAATCTGGGGCAGTAGAAATTTAGTGGGGAGGAGTAAGCATATAAATTAGATAAGTAACAAACAACTATTACAGCTCAGGGAAAACTTCAACAGTTAAGAATATACAAAAAACGGCCAATTTACATTCTTGGGTGTAAAACTGGGTGTTTATTTTGCAATTTACTGATTTTCAGCGTTTATTGCGGAGAGACAGGCTCTAACAAAATTCTGCCATTATCATAGGTACATAAAAAACAATAACCCTGAAGTTTGCTTGTTCAGCAGGGACAACAGGGTCTTACGCTTGCAAATATAGGCATTAATTTCTATATTTGCAAGAGATGTTCCGTTTTTAAACTTATACCAAATGAAATATGACGAATGTTTGCAGGTACTATCCCCTGCAAGATTAAATAAATACGCACAAGCAAGTGGCAATGAAAAAGCCAAGACCTTGCGGCTATACCAATACAACATCAAGTTGAGCCAACGTTTTTATGGGGTTATCGGTATGTTTGAGATAATGCTACGCAATGCCATAAACGCTCACTACAAACAATATTTCAACGATGATAATTGGATTATCAACCAAGCAAGACCCAATGGATTGCTTGAACAGGAAACTTCCGAAATAGTACGCATACAACGCACTTATACCAATATGGGGGTATACAACAACGATAAGATGGTAGCTTCCTTTACATTTGGTTTCTGGACTTATCTGTTTACAAGACGCAATTACCGCATAGGAGGAAAAACACTTCTTCAAATATTCCCCAACAAAGCCCATGGTTTAAAGCAAACAGACATCTACAAACAACTGACTGCCATCCGTGAATTTCGCAACCGAATAGCACATCATGAACCTATCTGTTTCAACGCCACACGCATCATAGATACAAGTTATGCCAAAGAACATTATGAGTTAATACGAACCTATATAGAATATATGGGATTTGATTCGGATTCTGTATTGCGAATGGTAGAAAAGCCAGATTCTATACTAAAGGTAATAGATGGCATGAAGTAAATGCCCCATCTTTGATAAGACACATAAGGATGATTGGGAACAATTTGGGAACATCTCCGATAAAAACAAAAAGCTAAGTACTGAATTATCAATTACTTAGCTTTTATCTTCGTACCCAGACCCGGGGTCGAACCGGGATGGAAGTGAATCCACTGGTGTTTGAGACCAGCGCGTCTACCGATTCCGCCATCTGGGCATCTCTTGAAACATTGTTTGTTTCTCGATTGCGGTTGCAAAGGTACGACTTTTTTTCATACCTGCAAACTTTTCGGCGTTTTTTTTCAAAAAAAGATAAATATACCATCATTTATGGTAGATTGAACAAGGGAAATATAAAAATAAGCCCTATATTAGCACAAACTTTAAAACGATTCAATATCATGACGAACAGCAATAATTATTGTGTGATCATGGGGGGAGGTATCGGAAGCCGATTTTGGCCATATAGCCGTAAAAATCTCCCTAAGCAATTCCTTGATTTCTTTGGTACAGGACGTTCTCTTATCCAACAGACATTCGACAGATACAAGAGAATCGTCCCATTAGAGAATATATTCGTAACAACCAATGTGCTATATAAGGAATTAGTCCAAGAGCAACTTCCTGAATTAAAAGAAGAACAAATTTTATTGGAACCGACAAGAAGAAGCACGGCACCGTGCATTGCATGGGCTTCCTATCATATTAAAGGAATAAACCCCAATGCAAATGTCATCGTTGCACCGTCTGACCATCTGATTCTGAAAGAAGATGAATTTAAAGAGGCCATCATAAAAGGACTGGAATTTGTTTCACAGTCTCCACAATTGCTTACTCTAGGGATTAAGCCCAACCGCCCGGAAACCGGTTATGGCTACATACAGATAGATGAAGAGAAACAAGGGGATTTCTTTAAAGTCAAAACCTTTATCGAGAAACCGCAACTGGACTTTGCCAAAGTATTCGTTGAAAGCGGGGAGTTCTATTGGAATTCCGGAATTTTCCTTTGGAATATCAACACAATTATCAATGCATTCAACGAAATAATGCCGGAAGTGTGCTCCAAATTATCCGAAGGCGAAGAAGACTTTGCTTCATGTCCTAACATATCTATTGATTACGGCATCATGGAAAAAGCAAACAATGTCTTTGTACAACTATGTGACTTCGGATGGGCTGATTTGGGAACCTGGAGTTCTCTTTATGATGTCGCACCAAAAGACGAGAATGAGAATGTAGCAATTAACGGCAATTCCTTATTATATAATTGCAAACAGAATGTGGTTGTGGTACCGGAAGGAAAGTTAGCAGTGATCCAGGACCTAGAAGGTTATCTGGTGGCTGCAACCGACAATGTGCTGCTTATCTGCAAAAAAGATGACGAAAGTGCCATCCGTAAGTTTGTCAACGATGTCCAGATTAAACTAGGAGATAGGTTCGTGTAACAGACAAGACCGTTCCGGATTCATATAAAAAACAGAGGGCGCATCTTTCAACCAAGATACGCCCTTTTTATAATATATAGAAAAAGAGGATTACTTATTTCAGACCTTCCCAGGCTTCATTAATTGCTCTAGCTATCTCAATAAACTCTTCGTCAGCAAGTTTTAATTTAGGATTTGAGAAAATCATATCCGATTCCTTTTGAATTGGGATTAAATGAATATGAGCATGGGGTACTTCAAGACCAATAACAGCTTCTCCCACCTTCTTACACGGGAAGGATTTCTGTATGGCCAATGCCACTTTCTTTGCAAATACATGCATAGAAGCCAATTCATCATCTGTCAAATCGAAGATATAATCCACTTCACGCTTAGGCACTACCAACGTATGTCCTTTTGCTAACGGATTGATATCCAGAAAAGCGTAAAATTCTTCATTCTCGGCCACCTTGTAGCTGGGAATCTCACCTGCGATAATCTTACTAAATATTGTTGCCATATCAATGAGTATTTAAAAAGGCAGAACCGCACGAAACGACCCTGCCTTATACTTTAAAACGAAATGTTTACTACTTCCAAACTGATTTTTCCCTGAGGGATAGTGATTTCAGCCACATCACCTACCTTTTTGCCTAATAAACCTTGCGCAATCGGTGTGTTAACAGAAATCTTACCCAGTTTCAAGTTTGCTTCGCTTTCAGCCACGATAGTGTAAGCCATCTTCATGCCTGTTTTAGCGTTCTTCAACTCTACTTTACTCAAAATCTGGACTGTGTCGTTTTTCAGTTTTGACGTATCGATAATCTTAGCATCACCGATAGTAGTTTTCAACTGATTAATCTTCATTTCCAACAAGCCCTGTGCTTCCTTTGCAGCATCATACTCTGCATTCTCCGACAAATCACCTTTGTCACGAGCTTCCGCAATAGCCGATACAATTTTGGGACGTTCTACTGATTCCAAGTATCTCAACTCTTCCACCAGTTGTTTGTAACCCTCTTCTGACATATAAGCCATAATGTTTTCCTCCTTTTTAATTATTATATATTTTTCATTGTTTATACTCGGTCCTATAAAAACAAAAAGAATTCCGACACTGAAGATGTCGGAACCCTCTCTATTATTTTAAGTTTTGCAAAGATAGCTTTTTAAGCAATACAAGTCAAGTCCAAAGCCATGCTATGTAACATGTTTAAACAAATCAGACTCATTATTATGTTTTTACAAGAGTTTTTTGATAGATTCTTCCAAATCAGTAATCGTTTCACCACGTGCGCTTAATTCGTTAGCTCGGTTCACCAAGAAAACAGCAGGCAGATTAGTCACACTATACAATGTAACATACTGAGAATATGCCCCATTAGCATCACGCACACAAATCCACGGCAAATTGTCGGAAGAGGTCTTCCAAAAATGTTCATCGGCATCCAACGAAATCTGGTAAATTTCCAGTCCTTGAGAGGCATACTTATTATATAACTCGCGCAAAGCCAGATTATGAACCGCCGACATAGCATTGTTGTAAACCGTAAAATCAATCAATATCACCTTCCCTTTCAAGTCAGTCAAACGACGTACATTGCCTTTGATATCTTTCAACTCAATATCAATGATGGTAGCCTCTTTTATCTTGTCTTGCGGAATATCTAGTTCTGTCTGGCGGGGAGTGCGTGTGTTCTTCATACCTTTAATAACCATATTATAAAGGTTTCGAGAACGGTCTGCGTGCGGATAAGTATTATTCAGACTGGTTGCCACAGCTGCAAAGCACTTAACATCATCCTTATTGGTCAATGGGTCAAAAAGCATATACCCATTCAAAGCCTGAAACAAGGCAAAATATGCATAAGTCATATTAGGAGCCGCAAAGATATATTCACGTTTCACTTTATTCTTATAGTTATTGACCATTGACACCAAACTGTCCTGAGCAACTCCGGCCGGAATGTTACGGTTATGGGCCAATTGATCTACGCGTTTCTGCAAATCAGCCAGCAATAATACCAATTCTTTAATCTTCGTATTATTTTCCGAACCTTCAATAGAATATCCTGTTGCAAAGTCATTAGCTCCGGCCTTCACTGTCAGTGCCTCAATAGAGTCAACCGAAAAATTAATCACCTTATTATCCAGGCGCAAACGATAAAACTCCGGCGATTCAGGACGTTTTCCGCTAAAGCTGAAACTTCCATTACTTCCCAATTTCGTAGAATCAAGCGCCACAATACCATCCAGTCCCGACGCTTCAAAATACAAAGTCTTATTATCGGCACCGCTAATCTCACCTGAGACTTTAAATTTCGGTTCATTATCGCAAGCGCTCAGTACCATCAACAGAAGTGCGAGCAAAAAATATACATTCTTTTTCATCGCTAAAATTAATATAATGTGTGTTTTCTAATAAATTTCCGCTGCAAAGATACGTCTTTTCACGGTTTGTCAAAGCATTTATTTAGCTTCTTACACATTAAAATGAAAAAAAACAGTAATCTGTGTAACTTTTTAGCTCATTTTCACCCGATTAGAAGAATAAATACCTATCTTTGCATGAATTTTAGACGAAAATTATATTAAAACATTTTTTATGATTAATCCAATTGTTAAGACGATCGAGCTTCCCGATGGTAGAACCATTACGCTCGAAACGGGAAAGCTGGCAAAACAGGCAGACGGTTCTGTAATGCTCCGCATGGGTAACACCATGTTGCTAGCTACTGTTTGTGCAGCAAAAGATGCAGTTCCCGGTACAGATTTCATGCCCCTTCAGGTAGAGTACAAAGAAAAATATTCAGCATTCGGACGTTTTCCCGGTGGTTTTACCAAGAGAGAAGGCAAAGCTTCGGATTATGAAATTCTGACTTGCCGTTTGGTAGACCGCGCCTTGCGTCCTTTATTTCCCGATAACTTTCACGCAGAGGTATATGTAAACATTGTCTTGTTCTCGGCAGATGGAGTAGATATGCCGGATGCATTGGCAGGATTGGCTGCTTCAGCTGCTTTGGCTGTTTCTGACATCCCATTCGGAGGTCCGATTTCAGAAGTACGTGTCGCACGTATTGACGGTCAGTTTGTTATTGACCCGACTTTCGAGCAACTGGAAAAAGCTGACATGGACTTAATGGTAGCTGCTACTTATGACAACATCATGATGGTAGAAGGCGAAATGGATGAAGTAAGCGAACAAGATTTGCTGGCTGCCATGAAAGTCGCTCACGATGCTATCAAAATCCACTGTAAAGCTCAGATGGAATTGATGGAAGAAGTTGGCTCTACTGTCAAACGCGAATATTGCCACGAAGAAAATGACGAAGAACTCCGTAAAGCTGTACATGACGCCTGCTACGAAAAAGCTTATGCTATCGCTGCATCAGGAAACAGAAACAAGCACGAACGCCAAGATGCATTCGATGCTATTCGCGAAGAGTTCAAAGCTCAATATACAGAAGAAGAACTGGAAGAAAAAGCTCCGTTGATTGACCGTTACTATCACGATGTGGAAAAAGAGGCGATGCGTCGTTGTATCCTCGATGAAGGCAAACGTCTTGACGGACGCCAGACTACAGAAATCCGTCCAATCTGGTGTGAAGTCGGCTATCTGCCCGGTCCTCACGGTTCTGCTATTTTCACTCGCGGTGAAACTCAGTCTTTGAGCTCTGTCACATTAGGTACAAAACTGGATGAAAAGATGGTGGACGATGTATTGGATCAGCACAAAGAGCGTTTCCTGTTACATTATAACTTCCCTCCCTACTCAACCGGTGAAGCAAAAGCTCAACGTGGTGTAGGCCGTCGTGAAATCGGTCACGGCCATTTGGCATGGCGTGCTTTAAAAGGACAAGTGCCTGCCAACTATCCGTACTCTGTACGTGTCGTTTCTGATATCCTTGAGTCAAACGGTTCATCTTCAATGGCTACCGTATGTGCCGGAACTCTGGCATTGATGGATGCAGGTGTACCGATGAAGAAGCCTGTCTCAGGTATTGCAATGGGATTGATTAAGAATGTCGGTGAAGAAAAATATGCAGTATTGTCTGATATCCTTGGTGACGAAGATCACTTGGGAGATATGGACTTCAAGGTTACCGGTACTCGTGATGGTATTACCGCTACACAGATGGATATCAAGGTAGATGGTTTATCATACGATATTCTGGAAAAAGCGTTGAATCAGGCTAAAGAAGGACGCATGCACATTCTCGGCAAGATTACCGAATGCATTGCTGAACCTCGCGCAGAACTGAAGCCTCATGCTCCGCGCATCGAGACAATGACTATTCCTAAAGAATTCATTGGAGCTATCATCGGCCCGGGCGGAAAGATTATCCAAGGTATGCAGGAAGAAACCGGCGCAACCATCACTATCGAAGAAGTAGACGGTGTAGGCCGTATCGAGATTGCCGGAACTAACAAGAAATGCATTGATGATGCTATGCGTATCATTAAAGGTATTGTTGCAGTTCCCGAAGTCGGCGAAGTATATGTAGGTAAGATTCGTTCTATCATGCCTTACGGTGCTTTTGTTGAGTTCTTGCCGGGTAAAGACGGTTTGTTGCACATTTCTGAAATCGACTGGAAACGCCTCGAGACTATCGAAGAAGCCGGTCTGAAAGAAGGTGACGAAATCGAAGTCAAATTACTTGATATTGACCCGAAGACTGGTAAATTCAAACTTTCCCGCAAAGTATTGTTGCCGCGTCCCGAAAGACAAGAAAAGAAATAAGACTATTCAACTCTTATATAAAAGCACAACCTGCGATGCAGATTGTGCTTTTCTTTTTACCACCAACCATAATAAAAGAACAACAATAAAAAAGCGCAACTAATAACTAGCTGCGCTATCTAATATATCCTGTGGAAACCTTCCACTTAATTGACATGCTACCTATAGACCGGAATTAATCTTCCTGCACTTCAAAGTCATCTTTACCAACTCCACAAAGAGGGCAAACCCAATCATCTGGAATATCTTCAAATGCTGTTCCCGGAGCGATTCCACCTTCCGGATCTCCTACTTCTGGGTCGTATACCCAACCACATACTACGCAAACGTACTTTTTCATAATTGTTTCAGTTTTATGTTTTAAATGTTCTTTTAAATACATAACAAATATACTATGAATTTGTTCATGTACAAGCTATCCCACCAATATTTTTTTCAATTCCTCCATACCGTCCGAAGCCCCTTTGCGTATGACATACACTTTTCGGCCTGAAGCTATAGGTACTTCTTTGGGATCTATTAAATAGACAGGAACATCACGAGGCACATAATTCAACAATCCGGCTGCCGGATATACATTCAAGGAAGTTCCTATTATTAAAAAGATATCAGCACTTTCGACATATTCAATGGCCTTCTCAATCATGGGTACAGACTCACCGAACCATACAATAAAAGGACGTAATTGCGAACCGTCAGCAGCAAGGTCTCCCACCTTCACCTCAAATTCCTCCGGCTTTAATTCTTTTATATAGCTAGGATTATTGGGTTGCAAAGTAGAAGTAACTTTTGTCAACTCACCATGCAAATGGATAACATGACCACTACCGGCCCGTTCGTGCAGATTATCAATATTCTGAGTAATCACAGTTACATTAAAAAACTTCTCCAGTTCAGCCACCAGTTCATGTCCCCGGTTCGGCTTAACCTGCAACAACTGTTTACGCCGTTCATTATAAAACTGAATCACCAACTGAGGATTCGCAATATAACCTTCCGGAGTAGCCACCTGCTCCACAGGATATCGATCCCATAGTCCTCCCGCATCACGAAAGGTACTAATACCACTTTCGGCACTCATTCCGGCACCGGTCAGAATCACTAAATTCTTCATTTTTAGGCCTCCTCTTTAAACTAGACACACAAAAATAAGAAAAATTAAATTGTTAAAATCATAATCATTCAAATAAAAGACCTACCTTTGTGCGTTTTGTAGAAAAACATCTTATAAAATAAACAGTTATGGATAAATTTAGTTACGCTATCGGCCTGGGAATCGGCCAAAATTTGCTGAGCATGGGTGCTCAAGGTATCAACGTGAATGACTTTGCTCAGGCAATTAAAGACGTATTAGATGGAAAAGAAACAGCTATCAGTCACAATGAGGCACGCGAAATCGTGAACAAATATTTCGAAGAGCTGGAAACTAAAATGAATGCAGCAAATATCGAAAAGGGCAAATCTTTTCTGGAAGAGAATGCCAAAAGACCTGAAGTTATAACACTCCCCAGCGGCTTGCAATATGAAATAATCAAAGAAGGTAATGGTAAAAAGCCGGGAGCTACCGACCGTGTGAAGTGTCATTACGAAGGTACACTGATTGACGGAACATTGTTTGATAGTTCTATCAAACGCGGTGAACCGGCTGTATTCGGTGTTAACCAAGTTATTAAAGGATGGGTAGAAGCTTTGCAACTAATGACAGAAGGCTCTAAATGGAGATTATTCATCCCTTCTGAACTGGCTTATGGCGCACAGCAAGCAGGTGAAATGATTCCTCCTCACAGCACATTGATTTTCGATGTAGAATTAATTGAAGTATTATAATATTAAAGTATTTAAGGCAAATGAAAAAAATTAGTTTTTTTGTAGCTATCGCTGCTGCTGCCAGCTTAGCTTCTTGTACAGCTCAGGCACCAAAAGCAAACATGAAGAGTGATGTAGATTCACTTTCTTATATGATGGGTGTTGCCAACACACAGGGATTGGATATGTATCTTCAACAGCAAGGCGTTGACAGCACTTATATGGCAGAGTTCCTTAAAGGTGTTACAGACGGAGCCAACAAGACAAGCCCCAAAGACGTTGCATACATGGTAGGTCTGCAGGTCGGACAACAAGTGGGCGGCCGTATGTTTGACATGATGAGCCAACGTTTATTTGGCAACGATTCTACTCAAAGCTTGGACAAAGCAAACTTCTTGGCAGGTTTTGTCGCAACTCTGAAGAAGCAGAACATTATGTCTGTAGAAGAAGCCAACATGTTTGTTCAGACTAAAGCAGAAGCTATTCAGGCAAAAGCAACAGAAGCCAAATATGCAGACAACAAAGCTGCAGGAGAAAAATTCTTGGCTGAAAATGCAAAAAAAGAAGGTGTAAAGACTACTCCCAGCGGTCTTCAATACAAAGTTATCAAAGAAGGTAAAGGTGCCATCCCTACCGATTCTTCAACTGTAAAAGTAAACTATAAAGGTACTTTAATTGACGGTACTCAGTTCGATAGCTCATACGACCGTAAAGAGCCCTTTGTCACTCGTGCCAACCAAGTAATCAAAGGATGGACAGAAGCATTGACCATGATGCCTGTCGGTTCAAAATGGGAACTTTATATCCCGCAGGATTTGGCTTACGGTTCACGCGATGCCGGTCAAATCAAACCTTTCTCTACTTTGATTTTCGAAGTTGAATTGATTGATATCGAAAAATAATCATTCAAAAATGATTCTATTATAAGAAAGCGTGAGTCCCGATAACGGGCTCACGCTTCTCTTTTTTATATCATTATAATGAGATACAACAAACACTACTGTTTCTTTTCTTTCATATCTGTTCGTGCCTCAACTACATTAACCACATAGTCCCCCAATTTTTCGCACTCACCGATAAGGTCCATATAGTGTACACCCATTTGATAATCATACTCCTTGTTGTTCACATCCAGCACATTCTGATTCTTCAACTGGCTACGATAATTGTTTATCTCATTCTCAATATTAAAAGACTTATTCACATCCACCTGATGATCCTCATCCTCCACTAAAGACACCATTTGCTTCAAAGCATCATCAGTCAACTGAAACATTTGGTGAATATGGCTATACTGTTTCTCTGTAAAGTCTTCATTACCCCGATATTTATGATTAATGGTACGTGCAAGGTTATAACAACTGTCACCAATACTTTCTATCTCCGTCACTTCGCGCAACATGGCACGAATCTTCAACTTACTTTCAGAGCTCAAACGTCCTTCAGACACCTGATTCAAATAATTGGCAATCTCCAACTCCATGTTGTCACTTATGTTCTCATACTTCTCAATACGACTGAAAAGCTTATTAAAATCATTTTCATTCGATGTATGAAGCAAATCACATACCATGCCAAACATACGGCGGGTACGTTCGGCAAATAAATTTATCTCTTTGCGAGCCTGGACAATAGAAAGCTCAGCCGTCGACAACAGTCCACCGGTAATAAAACGCAGTCTGAATTCTTCTTCATCCTCCTTAGGCTTGATGACCCAACATACCACCTTTTCTATCGGTTTAATAAACCAAATAAGAATCAGCACATTACAAATATTGAATGCAGTGTGAAAAGCAGATAGTTTATAAGTAATAGCCACCTCAGGGCTCACCCCGGGAAAAAGACTATTGACCACATCACTTACCATATTGACAAACGGATGGAATATACACAATATCCATATCACACCAAATGTGTTAAAGATAAAGTGTGCCAATGCCGCGCGCCTAGCCTGAGCATTTGCCGTCAATGCAGCAATATTCGAAGTCACAGTCGTACCGATATTCTCGCCCATCACCAAAGCTATACCCAGATACAAGTCAAGTACACCACTAGAGCAAAGAATCAAAGTAATAGCCATTACTGCCGCCGATGATTGGGCACACATAGTAATGACACCGCCAATCAAAAGAAACAGCAGAATAGACAGGAATCCCCACTCCTTGCAAGAAGTAATGAAACTAAGGATAGCCGCATTGTGTTCCAGATCCATGTGCATAGCGTTTTCACGCAATGTAGTCAAACCCAAGAACATAAATGCAAAACCAAAGATGAATTCTCCAAAAGACTTTTTCTGGCTTTTACTGGAAAAAATAAGAGGAACGGCTAAAGCAAAAAGAGGGAAAATGAGATTATTCATGTCTATCTGAAAACCAAATACGGACATAATCCATGCAGTCACCGTAGTACCGATATTAGCTCCCATAATGACAGAAATAGCTTGACCCAAGGTCAGCAATCCGGCATTAACAAAACTAACGGTCATCACCGTAGTAGCAGTAGAAGACTGTACGGAAGCCGTTACAAATGCTCCTGTCAGCAGTCCTGTGAACCTGTTGGTTGTCATTGCTCCAAGAAAATGACGAAGCTGCCCACCCGTCAGTTTCTGCAAGGCTTCGCTCATGGTCTTCATACCATACATAAGAAGAGCCAGCGACCCTATCAGTTTCAAAAAAATAAATATAGACATTATCTCACTTTTATTATATAACTCTCTATTTTATCTGTCGTGCACTCATATTCAATCTTTCCTATCATGGACATCAATCCGGACTTATGCTTTCTTCTCCTTCACATTACTACCGGCTTCCACTACATTGACTACATAGTCACCCAATTTTTCGCATTCGGTAATAATATCCATATAGTGTACCCCCATCTGATAATCATACTCCTTATTATTCACATCCAGCACATTCTGATTCTTCAGCTGGTTGCGATAGTTATTGATTTCGTGTTCGATATTGAAAGACTTATTCACATCAATCGTATGATGTTCGTCTTCCACCAGCGCAATCATTTGATTCAATGCATCATCCGTCAGTTTAAACATCTGCTCGATATGATCATACTGTTTCTGTGTAAAATCCATTTCACTGCGATACTTACGGTTGATAGTACGAGCCAAATTATAACAACTGTCACCTATACTTTCTATTTCTGTCACCTCACGAAGCATTGAGCGAATCTGAAGTTTACTTTCAGAACTCAAACGTCCTTCCGAAACCTGATTCAGATAATTGGCTATCTCCACCTCCATGCTATCACTGATATTCTCATACTTCTCTATACGGCTGAACAACTTATTGAAATCGTTCTCATTCGTCGTATGCAGCAAATCACGCACCATACCAAACATACGATGGGTACGTTCTGCAAACAGATTGATTTCCTTCCGTGCCTGCAATATAGAGAGTTCTGCAGTAGAAAGCATACCGCCCGTAATGAAACGCAAGCGATATTCCTCGTCCTGTTCTCTTTGAGGGATAATCTTGCAAACAGTTTTTTCAATCAGCTTCACAAACCAAATAAGAATCAGCACATTGCATATATTAAATGTCGTATGGAAAGCCGATAATTTAAAAGAAACAGCCACAGCAGGATCCGGTGTTTTCATTATATCTTCCACAAACCATGATACCCCCATTGTGAACGGTTTAAACAGACATAACACCCAGATAACTCCGAAGACATTAAACACCAAGTGAGCCAAGGCAGCCCTCCTAGCCTGCGTATTTGCAGTCAATGCAGCCAGATTAGCTGTAATGGTGGTACCGATATTCTCACCCAATACCAAAGCAGCACCAAGTTCAAAACTAATCCATCCATTGGCACACATAATGAGTGTAATAGCCATTGTTGCAGCCGATGCCTGCACAATCATCGTCAGGATTGTACCTATCAGCACAAACAACATCACAGAGCCAAAGCCCATGTCTGTGTAATTCTGTACGAAAGATAACATTTCCGGGTTTTTACCCAAATCCGGTGCATTTGCTTTGAGCAACGAAAGCCCCATAAACAAAAAAGAGAAACCGAAAATAAACTCCCCTATGGATTTACGATTACTCTTTCCTGAAAATAATAATGGCACCCCAACAGCTAAAAGCGGGAGAGCCATTGCAGCGATATCTACCTTAAAGCCCAACGCTGATATGATCCACGCAGTTACAGTAGTACCGATATTGGCTCCCATGATTACTCCAATGGATTGTGACAATGTCAACAGCCCTGCATTCACAAAGCTGACTACCATGACGGTAGTGGCAGAAGAAGATTGGATTAATGCTGTAATCAGCACGCCTGTTAGAACTCCGGTTACCCGGTTGGTGGTCATCGCCGTGAGGATTTTACGAAGCCTGTCACCCGCAAACTTTTGCAGGCCCTCACTCATGATTTTCATTCCGTAAAGGAATAGCGCCAGTGAACCCAGCAGCTTTAAGAAATCATAAAAAGAATATTCCATCATCAATTAATTTGGTAGGAATTGGCTTATCTCCCTTTAATTCGGTAAATTAACAGCCAATTTCACTACGTTAGTAATAAACATTACGATTATGTTACAAATATGTTGCAAAAATAACAATATTATTAAAAGTTTCCCAATCGGAAGCTCACTTTTGGATATTTATAATGGATTTAATTTAGATATTCCTTATGGGCCCGTCAGTGCCAAAGTCAATAATAAAGTAGAAGGGCTCAACTACAGGGCCTATAACAACAAGGATGTAGAGTTCCTGAATATATTGAGTTCTTCGGGTATGCGCACTTATGTCCGCTCACTATGCTTTGTGTTGTGCAAAGCCGTCGAAGACCTCTATCCTGACGGAAGCATCATGCTGGAACATCCTGTCTCCAAAGGATATTATTGCGATTTGCATATCGGCAGAGAGATAGGATTGGACGATGTACAACGCATCAAGAAGCGTATGCAGGAAATTATCGAAGAAGATATTCCCTTCCACCGCTTTGAATGTCAGACCACCGAAGTGGTAGAGCTATTCCGCCAAAAAGGGATGATGGATAAAGTGAAATTGCTTGAAACTTCGGGCAATCTTTACTCCTTTTATTATACGCTGAGCGACAGCATAGACTATTATTACGGTAGTCTACTGCCCAGTACCGGATACATTCGTCTGTTCGATATAGTGAAATACTATGACGGGCTGTTACTTCGTGTTCCCAACCGACAAAACCCCGACAAGCTGGAAGAAGTCGTGAAGCAGGAAAAAATGTTGGAAGTATTTAAGGAACACCGCCGTTGGAACCAGATTCTGGGTATAGGCACTGTAGGCGACTTCAATGTAGCCTGCAACAATGGTCATGCCACTGACTTAATCAATGTATCCGAAGCACTGCAGGAAAAAAAGATTTCAAACATAGCCGATGAAATCTATAATCGCGGAAAGAACGGCCGGGGTGTCAAACTGATTTTGATATCCGGCCCCTCCTCATCAGGAAAAACAACATTCAGTAAACGACTCAGCATCCAGCTTATGGCCAACGGACTGAGACCTTATCCTATTTCGTTGGATGATTATTTCGTGAACCGGGAAGATACACCCAAAGATGAGAACGGCAACTATGACTATGAATCCCTTTATGCCTTGGACTTGGAGTTTTTTAACCAACAACTGGAAGCCTTGCTGCGTGGAGAGCAAATAGAACTGCCCCGTTTTAATTTCTCCACCGGCCGACGTGAATTCAAGGGAGACTATCTGAAGATAGATGATAATATGATACTGATTTTGGAAGGCATTCATGCATTGAATCCAGAACTGACACCGCATATTCCGGCTGAAAATAAATATAAGATATATGTATCCGCCCTGACCACCATCCTGTTGGACAACCACAACTATATCCCTACCACCGACAATCGTCTGCTGCGCCGCATTGTCCGTGACTACAAATACCGTGGATATTCGGCGGAAGATACCATCAGCCGCTGGCCCAGCGTGCGTGCCGGAGAAGACAAATGGATTTTCCCCTATCAGGAGAATGCAGATGCCATGTTCAACTCGGCATTACTGTTCGAACTGGCCGTTTTAAAGGATTATCTGGAACCTATTCTGCGGAAAGTGCCCAATAACCGACCGGAATACTCGGAAGCCTACCGCCTCCGTAAGTTCCTCGAATATTTTGTATCCGTACAAGACAAAGAATTGCCTCCAACCTCTTTATTAAGAGAATTCTTGGGCGGAAGTAGCTTCAATTATTAGTAATATTAGGGTGAACTCCTAAAATTATCCCGGCAAAAAGGAAGATTATTACGATACAAATCGCTACTTTTGCCCTCAAAAAGAGTAAAGAGATTATGGCACAAGGCTCACGTCAAGTACAAACACAAGCCCAACAACAAGTACAGACACTGTCGCCACAACAAATTCTTGTTGTGAAGTTGTTGGAATTGCCCACCGTGGAGCTGGAGGAACGTATTCATTCTGAGATACTGGACAATCCGGCCCTGGAGGAAGGGAGAGAAACACCCGAAAACGGGGAAGAGAGTACTGACTTTGAGGGAAACGAAGATAATAACGATAACCCTGATTACTCCAACGATGACATCTCGTTGGGAGATTACCGTACCGAAGATGACATCCCCGATTATAAATTGCAGGAACACAACCGCAGCCGTGAGGGGGTAGCCGAAGAGATACCCTTCTCGGACGCTGTTTCCTTCTACGAGATATTAAAAGAGCAGCTTGCCATGCAAGACCTGACTGATGAACAGCGCGACATAGCCGAATACCTGATTGGCTCGTTGGATGATGACGGACTCCTGCGCAAAAGCATAGAATCCATCATGGACGAGCTTGCCATTTATCGTGGAATCTACACCACTGAGAATGAACTGAACAAGATACTCGAAATCATTCAGGATTTCGACCCGGCCGGCATCGGTGCACGCAGTCTCCAAGAGTGCCTGCTCATTCAAATCAACCGTAAAGCAGATTCCTCGCTAAAACAGATAGAACTGGATATTATCGGAAAATGCTGTGATGAGTTTACCCGCAAGAACAAAGACAAAATAATTCAGAAACTGGGCATCACCGAAGAACAATACAACGAAGCATTGGCCGAGCTCACCAAATTAAACCCGCGTCCGGGAAGTTCATTGGGCGAAGCGATGGGACGGAACTTCCAACAGATTATTCCCGACTTTATTGTAGAGACGTTGGAAGACGGCACCATTACCCTCAATCTGAACAATCATAATGTTCCCGAACTGCGCCTCAGCCGGGAGTTTACCGAGCTATTGGACGAGCATACACGTAATAAAGAAAACCAAAGCAAAGAATCGAAAGATGCCTTGATGTTCCTAAAACAAAAAGTAGATGCCGCACAAGGCTTTATCAATGCCGTAAAACAACGGCAGCACACTTTGCTCACCACCATGCAGACCATCATCGACATCCAACGTCCGTTTTTCCTCGAAGGAGACGAATCGCTGCTGAAACCGATGATACTAAAGGATGTGGCAGAACGTGCCAAACTCGACATCTCCACCATCTCACGCGTCAGCAACAGCAAATATGTGCAAACAAACTATGGCATCTATTCGTTGAAGTTCTTCTTTAGCGACGGCTACACCACCGAAGACGGTGAGGAATTATCCGTTCGCGAGATAAAACGCATATTAAAAGAATGTGTAGACAACGAAGACAAAGAGAAACCCTATACTGACGACGAACTGGCCGACATGCTGAAAGGCAAAGGTTATCCCATTGCACGCCGCACCGTAGCCAAATACCGCCAGCAGTTAAACATTCCCGTTGCACGATTAAGAAGATAAAAATATGGAAGCAAACGAAACCACCGGTTCTCTGAAAGAAATCAGGAAAAGTGACCCGTTAGAGATAGGCTCACGCATCATATCAGGTATATTCACGCCTTTTATGGTTCCATTTCTTGCCTTTTTCTTATTATTCTTTTTCACCTATTTGCGCATCATGCCCCTCCAATATAAATTGGTGGTACTGGGCATCGTCTATTGTTTTACCATCTTAATGCCGATGCTTGCCATTTATCTTTTTCAGAAAATCAACGGCTGGGGCATTCATGAACTGGGACATCGTGAGAAACGTTTTGTACCTTATGCCCTGACCATTGTCAGCTATGTAGCTTGCCTGCTCACAATGTACAAGATACACTTGCCGCGCTATATGTCGGGCATCATTGTAGCCACACTCATCTGCATGGTCATCTGCATTGTGATAAACTTTAAATGGAAAATCAGCACCCATGTTGCCAGCAGCGGCATGATGGTGGGCGGCCTGTTGTCATACAGTCTGATATTCAATTTCAATCCTGTGTCTTGGCTCTGTTTTTTCATTTTGCTATCAGGAATGCTGGGGACAGCCCGCATCATCGTAAAGCAACACACTTTATTAGAGGTTTTGGCAGGATTTATTGTCGGATTGTTTTGCGGTGTCATAGGAATTTTGTTTAT
The DNA here is from genome assembly GCF_948499155.1 of uncultured Phocaeicola sp. Lineage (NCBI taxonomy): Bacteria > Pseudomonadati > Bacteroidota > Bacteroidia > Bacteroidales > Bacteroidaceae > Phocaeicola > uncultured Phocaeicola sp. The sequence continues at coordinate 18,272 of NZ_CAOOSE010000018.1, read as the reverse complement.
TTGAAGAAAAATTTTAGTATTAACCTTATAAATTAGAAGCATTATGAATTTCCCAAGCAATGTAAAGTATACCGAGGAACACGAATGGATACGCGTAGAAGGTGATATCGCTTATGTAGGCATTACCGATTATGCACAGGAACAACTGGGTGACATCGTTTTCGTAGACATTACTACTGAAGGCGAGACCTTGGAGAAAGGAGAAGTTTTTGGTACTATTGAAGTAGTAAAGACCATCTCAGACCTGTTCCTTCCGGTTGCAGGAGAAGTTTTGGAACAAAACGAATCATTGGCAGACAACCCCGAACTGGTCAACCAAGACCCTTATGGCAAAGGCTGGTTGGTTAAAATCAAACCTAATGACGCAAGTGACGTCAATGATTTGATGGATGCCGAAGCCTACAAAGCTTTAGTAAACGAATAAACTACAGAAAAAATATACATGAAACCTATTGTAAGTATTATCATGGGCAGCACCTCCGACCTCCCCGTCATGGAGAAGGCCGCCAAGCTACTGGACGAAATGCACGTACCTTTCGAGATGAATGCTCTATCGGCACACCGCACTCCCGAAGCAGTGGAAGAGTTTGCCAAGAACGCTGCAAGCCGTGGCATTAAAGTCATTATCGCTGCTGCAGGTATGGCCGCAGCATTGCCCGGTGTAATTGCTGCCAACACTACACTGCCTGTCATTGGCGTACCCGTGAAAGGGGCTGTTCTCGACGGTGTAGACGCACTCTATTCCATCATCCAGATGCCTCCCGGAATTCCGGTTGCAACAGTTGCCATCAATGGTGCAATGAATGCCGCTATTCTGGCCGTACAGATGTTGGCTTTGAGTGATACAGAGCTCGCAGCTAAATTTGCAGACTACAAAACCGGCTTGAAAAAGAAAATAGTGAAAGCCAATGAAGAATTGAAAGAAGTAAAGTTCGAATATAAGACGAATTGATTCTTTAAACAAGCATTGCTGAAAAGCTGCGCTATAAAAAACACGGGCAGAAAATATTCTTTCCTTCTAATCAGGATAGGATATTTTCTGCCCGAAAATTTAAAACGAACATTTACAACCCCTTTAAAGATAAGGAATTAACCATGACCGATTTATTCAACTATTCACGCCGGGAAGCCTCCGAAGTAAACATTGGAGCTACTCCAATGGGCGGTGCTAATCCCATCCGCATCCAAAGTATGACCAATACCGTAACAATGGATACCGACGCTTGCATAGAACAAGCCAAACGGATTATCGACGCAGGCGGTGAATACGTGCGTCTCACCACACAAGGTGTGCGCGAAGCCGAAAACCTGAAAAATATAAATATCGGATTACGTTCACAAGGCTATGACACCCCCTTGGTAGCCGATGTGCATTTCAACCCCAAGGTAGCCGATGTAGCGGCACAATATGCAGAAAAGGTACGCATCAATCCGGGCAACTATGTAGACCCTGGACGCACTTTCAAGAAGTTGGAATACACCGATGAAGAGTATGCACAAGAAATAGAAAAGATACGCACCCGCTTCATCCCTTTTCTGAATATCTGTAAAGAGAACCATACCGCCATCCGCATCGGTGTAAACCACGGTTCTTTGTCAGACCGCATCATGTCACGATATGGTGATACCCCCGAAGGCATGGTAGAATCGTGCATGGAATTCCTCCGCATCTGTGTGGAAGGACATTTCACCGACGTCGTTATTTCCATCAAAGCCTCCAACACGGTAGTCATGGTAAAAACAGTCCGCTTGCTAGTAGCAGAAATGGAAAAGGAAGGCATGGCATTCCCCCTCCATCTGGGTGTGACCGAAGCCGGCGACGGTGAAGACGGACGTATCAAGTCGGCTTTAGGCATCGGCGCATTATTGTCCGACGGCTTAGGAGATACCATCCGCGTATCATTGAGCGAGGCCCCGGAAGCAGAGATTCCGGTAGCACGTAAACTGGTCGACTATATACTGACGCGTGAAAATCATCCCTTCATCCCCGGAAAAGAAGCGCCTGAATTCAATTACCTCTCCCCTTCACGCCGTAAGACAAAAGCCGTGCGCAATATTGGCGGCGATAACCTTCCGGTAGTAATCGCCGAACGTTTGGAAGGAGAGGACGAAATAAATCCCCAATTCAAGCCCGATTACATTTATTGCGGACAAACAATTCCCGAATCACGCGATAAGGGAACAGCCTATTTGGTAGATGCCGGTGCCTGGAATCCTGAAAAAGAAAATGTGTATCCCGCCTTCAACTATCAGCAAATGATAGAACTGCACCACACCCAGGCCGATTTAAAATTTCTGTTCCTGCCTTACATGGCAATGAATGAAGAAGTGATTGCCGCCCTTAAGTTACACCCGGAAGTGGTTATCATTGCACAAAGCAATCACCCCAACCGGTTAGGCGAATATCGCACCATGGTACATGAACTGATGACGGAAGGACTGGAAAATCCTGTTGTATTCTTCCAATACTATCAGGAAGAAGAAGCGGAGAACTTACAGATTAAGGCAGCCGCCGATATGGGTGCATTGATTTTTGATGGTTTCTGTGACGGTATCTTCATTTATAATCAAGGCTCACTGCCACACACCGTAGTAGATACTACCGCTTTCGGTATCCTGCAAGCCGGACGTATCCGCACCAGCAAGACAGAATACATCTCATGCCCCGGTTGCGGTCGTACTTTATATGATTTAGAATCGACTATTGCCCGAATCAAAGCCGCCACCTCTCATTTAAAAGGCTTAAAGATAGGCATCATGGGCTGTATCGTCAACGGACCAGGTGAAATGGCAGATGCCGATTACGGTTATGTAGGAGCCGGACGAGGTAAAATCAGCCTTTATAAGAAAAAAGAATGCATTGAAAAGAACATCCCTGAAGAACAGGCCGTAGAGAAATTAATTGAACTGATTAAGCTGAACGGCGATTATATTGAAATATAAAATATCTGTGCCATGAATTATCAGCAGATACTCGAAAATATTTATCAGGAGATACAACCTTTTGCCGGCATCGGCAAACAGGCTGACTATATTCCTGCATTGGCAAAAGTAGACCCGGATCAGTTTGGCATTTGCATCAATACCATTCAAGGAGAAACTTTCATGCTGGGACAAGCCGACACTCGTTTCTCCATCCAGAGTATTTCGAAAGTATTTTCACTTGCCGTATGCCTCAGTCTTGAGGGAGATGAATTGTGGAAAAGAGTGGGGAAAGAACCGTCGGGCACTGCCTTCAACTCCCTCGTACAATTGGAAGTTGAGAAAGGAATTCCCCGCAATCCGTTCATCAATGCCGGTGCCATTGTATTGGCAGATATACTTTTAAAGCACTCAGCGCATCCCGAAGAAGATTTCCTCCACTTTATCCGTAGTATCTGTGGTAATGATACTATTGATTACAATAAAGAGGTAGCGATATCCGAACGTGAAAAAGGTTATCTGAACGCAGCCATCGCCAATCTGCTGAAGTATCATCATAACATAGAGAATGACATCGAGCGCGTTCTTCATTTCTACTTCCTCCAATGTTCTGTTGAAATGAGCTGTTATGACTTATCCAAGGCTTTTCTGGCTTTTGCCAATCACAAACAGCCATTCGCATTTGGGAATACCAATCTTACCGCATCGCAAGTGAAGCGTATTAATGCCATTATGCAGACGTGCGGTTTTTACGATGAAGCGGGAGAGTTTTCTTACCTTGTGGGGCTACCCGGAAAGAGTGGTGTGGGCGGTGGCATAGCAGCTGTCTATCCATTGCGCTATTCGGTAGCAGTATGGAGCCCAAGATTGAACCAGAAAGGAAACTCGGTAATGGGAATTAAAGCATTGGAATTATTGACAACGCAAACGCAAGAATCTATCTTCTAGAAAATAAAAGTGAAGAGAGAACGATATCCATTCTATCGGAATCAGTTCTCTCTTCCTATTTTAACCAGCCATTTTATGACTTGCGTAGTACTACCTCACCGGGAGCCGGAGAATTACTTTCCCGCGGATTTAGCATTTCCTTACTGGATTGATTTCGATGCTTAATGCATAAATACCAAATGCCATCAATCTTCACAGGATTAAACATAAAAGCCATCGTCGGAGCATTTCCATCCACATCTTTCTTTGCAAATTCAATCTTATATTTAAGATCATTACATCCCTGAGTGGAAAAACTAAAATGCTCCAAATGATAATCCACAACCGGGAAGGTACTGAAATGCTTTTTAAGATTTTCCGCATTCTCATTTGTAAGTCTTACCGCTTCACCATCTTTAACCACATAAAGCATTCCTAACGCTGCTTCTATATTGCCCGCCTTCAAGCTATCCATACACTTCTGAGACATTTCGAGAACCGTAATGGAATCCGTCTTTGTCAATGAGCCGACGAATTCTTTTTCTGCATCAGCATAAGTCCTCATACGCTCTTTTGTTTCTTTTCGTCCACATGAAAACGACAAGCAACTTAATAATAAAATAAAAACGATTTTATCTATTTTCATTTGCAATACAATTAAGATTAGTCCACCAATAATAAAAGGTGCGCTGACAACAACGCACCTTCCATCTATTCAATTGCTAATAATGCAATACCTGTTCTATTACTGGTTTGCTTTCGTTGATTCAACATCACACTTGGCTACAGCTTTCAAAGTACCCCAATAATAAGTAATTTCCACCGGAATCCACAATGTGAATTTCTGAACATTACCTTCATTATTCTTGTAAACAATCTTAGTAGTATTCAATGCTGCAACATCTGCAATGTCTACAGTATTAGTAGCACTTTCTGCTCCATCTTCTGTAACGGACAACTGCAATTTATCTGTAACTTCAGAAACTTTCTTTCTAGTTCCGGTCAAGTCACATTCTGCATTGGCAATATCAACTTTAATAGTCTCGAATTCATAATAAGGATACAAAGAAACACCATTCTCTACAGCACTTTCGTACACACCGGCAGCATTCTTAACGATTAATGCTTCTTCACGCCAGTCCTTCAGGTCAAACAAATCACCTAAAACTATAGAAGAACCATTTGCTTGAGCATCAATGAATTTAGCTTGGTCACCATCAAGAACATCAACCGGACGCAAGAAACGTACCTTGAAGTTTTCTGTGCCTAAAGCCAACTTACACTCATCATAAGTAGCAACAATTTCAACATTTGCAAAATGCTTGGGAATCAAGTGACCGTATAAGTTCAAAAGTTTCTTAGCACTGTCGGTAGTTGCATAAGTCAGGGTTCCATCAGCAGCAATAGAAGCTACAAGATTATCTGCAACATCTGCTGTACCTACATACAATTTAGTGTGATCGGTACCACGAACAAGCTGGTACTTAACACCATTCTGGTTAGGATCTGCAATTTCAGGTTGTGCAGCCGCAAATTCATAAGAATAAGCTGTGCCCAAAACTTCCAAATCATAATACTGGTTTTGAGTTGCAGAAGTCTTAGCCACTTTAACCACATTGCCTTCAAAATTATCATCCAAATCCTTAGAATAATCCTCTACGGTCTTATCATTAGTAGCAGGTCTCGGAACATTCATACGCACAGTATCTCTCTTAGCTACAGTAGACTCTGTAGTAGGATACCAGTAAGCCTTGATCTTATCTCCGAATGTTACTTCCGGCTGTTTTGCTATAGTCACAGTAAACGGTACATATACAAAGAATTTTGTATCAGTCTTAGACTGGAAGCAAGCATACAATGTTACAGTGCGGCCTTCTAATTTAGAAATGGCATCCATTTCATCAAAGTCTGCTGTCCATGTAATAATATCATTCGTAGTTGTTACATTTGTAAAGTCACTAGAGATTGTCAACTCACCGTATACGTTATTTTCAACCTCAGCAAATGTCTTCTGACTGTCATTGGTGATGTAAGTCTTTCCAACTACAAAATTGAATGAATTAACAAATTCAGCCTTAGTCATCTTCAACGCTTCAATAATCTTACCGGACATATCATCCCATGTAATGCCATCTTCGAAGCCATCACATACATAAGGTTTAGTTGCATTAAATACCTCAGGCAAAGTTTGAATACCCAAATCCTTAACGATATGCAACTTAACATAACCTGCAAGGACAATGTTTTCGCCATCCATCAACTTAACCAATACGATAGGGGTTCTACCTACAGCAGAAATACCGTCTTCGTTCGTGCTACATGGAGTAGTATTGCCATTTGCATTTACATAGCAAGGAGTAAAGATACCATTGTTATTTACTGTACCATACTTATTTTCTTCTGTATTATTAGCACCTGTCTTATAACCTAACATTTCATATTCAAAATGCAAGCCATAATCAGCTACATCAGCATACGCCATAATCTGGTGTTCAGCATCATCAGCAGCAGCCTTAATATCAGCCTGAGTATAATGTACATTCAGATACTGAGTCAAGTCAAGAGTACCGCCATTATACTTAACGTCGATAGTTGCATCTTCTTTAGCTGCATCTTCACCTGTGATATACAGTTCATGCTGTTTAGCACCCAAAGCACAAGCAGTATTTTCTGTTTCCAATGTATTGAATGCAATCGCTTTAAAAGTAACAACAGCCGGCAAAATAGCAGCATAATCAGAAGTAACTGTTGTATCTTTGGCTTCTTCGTTCTGATAAGTACCGGTCAAAGCCATTACAGACACATTCTTGTCAGCTACAATTTTCAGTTCAGCAGGGTTTTCTACTTTATAAACCACTTCCAAATCACCATTAGCCAATTGTTGGCTAGTACTGTATACCGGTTTAGGAGTTACAGCAGCACGTACAGATGCATCCACATATTCAGGTTCACTATATAAGAATCCCCAAGCGACATTGGTCAAATTTGCTGTGGTAGGATTTACACGATAAACAGCTTTAGCTAAAGAGCCAATTGTATAATCACCTTCAGCAGCAACATTTATAAGGGTATTTTTTTCAGCGATAGTAAACTCAGCTCCCTCAGCATTTTTCTCGCCTTCGCTTTTTCCTGTAAATGCTTTATAAATACCTTGAGCATAAGGATAACGAGTCGCTTCGATACCATTTTCATACAAAGCAGGAACGAACACCAAACTACTCAGCTTATCACCGATAATAGCTAGCAATTCATTTCTAAGTTCTTTAATTCTACGGTCAATTTCAGCCATTTCAGCTTTACCCGCATTTTGTTTCAGGTTATCAACATCCGACTTAACTGAATTTAAAGTAGACTCAATAGTACCTAACTTATCTTCCAAGTTGTCAACTTTAGTCTGAGCAGCAGTCACTTTCTCTGTCAAGCTTGTTATAACAGCAGCATCAGCCTTACCTGCTATCGCAGCTTCCAAAGCAGCCTTAGCTGTCGCCAGTTCAGAAGTTGCGCTCTGCTTAGCTGCATCAATATTAGCCTGCAACTGGGCGATCTGAGTACTCAGCGTCTCGGGAGTAACAAGCTTGTCAATTTGTCCTTGCAAATTATCGATGTCATCATCGTAGTCCTTACAAGATACAAATGTTCCTGTCGAGGTAACCATTAAGGCTCCGAACAGGATTGCACTTAAAAACTTTTTGTTCATAATAGAAAAACTTTAAATTTATAAATTTAAAAAACTAAAATTGGTTATACATAATCTATTGGTTCTGAGAGGTCTGTCCTCTGTTCATACAAAAGGTAACGTTTGGGAGATACCCCCACCAGTTTACTGAAAGCAGCATAAAATGTACTTCGCGACAGAAAACCACACCGTCCGGGAAGCTCTTCCAACGAACACTTACCTGAGCGGAGCAGTTCTTTGGCATATTCCACGCGGTATGTGTTCACCAAATCTTTCAGATGGCAACCGAAATAGCGGTTTACTACGTTCGACAGATAGGTTTGGTTCGTTTCAATCATCTCACTCAGCTTCTTCAGTGAGAGCTTCGGGTCAAGGAACACCTGGCGCACTTCCAAATAGTACAATACATATTTATATAGCTCACAATCGACTTTCCTTGCCTGCTCCACGTTACGGCCTGCAAACTTCTGCTCCCAGTAAAGATGGGCAGCCCGGAAGAGCAGATTCTTCTGCCTTTCGGAAGTAAAGGTGCGCTTGTCGCGATGTAGGAACAGGTAGTCCATTGTACTCTCTTTTTATCGTCTCTATTTCAGATAATTACACATTTTTCAAACCCTTAAAAAAGGGTTGCGTTCGGTGCATCTCTTAGTAAGAGATACACCGAACGCACATAACCGCTTTATTATTAATAGTTTAAGCCGATAAAAAAGTGTCCTATAACTTAAGACTAAAGATATTTTTGCACTTGCCTTGTGATTTTTCTTCTCAAAAAGTTTTAATTATCAAAACTTTGTGTAAATTTGCAGCGAAATGTATATCTCTTACTAAGAGATATACATTTTTTCAAGTTTCTCCCCTAGAGCTATTCAACACATAATCAGCATATTAGCCTTATCCCCACACCTATTTCCTATCACTTTAGGCAGTGTTTAAAAATGTAAAAACACACATTCTAAGGAACTTATAGATTTTCTCCGAATACTTAATAGTTTCTGAAAAAGAACTAAGGCTTTTTCAAAAAGGCTCCATCACTTTCAGAGATGAGTATGTTAGCCCAAACATAAGGTAGCATAACCAATGCAATTTTAGACGAACCATTTGAGCAAACCCTTTTAAACATTTATCTCAAATTTCTTTGTCCATAAACAAGATGAGCTAATTTATTTTACTATGTTTGTGAAGTACAACGTAAATCTACTTATATATGGGAACACAAAAAGATACAGAGAAAAAGATTGTATTAATGAAACGCAAAAGAAAATTGTATTTTACCGGAGCACTCATTTTTGCCATAGGAGCATTAATAACTCCTATTCTCCTTACACAATTAGATATCTGTGTCATCCATTTGGGAGAGCCTAAAGATGTAGGAAGCATTATTGGCGGCATTACAAGCCCTTTTTTAACTCTACTTGCTATTTGGCTCACATTTGAAGCTTTTTGGGTTCAATATGAGTCCAACCAACATCAGATAGAGATTAGCCAAAACCAAGAAGAAATTAGCTTAAAGCAAGAAGCCGAGGCAGCAAAACAACGCATGGATATAAAGAAAGAGCGCTTTGAAAACAAGTTCTTCCGCTTTTTGGACTTACTACACAACCAAGAAGCAGGTATCCACATGACTAATGTAGGAGATGCAAAACAGGTATTCCATTTTATGTTTTATGAATTCAAGGCTATCTACTATTTAGTACACATCTCAAATGTATATAAAGGATGTCATGATAGAAAAAAATATGAGCTAGAACAATCATACTATTTATTTCTGAATGGAGTAAGCAAATCATCAATTTCAAGATTATCGGAAACCTGTTCAGACAAGTTACAGAAAAAAATAAAAGAACTGAATAACGTACTCTTATTATTACAGGAATCATTCCTTATAAATGGCGGTAAGCCCAAATATCTAAAAGATTATGGAAACGCCAACATTAAACTGTTTGACGGTCATCGATTAAGGTTAATATCCTATTATCGCACTGTTTGTACTATTGTCCAATATGTATATCAAAACATTCAAAACCAATCAATAAAGGAAGAAGAGAAAAACGTTTATAGAAATATCTTATTATCTCAGTTGTCGGAACATGAAATTGCATTGCTTAAAATAATATATAAGTTTGACAAACTACAAAATGTTAAGTTTATCCTTAGCGAATATGAGCAATTGGTAGATTGTTTCTTTAGCAAGACATTATCTCAATACATTGTCTCCGAAACCATGAACTGCGATTCTGATCGGTTTATTGATGTATAATAAAAAAGGAGAAGAGTATAAACCTCTCCTCCTCTTTTTATTCTAAATGAAACAGTAGTCAATAACTATTATTTCAATGTAAGAGTTACGTCACATGCTTTAACATAGCCCCAGATATCGGTAACCGTAACAGTCAATTTCGGATTAGATTCTCCTGTAGTTGATTCACCTTTCACTACAATCTTACCATGCTTGTCTGCCGTAGCTCCGGTAGCCGCAGTCATTTTAACTTCAGTAAGCAAAGCCGGTTTATCATTTTCTGATTCTTTTGCTTCAACTTTCTCGATTTGAGGATCAGCCCATGCCAATGCGCCGTTTTCGCCAACTGCATCAGGAACTACATTGTATGCATTGGTTGTTTTGTTAGTATAGTCATAACCCTTAATCATTGCAGAAGTAATGGAAGCACCTGTTTTCAGGTCATTACGATTTACCTCAATCGGTTTACCATCTACACCTGATACTGTACCTTCATAAATCGGACTCATCAATTTAATCTGGAATGAGTATTCTTTTTCTGCAGTTTCAGTATATTTCCAACCTTCATAATCATCAGCAGAAGCAATTACTGTCAATGCTTCACCATAACCATACTCACGCATGTCTGTTTTACTCTTAGTAACTTTTTCATTCAAACCGACATAGATGTTTTCAAATGTTGCGTTGCTGGTTACCTCTTCATAAGAAGTACTCGGTTCTTTCGCTTCTTCATCTTCGTCTGTTGTTTCCTCTGCTACAGTTGTTTCTGAGACCTTTTTAAATTTAGCAATAGCTTTTGAAGATTTCTTGTCTGCACCCAGTTGATCGTCATCCTTAAAGTCAATAGTAGTATCCAAATACTTCTTGAAGTACTTAGTCAACAGAACTGATTTTTCAGCAACCTTGCCATTGCTGCCAATTCCATTACCAAGATAGAAATAAGCATTGATTGCGTTAGTAGTCTTGTCTTGGAATGCCGGTTCAATTTCAAATGCTTCAGACAATGCCGGAGCCACGAACTTAACAGGAACTACGATGCTGTTCAATACTGACAAATTCTTGTCTTGGAATGTGATACTTACATAATAAGTTGTGTTCAACTTCATTCCGGCATTCTTAGCCTTTCCGTTGTCAATAGTCAGACGAATATAGTTGGCTTCATCAGCAGCAGCTGCTACAGCGGCATCTTTCTTAGATTCTTTCAGAATAGAAGGAGTGAACAAGGCTTTATCGGCAATCACACTAGATACTTCACCACTCAATACACCATCTTCATATTTTTCATACAGCGCATAAGTTGTCTCGTTAATATCAGCATTCAATGCCCAAGTCTGCAACTTAGCACCTAAATTGCTCTTCATCAATGCCAAATCAATATTAAAGTAGTTGTCTTTATCAGCAATATTCTTGGTTATCAGTTGATAATCCTTAGTAGGAGCAATTACGGTTGACAATGAGATTTTGACAGAAGTCTTTTGAGTCTTACCGGTATTATCCACAGTATAGATATCCATCGGAAACTCTCCCTGAAGAGAAGCTTCATCCGGATTCTTGCCTACAGTAAACTTATGAGTAGCATTATCCCAAGTCACACCGAATGCATTCTTATAGGTATCTTTCACATCAAAGAACATATCATACAGAGCGGCAGGGTTATCAAATGTTACTTCGTATGCCTTACCCACTTCTATTCCGGTGAACTCTTCGGCTGTTTCAGCACCAAGGTCTTTATCTACGTCCGCGTTGATATTATATTTAGCCAACCCTTCTGCCTCACCTGTATTCACTACAACCTTATAAGCTGTGCGATAAGAAGAATTTGCATTTACAGCATAACCTATATATTTAGTGTCTTCACCATCTTTTACTTCAATAGCTTCCAATTCTTCCTTGAAATCACCAGCATTCGCCTTGGCTACTACAAAGTTATCCAGCACCAATGTATACAGTCCATTGCCATAAGCAGCTTTTGACTGTACGGTCTGAGGTACGGTCTGATATTCTTCTTTATATTCCTTAGCAGTCAGCTCAACATAGTTCAATGTTTCGTTCTTGCTGTTAGTCAGCGTAAATGTGATGCCGGTAGCATCGATATCCACAGGGTTAATGCGCAAGTCAATAGGGTCCTTAGCAACATTGGAATATACCACATCACCGGCGTTCGGCAAAGTTTTGGGACCTTTCCAGTCTGATGCCTTTGTAATGACGTTCTTGTTTTGTTCCAAATTCCAGGGGGTGGCAGCTGCAAGCGTCAATATCTTGTTCACACCCAAAGACAAGCCTGTAATTCTGGAAGTGGCAGTCGGCAATTTCACTTCAGTTGCTTTACCGTCTTTATCATAAATAGTCAAAGTAAAGCCGTCAGTCTGAGAACCGGTAACTGTTACGCCTGATGCAGGAATACCGGTTGTCTTGTAAGTGCCGTCTTCTTGCAACACAGCCCATTTGCCGTCTTCAACCTTAACAGCCGGCTTGAATTCAGTAACAGGAGCGTCAGCAGACACTTTAATGCCTGTTGCCTTGTTGTCAATGTAAAGTTCACCGTTTTCCACCTTACAGATTGAGCCTACTTCATCTTTCAGTTCAATAGTCTTGTTCCCGGCGTTTTTGAAAGAGACAACAATATTATCGCCATCTTTGGCTACATTGGTAACATAGTCACCCTCACCGATTAACTTTTTCAGTTCTTCGATGCCTGCTTTGTTAGCGTCAATTTGTCCCTGCAAGTCCTTGATGTCATCGTCGTAATCTTTACAAGACACAAATGTTCCTGTTGAGGTAACCATCAAGGCTCCGAACAGGATTGCACTTAAAAATTTTTTGTTCATAATAGAAAAACTTTAAATTTATAAATTTAAAAAACTAAAATTGGTTATACATATTCTATTGGTTCTGAGGGCTGTATCGCCCTCTGTTCTTGTTTCATATATCTTTTGGGAGAGACACCCGTCACCTTTTTAAAGGAGGTATAAAATGTACTTCGCGACAGAAACCCGCAGCGTTGGGGCAGCTCCTCCAACGGACATTTGCCTGAGCGGAGCAGTTCTTTGGCATATTCCACGCGGTATGTGTTCACCAAATCTTTCAGATGGCAACCGAAATAGCGGTTTACTACGTTCGACAGATAGGTTTGGTTCGTTTCAATCATCTCACTCAGCTTCTTCAGTGAGAGCTTCGGGTCAAGGAACACCTGGCGCACTTCCAAATAGTACAATACATATTTATATAGCTCACAATCGACTTTCCTTGCCTGCTCCACGTTACGGCCTGCAAACTTCTGCTCCCAGTAAAGATGGGCAGCCCGGAAGAGCAGATTCTTCTGCCTTTCGGAAGTAAAGGTGCGCTTGTCGCGGTGTAGAAACAGGTAGTCCATTGTACTCTCTTTTTATCGTCTCTTTTTCAGATAAATACACATTTTCCAAACCCTTAAAAAAGGGTTGCGTTCAGTATATCTCTTACTAAGAGATACACCGAACGCACATAACCGCTTTATTATTAATTGTTTAAGCCGATAAAAAACTGTCCTACAACTTAAGACTAAAGATATTTTTGCATTTGACCTGTGATTTTTCTTCTCAAAAAGTTTTAATTATCAAAACTTTGTGTAAATTTGCAGCGAAAAGTGTATCTCTTAGTAAGAGATACACTTTTTTTCTTCTTCCTCCCCCAATTTTATTCATCACATTCCCAATAGATTAAGCATCATCAAATGTTTGTTTTACTCCTGCTCTGTAAATCTTAACGGATGTCAACGTATCATAATGGAAAGACCTTGAAGTTTTTGGAAAAGACCAAAGAGTTTCCGAAAAAGACTTAAGTCTTTTTCAAAAAGACATAGAACTTTTCGCAAAAGCCGAAGCATTTGAAAAATCATATAGTTGCTAATTTGACCATTCCCTCTGCCGAATCGAATATTTGTTCCTAATTTCGGCAGAGTCTTCTATTGTATAATCCATCCACGAGGATAATCTTTCTACAATCCATCGCCTTTGGATGGGGCTAATAACCAGTCAATATCCAACAAAGCCACCCATTTGCGATAGCAGTGATAAACTAACTGTGTTTTTTCACCCTACAAGCAGAAATCTGCTTCTTCCTTACACCTTTCATTCGTTGCTGAAACGCCCTGTTGATGGGGCTCCGGTAGTGAAGGGACGTCTCGTCATCACCCTTTCAGCCTCCCTTCATTTGTAGAATTTCTTCCGGCGGGACAAATACTGAAGGCAGATTGTGAAAGGACCTGGAAAGCGCGGCTGAAGGGAGGATGAGGAGATGTGCTGTCATCTTTAACCATCTGATAGCCAGTGTGTACTCATTAAAATATAGGGATGAAGGGAGAAGAGGGAATGACCGGCTTCATGAGGGGAAACTCCCATCTGCCCCTACATGAAAAACATGCCGGGCTTTTAAAAAAAGGTGCTGAAGTTTTTAAGAAACATACCGAGCTTTTTTGAAAACTTCAAGGTCTTTTTTGCAGCATAGGAGTGTGTCAAAACTAAACCGGGCTATCCCATCGTCAGCTGTAGGGGCAGGGTTCGCCTGCCCGAAGACACAAAACAAACTGTTTTCGGGCGAGCAAACCTCGCCCCTACGCACGAAACGACAGCATTATCCACTGTAGTGTACGCATCGGGCTACACATACGGTGGCATAGGCCTGCACGTACGTACGCATCGGGCCACACGTATATACGTATAGGCCTACACGTACGTACGCGTAAGCCTACATATATATATGCCATGAAGTGTCAGGTTCCGTAATATCAAATGGACACCTATAAGATTATTATCGAGGAAATATTAAGCAAGCTTATCATAAGTCTTTCCATAAAGGAGCCCCTAAAAAAATTACCCCCGCCACAATTACTTGCGACGAGGGTAAGCTTTATTAGGAATAGTTTTTAAAACCTGCTCTAAAAACTATTATTTTGCAACGTTAGGAACAACTGTCATGTTCATTTCAATTACACGTTCGTTACCAAAGCAATCCTGAACTGTAATCTTCAATATAGAAGGAACATTGGCACCAATATTAGAATCCTTCTTAAGAGCTTCCAAATATTCAGGTGTTTTACCATCAGCACTCCAACTAATTCCGAAGTATTCAGAAATTTCGCCTGTTGAAACTGTTACGAAAGAACATTTCTCAGGTATAATCTTCAAGCCTTTTGCCTCAGCCAATACTGCATCATAGATGGCGTAATAAGAGCTCTTGCCTTCGATTACATTATCCAAAGTGACAACATCCTTACCATTCATGTACTTGAAGTCTACACCATATTTTATCTTTTGTGCGGCTGCTTTATAGGCATCACTTGCCCAATCGAATGTATAAGACTTGCCATAAATATTGCTATAAATAGCCTTCCAGCCATCTGCTGCATTATCTATTACAATATCCTGAGTAGGAGTCTTAGATGAAACCTTACCATAGTTGTACTTAACGACTACATCATAAGGAGTTACATCATCAATCATTGCAAATTCATCCTTAGATTTATCATCAAGGCTCAAAACAGTATTACCGAAACCTTCAACCTTTCTATTTACAATCGGATTGTTGGTTGTGAAGAAGAATGTGTACTTCTTTACATCACTGATAGTGGCATCAACATTGAACATTTCATTGGTCTTCATTGTAGCTTCGGTAGCAGTTACAGGAGTAAATGCATCAGGAATAACATAGCACAAGTATGTCTTCTTGTCAGCTTGCAATTGATTTTCCTTCCATGCAGTACCTGCAGGCAAAGTAGTCGGAACAACCTTAGTCATAGAAACATTCAGAGTAGCAATAGCTACATCTTTATCATTCTTGAAGCTGATAGTACCGTTATAAACTTGGTCGTCAACATAATCAGTTACAGCGATATCCTTTGTACGAGTAGTATAGATACTCTTAACCTTAGCCAACTCCTTCAAGTCTTTACTATTAAAGTAAGTAATATCTTGAATAGAACCATCTTGCATTTCAAATTTAACCTGGAATGCATCTTTTGAGTAAGGTTCACCCATCCAAGAGCCACTCAAGTGATAAACTTTATCAGTTACTAATTCAACACCGGCAATTGTACCTTTTGCCTCAGCATACTTATCCTTCATTTCAACTGCAACGTCAACCTTACCAGATAAGTTCTTATTGTAAGCGACATTAGCATCTGCAATGATAGTTGTCTTAGCAGAGATTACATCTGTAACAGCACCTACGCGTACATAGAATGCACGACCATCCGGGTCAACCAAAGTACCATTAGAGTTTACAGCGTAAACACGGAAACCGATAACGTCATTGATGTTGTCAGCAGTGAAACCGATTGTTGCCTCGCCACCTGTAGTCTTCACATCATATACAGTATTGATACCGGTAATCTTCGGTTCATAAATTTCTGTCCAAGCCTTGATTTCAGAATCGTCTGAAGACAAAGCACGTTCTTTATCCAATACTACATAGAAGTGAGTAGCTGATGCCAACATATTGTCTGCCAATTTCACTTTGAATGAATTTGCAGTAGAAGACACAACCGGTTTTTCAACTTTTCCAGTTGCTTGACTCAAGCATGTGTTTTGGCGGTCATCCTCAGTATCTTCTTTTGTATTAGCCAAAGCACCTTTAAATATAGGAGTAGCAGCAGGAGCATCGGTCCATGTGTATTCAGTAGGAGCCTTTGTTCCATCAACATCTTCTTCACTCTCACTAAAACGGTTGTGCAGATTTTTAACTTTCCAACCATCAGTTCCGGCCCATACATTGAAATCAAGTGTTGCCTTCGCTTCAGAATTGTCTTTTGTAAACGCTAAAGCATATTCAGATACTGCAGCTCTGGCAGCATTGTCTGTATCAGCAACCTTCACCGCAAATAAGACAGACTTTTCTTCAGTAACTACATTATAATCTGGATTGCCAAACAGCTTATCTTTTTCTTCTGATTTAACAACGGTTGTAGCCTTGTCATAAGCAGTTTCATCATATTTATCACCCACTTCCAAGTTTACAGTCCACAATCCTGTTGCTGAAATACCGGCGCGTGACAATACTTCACCTTTGTAAGCCTCTATACCTGTTACTTTCACCAAACCTTTTTCAACCAAGTCTACCGGAGTAGTACCGTCCAGTTGAGTACTGATAAAGTGAATGTCTCCTGCATTTAAAGTTGCAGTAACGGGAGAAACGCGAACA
This sequence comes from uncultured Phocaeicola sp., assembly GCF_948499155.1. NCBI lineage: Bacteria > Pseudomonadati > Bacteroidota > Bacteroidia > Bacteroidales > Bacteroidaceae > Phocaeicola > uncultured Phocaeicola sp. The sequence continues at coordinate 1,338 of NZ_CAOOSE010000018.1, read as the reverse complement.
ACCAAGGTAGCTCTCAGTTTGCTTCTTTCACCCTTAGTGAATTTAACAGCACCCGGCATTCCTTCACCGAAAGTCCAGTCAGCGATTGATTTGGCAGAAAGCAGTTCAATGTTGGCTGCTCCAAGTTTCACATTTTCACCATTAATGATAGCACCGTTAGCCGAAGCATACAGAGAAACGTGAGTTACACCTTTGGCAATAGCAGCCCAAACCAAATCCAAGTTGGAGTTGATTGCTGAAATCTGATTAGACAAGGTTGTCAGTTCAGTAGCCATAGTTTCCAGTGTAGCCTGGATAGCTGCAATAGCATCTTGAGTTTCTTTCACATCGAATGCCTTCAGGCCATCCAAGATTTCCTGTTGTTCACCCAATGTAACCAGAATGCCTTCAATGGCAGTCTTGTTGGCAGCTACAGCCTCATCGTTTGACAAGATATAGGCATCCAAAGCCTTTTTCTGAGCACCGATAGCAGCTTCATTTTTACCGATAGCTACCTTATTGGCTTTCACTTCAGCATCCAATGCAGTCAGTGTGCCTGCCAATTTAGTATCAGCATCAGCCAAAGCAGCTAAAGTTTCTTCGGTAGTTGTCTGAAATGCCTGCAAAGCATTGATTTTACCGTTTACCTCAGCAATAGAAGCTTCGATTTCTGTAATATCACCTTTTACAGCCTGAATTTCCTCGTCGGTTGCAGTCTGCAATTTAGTGATAGCAGCTTCCAACTCTGCCTTTACACCGGCGAGTTCTTCTGCAGCTGCAGCAATAGCAGTCTTCTGAGCTTCCAAAGCAGCCTTTTCAGCGGCATCTTTCACTTCTGCTATTTTGCCTTCCAAGCCGGTCTGAGCCGTTTGCAGGCTGGCGATAGAAGATTCAATGGCAGTGACCTTATCGCTCAGGTCAGTCTTCTGCTTGTCGATTTGCTCCTGCAAGTCCTTGATGTCGTCATCATAGTCTTTACAAGACACGAATGTTCCTGTTGACGAAACCATCAAGGCTCCGAACAGGATTGCACTTAAAAACTTTTTGTTCATAATAGAAAAACTTTAAATTTATAAATTTAAAAAACTAAAATTGGTTATACATATTCTATCGGTTCTGAGGGCACAGCCCTCTGTTCTTGTTTCATATATTTTTTTGGAGAGGCGCCCGTCATCTTCTTAAAAGCGGCGTAGAATGTGCTTCGTGACAGGAATCCGCAATGTTGGGGCAGCTCATCTAGCGTATATGTGTCCGAACGGAGCAGTTCCTTGGCATATTCTACCCGGTACTTGTTCAGCAAATCCTTCAGGTGGCAACCGAAGTAGCGGTTCACCACATTGGACAGATAAGTCTGGTTCG
>NZ_CAOOSE010000017.1:0-90977 GCF_948499155.1 uncultured Phocaeicola sp. | reverse complement strand
TTAGGACGCAAGATTTTCATTCTTGAAAGGGGGGTTCGATTCCCCCAGGGGCTACAAATAAAAATAATAAAAGAACAAAACTAAAGATTAGTCGAGATGGCAAATCACAAATCATCAGTAAAGAGAATCAGACAGGAAGAGAAGAGAAGACTTCATAACAGATATTATGCAAAAACAATGCGTAACGCTGTTAAAAAACTTCGTGAGACTTCTGACAAAGCAGAAGCTGTTGCAATGTATCCAGGCATCCAAAAAATGTTGGACAAGTTAGCTAAGCGCAACATTATTCATAAGAATAAAGCTTCTAACCTGAAGTCTAAATTGGCTGCTCATATTAGCAAGCTCGCTTAAGCAAAGTCTTAAACTAAAAGATAAAATAGGCCGAATCGTATGATTCAGCCTTTTGTCGTTTCAGGAAGACTGAATACCAGGCGGACAACGCCTCCATTATCATAACCAAGCCATAAATTTACTTTTTTTATCCTCCAAGACTCCTTCTATCTCAGCATTTTTTCGTATCTTTGAGAGCTAAATAAAGAAATCGAATTAAACATGACTGAAGAAGAAAAGATAAACGGCGAGAACAATTATTCGGCCAGCAATATCCAGGTTCTTGAAGGACTGGAGGCCGTTCGTAAACGTCCCGCCATGTATATCGGAGATATCAGCGAAAAGGGTTTGCACCACTTGGTTTATGAAGTTGTTGACAACTCTATCGACGAAGCGCTGGCAGGATTCTGTGACCACATAGAAGTAACAATTAACGAAGACAACTCCATCACAGTGCAGGACAACGGCCGTGGTATCCCGGTGGATTTCCACGAAAAAGAAAAGAAATCCGCATTGGAAGTCGTTATGACGGTGCTCCATGCAGGAGGTAAATTCGATAAAGGTTCCTATAAAGTATCTGGTGGTCTTCACGGTGTAGGTGTATCGTGTGTGAATGCACTGTCCAAGCACATGACTACACAAGTATTCCGCAACGGTAAGATTTTCCAGCAAGAATATTCATGCGGACATCCCCTGTACTCGGTTAAAGAAGTAGGCAATGCAGAAATCAGCGGTACCAAACAAACCTTTTGGCCGGATGATTCTATCTTCACTGTTACCGAATATAAATATGATATCCTCGAAGCACGTATGCGCGAATTGGCTTACCTGAACAAGGGTATTACCATCTCGCTCACTGACCGTCGCCAGAAAGACGAGGAAGGCAACTTTAAGAAAGAAGTGTTCCACTCGGACGAAGGTGTGAAAGAGTTTGTACGCTTTCTGAACCGAAACAATGATTCACTGATTGACGATGTGATTTATCTGAACACAGAGAAAAACGGTACCCCAATTGAATGTGCTATCATGTACAACACCGGTTATCGTGAAAGTCTGCATTCTTATGTCAACAATATCAACACTATAGAAGGTGGTACACACGAAGCGGGATTCCGCAGCGCACTGACACGTGTACTTAAAAAATATGCCGAAGATATCAAGGCATTGGAGAAAGCAAAAGTCGAAATCTCGGGAGAAGACTTCCGCGAAGGCTTGATAGCTGTTATCTCTGTAAAAGTAGCCGAACCGCAATTTGAAGGACAAACCAAAACCAAGCTGGGTAACAGCGAAGTCAGCGGAGCCGTGAATCAAGCCGTGGGTGAAGCACTTACCTACTATCTGGAAGAGCATCCGAAAGAAGCAAAGCAGATTGTAGACAAAGTGATTTTGGCTGCTACTGCCCGTATTGCCGCACGCAAGGCCCGCGAATCTGTTCAGCGCAAAAGCCCGATGGGGGGTGGCGGACTGCCGGGCAAACTTGCCGACTGTTCCAGCCGTAATCCTGAGGAATGTGAATTATTCCTTGTCGAGGGTGACTCGGCAGGTGGTTCTGCCAAACAAGGACGCAGCCGTGCCACGCAAGCTATCCTGCCGCTGAGAGGTAAGATTCTGAACGTGGAAAAAGCGATGTGGCACAAAGCATTTGAAAGTGATGAAGTAAACAATATCATCACTGCACTGGGTATTCGTTTCGGTGTGGACGGTGACGACGACAGCAAGAAAGCAAACATTGACAAACTGCGTTATCATAAGGTGGTAATCATGACCGATGCCGATGTCGATGGTTCACATATCGACACTCTTATCATGACATTGTTCTACCGCTATATGCCGGAAATCATCGAAAACGGCCACTTATATATTGCTAATCCGCCTCTCTATAAATGTAGTAAAGGCAAAATCAGCGAATATTGCTATACTGAAGAAGCCCGTCAGGAGTTTATCCAAAAATATGGCGACGGTCAGGAAAACGGCATTCATACACAGCGATACAAAGGTTTGGGTGAAATGAATCCCGAACAGCTTTGGGAAACAACAATGAATCCTGAGACCCGTATCCTGAAACAAGTGACAATAGAAAATGCCGCAAACGTGGATTATATCTTCTCCATGCTGATGGGGGATGATGTAGGTCCGCGCCGCGAGTTCATAGAGAAAAACGCGACGTATGCGAATATCGACGCGTAATAGTTGTATTCAACTAAATATTTAAAAATTAAAAAAAACCAATCCTCACATCTTACAATTTGAGGTAGTCCCGACTCTTCACCGAGCCGGGACTTTTTACATACATCCTCCCCCTTCCGCACACAATAGGGCTCCCCTTTTCATTTATATTTCATTTCCTTTTCCCGAAGGGTGCCATAATACTTCCTTGTGCCATTTTCATCGATGAAATGGGAGAAAACAGACAAACACAAACGATAAGAGAGCTTCAGATAAACGTTCTTTTTCTTATAATTTTAATCACTTGATGAAGATTATATGCGGGAAAGTCTTAATTTTGGAACATCAAACCATTTGGAATATAAACCATTAATAAGATAATAATATGAAACTCACATTCCGAATCGAATACCGCACCGCCTGGGGAGAAGCACTCGGCGCAACATTATGCGGCAACGATAACCAACCAATCATGCTCAGCACCGGGGACGGAATCCGTTGGGAAGGCAGTGCCGAAATGACGGACGCCCCCGCAGGTATCCCTATCTCCTACCGTTATGGAGTGTACCGCGACGGACAATGTATCCGTCGGGAAAGCGGAACAATGCCCCATATCTTCTGTCCCGGCAAAAAGAGAAATTGCCACTATATATTAGATGACTTTTGGAAAGACCTTCCACAAGAATCCTATTTATATAGTTCTGCATTCAGCGGCGACTACCAATCTGCCAACAGTATAAAAACAATTGCTCCTGCCGATTGCAGTATTACCTTCCGTGCCCTTTGCCCCTGTTTACATCACAAACATCAGCAATTGGGAATTTGCGGACGCGGTGCAGCATTGGGAGACTGGGATGGCAAACGAGCTGTACTGATGGAAGAAATCCAACCCAACGAATGGACAGTAACTCTGAATGCCGCCAGCATGGAGTTCCCACTAGAATACAAATTTGTGGCTTGCAATGCCGATACTAAAGAAGTGGAAGAATGGGAAGCCCACAATAACCGCCTGCTCTACATCGACGGAATGAAAAAGGGAGAAATCTATCTCACTCCCGAAACTGAAGTCCATTTCACTTCTTCTGCACGCAAGGTGGCAGGTACTGCCATTCCGGTCTTCTCACTTCGTAGCGAAGGCAGTTTTGGCGTAGGCGACTTCGGTGACTTAAAGAAACTGATAGACTGGGCAGTGAGCACCCACCAGCAAGCTGTACAGATTCTTCCCATCAATGATACTACCATTACCAATACCTGGATGGATTCTTATCCCTACAACAGCATTTCAATTTATGCATTCCATCCCATGTACATTGATTTGCGTCAGTTGGGCAAACTAAAAGACAAAGAGGCACTAGCTGTCTATGAAGAGAAACGAAAAGAACTGAATGCTCTTCCCCAAATCGATTATGAAGCGGTGAACAACGCCAAACGAGCCTATCTGAAATCGATGTTCCAACAAACGGGAAAGAAAGTGCTGGCTTCTGCCGAATTCAAGAAGTTCTTCAAAGAAAATGAACATTGGTTACTCCCCTACGCTGCTTTCTCTTATTTAAGAGACCAGTATGGTACCCCCAATTTCAGCCAATGGCCTGAACATAATGAATACCATGCTGATGAGATAGCGGTCATGTGTGCACCCGAAAGCAACTGTTACGAAGAAATTGCTTTCTATTATTATGTACAATACAACCTGCACATCCAATTATTGGATGCCGGCAATTATGCACGCGAAAAAGGTATTATCTTTAAAGGAGATATTCCCATAGGCATCAGCCGCAATAGTGTGGAAGCCTGGATTGAGCCCTACTATTTCAATATGAACGGACAAGCCGGTGCACCGCCCGATGCATTCTCTACCAACGGACAGAACTGGGGTTTACCCACATACAATTGGGATGTAATGGAGAAGGACAACTACCAATGGTGGCAAAAGCGTTTCCGCAAAATGGCAGAATACTTTACCGCCTACCGCATTGACCACATCTTGGGCTTCTTCCGCATTTGGGAGATTCCATTCCATTCGGTTCATGGCTTACTGGGACAGTTTGTACCTGCCCTGCCGATGAGTGTAGACGAAATACAAAGCTATGGGTTGACCTTCCAAAAAGACTTCATGACGAAGCCATTCATTAATGAGAATATCCTGAACCGCATTTTCGGCGAGAAAGCTGGTATGGTGAAAGAGACATTCGTGCGGCACTGCCATGATGACATTTATGAAATGCGTTCTGAATTTGATACGCAGCGTAAGGTAGAATCCTATTTTGCCGACCGGAAAGACGAAGAAAGCAGAAATATATGTGAAGGACTGTACGCACTAATCAGCAATGTACTTTTCGTGCCCGACCGTAAACACCCTTCCATGTATCATCCGCGTATCGCTGTGCAGAACGACTTCATTTTTGAGGTGCTGAGCTGGGGAGATAAAGAAGCATTCAACCGCCTTTATAACCACTATTATTATCAACGTCATAACCAGTTCTGGTATCAGGAAGCAATGAAGAAACTCCCTATCCTGACACAGTCTACATCGATGCTGGTATGTGGTGAAGACTTGGGCATGGTGCCCGACTGTGTGCCCTGGGTAATGGAACAGTTGCAGATACTCAGCCTTGAGATTCAGCGTATGCCCAAAAATCCCCAACACGAGTTCGGCCATGTATGGGAATATCCTTATCGTTCGGTTTGCACCATTTCTACCCATGACATGTCTACATTGCGGGGCTGGTGGGAAGAAGATTACGAACAGACCTGCCGTTACTACAATCAGGTGATGGGACACTGGGGCGAAGTACCTGCCACCGCACCGGGATGGGTTTGCGAAGAGATTGTGCGCAGCCACTTGGAATGTCCGTCTTTGCTCTGTATCCTGTCATTCCAAGACTGGTTATCGATGGACGAGGAAATCCGTTATCCGGATGTAAACGCCGAACGAATTAATGTGCCGGCCAACCCGCGCCATTATTGGAGATACAGAATGCATCTCACTCTGGAAGAGCTGATGAAGAGCGACAAGTTTAATGAAAAGATGAAAGAAATGATTGATGCCACAGGCAGATTCTAACTTATATCAATATCATGAAGAAAATACCGGATTTAGGATTTTGGAAACTGTGGAATATTAGTTTCGGATTCTTTGGCGTACAAATAGCCTACGCTCTGCAAAGTGCTAATATAAGCCGTATCTTTTCCACACTGGGGGCAGACCCTCACGACTTAAGTTACTTTTGGATTCTTCCTCCACTGGCAGGAATCATTGTGCAACCTATCATCGGTGCCTTGAGCGACCGCACCTGGACACGTTTCGGACGACGTATTCCTTACCTGTTTGTGGGGGCGCTCGTTGCGGTGTGTGTCATGTGCCTGTTGCCGAATGCAGGAAGTTTCGGCATGAGCGTCGGTGCTGCCATGATTTTTGGCTTGGTTTCTTTGATGTTCCTCGACACTTCCATCAATATGGCTATGCAACCTTTTAAAATGATGGTAGGCGATATGGTCAACGAAAAACAAAAAGGGCTTGCCTATTCCATTCAAAGTTTTCTTTGTAATGCAGGAAGTTTGGCTGGATACCTGTTTCCGTTTATCTTTGCGGCAATCGGTATTAGCAATATCGCCCCCAAGGGTGTCGTGCCTGATTCTGTCATCTACTCTTTCTACATCGGGGCGTTCATCCTGATACTTTGCGTCCTTTATACATCGGCCAAAGTGAAGGAATTTCCACCTGAAGAATATGCAGAATATCACGGCATTACCAATGAGGAGAAAAAGGAAAAGACAAATATGTTCAAGCTATTGGTCAAAGCCCCGAAAGCTTTCTGGACGGTAGGCTTGGTGCAATTCTTTTGTTGGGCAGCTTTCATGTTTATGTGGACTTACACCAATGGAACTGTGGCATTGAATGTCTTTGATACTCCTACGGTAGAAACAATGGCAGGAGGTGTAGCGAAAGTAGTTCTCGACACTCAATCCATGCAATATCAGAATGCTGCCGACTGGGTAGGTATCCTGTTTGCGGTACAGGCAATCGGCTCTGTCATTTGGGCTGCAGTGATTCCGACAATTAAAAACAAAAAGTTTGCCTATGTACTCAGTCTGGTACTTGGAGGCATCGGTTTCATCTCTATTTTGTTCATCCATAATCAATATGCATTATTTGTATCATTCGTATTGATTGGTTGTGCATGGGCAGCAATGTTGGCTTTGCCTTTTACTATTCTGACCAATGCACTGACAGGAGGACACATGGGTACTTACCTGGGACTGTTCAATGGAACCATCTGTGTCCCGCAAATCGTAGCCGCTTCGCTGGGAGGAATGATACTAAAGATGTTTACCACAACAGGCAACGTTGCCCCGGAAGTTAATATGCTGGTATTGGCAGGGATATTCCTCATTATCGGTGCCGGCTGTGTGGGTATTATTAAGGAGAAACAGTAACGGATAAAGGCATCATAAAACACGTTAGTACGCATCGCCTCATACGTACTAACGTGTAAGCCCACACATACAGAGGCAGAGCCCCACACATACGGACGTGTAAAGTGACGCGTCAGGCCGCGTCATAAATTCATCACATCGTGCTCGAATCGTTCTTTATCTCCTATGGCCTTATTCCTTATCTTACTGCGATAGTTGTATATCGTAGCCAAAGAATACCCCAAGAAATGGGCAATCTTATTACTGTCTGTCACTCCCAAGCGAATCAATGCGAAGATGCGAAGTTCAGTAGTCAACAGTTCGCCCGATTTAGGATATATTCTTCCTTCTTCTATCAACAATTTATTAAAAGAAGGGATAAAATGAGGGAATAACTCCAAGAAGGATTTATCAAATTCATTATAAAAGTCTTTCCGCTCGTCACGGATAAACTGTTCCGACTTAATGGCTTTAAACAAATCATCTATGCGGGATGCCATCGCCATTTTTGCCAATGAGCGGCGGTAGAGCTCCAACTTATCAAGATAAATCACACATCTGTCCAGATAACGGGCAATATACACTTCTTTTATCTTACCGGTCTGCTCCAGTTCGTCATTGACATCGGTCAACCGCTTGTTAGCCAAACTTAAATCTCTACGCATGGCCGACAGTTTCTTCATCCATCTATACAGATAGAAAATTGCAGCAATGAGAAAAAGAGACAAAAGGCTGACACTAATCAACAGGGTACGAGAAATCTGACGCTCCCTTTGTTCCTTCAATTTATAAGCCTTGTCAATGATGGGAAAGAACTGAGCCACTTCGATAAAGCGTAGCCGGGCATTGCACGAAACGGCATCCTCCATCGAGCAATTCAGATATTTATATGCACGGTCTATATCTCCTTTTTCATACATCAGTTGGGCTAGTTTCTGCAGAGATGCATACTCTTTTGTGGCAGACTCCAAATCAACCACAGCGGTCAAGGCCAAATAATAAATCTGTTTATCCACATCCTCAGTCACATCATACACCTCGGACAACGTATAATAGATATATGCCTTCTGTCGCTTATCAGGGTTCTGCTCCAACAGGCCATTCAGAATAACCAGTGAGCTGTCCGGTTTACCTATCACCATGTACTTCTCCGCCAACACGATATCCCTGTCCACTCCCGGATATGCCGTTGCCAATATGGAATCACGATAAGCATCAGTCCTCTCCAGATACTTTTGCTTTTCCTCCGTATTGGTCGTATAGTCGGCCACCCAACCGTAATAAGCCCGGAAAGTACGATAATAATAATTCAACGGTCCCTGCTTCAGCACTTGGGGATTAATCTGCCTCAACTGTTCCAATGACTCATTATACATCCCCATCACTCCCATAACCTCAGCACGATTGATGATGATTTCGTTTTTCAACTCAGGTTTGTCAAGCAACGGAAGCAAATGCATTTTCTCATTTATATAATATAAAGAGGAGTCTGCCTGATAATGCAGATAAAGATAAAAAAGCGACCCGCAGAGTTCATACTTCTCCCCATGGTCCTTGGACCGGTGAAGCCGAGCCTTTATTTCATCAATTTCTTTTTCTTTCTCCACATGGAAAGAATGCTTTTCCTCTATGACTCTATCCAGCTCTTTCAGCACAGATTCATTAGGTCCTTTCCCTGCCATCAAAGTCATCGGACAGATAAAAAGGAGCAATATAAGACAATATGTGATTTTTCTCATTCCGTATTAATTAAGTATTACACAAATATATAAAGATAAGTAATTAAAATAAAGAAAAACAAGAAATATATTTTCATATCCATTTATATTTTCCATTAGGCCGAACGGCATAAATCCACTAATAATCAATCACATAAGGGCAAAATACATTTATATTTTTATTCTACTCCTAAAAAGGGATTCATTACTCTCCTACATTTGCAACACCAAGCAAACCGAATAACATTAAATACTATATATTATGAAAAGAAGCTTTATACTTATGACACTGCTCGCACTCTTCGGCTTACAGCACACCACGTCTGCAGCCATTATCAAGAAAGTTGCCCCAACCTTCTGGTGGGCAGGTATGAAAAATCCCGAATTGCAAGTATTATTGTATGGCGATAATATCTCGTCAAGCGATGTGAGTATTTCCTCCAAAGACATTCTGTTAAAGGAAGTAATCAAACAAGAAAACCCGAACTATCTTCTCTTATATATGGATTTGTCGGAAGCGGCTCCCCAATCTTTCAATATAACGTTGAAACAAGGTAAAAAAGAAACTGTTGTCCCTTACGAAATCAAACAACGTAGAAACGGTGCTTCCGATGTAAAAGGATTCAATGCCGGTGACGTACTTTATCTGATTATGCCGGACCGTTTTTCTAATGGTGATCCTTCGAACGATATTATCCCGGGAATGCTTGAAGCAAAAGTAGACCGTAATGAACCGTTTGCACGCCATGGCGGTGACTTGAAAGGTATCGAAAATCATTTGGATTACTTGGACAAACTGGGTGTCACTGCCATTTGGCTCAACCCTATCCAAGAAAATGATATGAAAGAAGGTTCATACCATGGTTACGCCATCACCGACTACTACCAGGTAGACCGCCGCTTCGGTAACAACGAAGAGTTCCGCAAACTGGTAGATGCCGCTCACGCCAAAGGAATGAAAGTAGTAATGGACATGATATTCAACCATTGCGGCAGTGAGAACTATCTCTTCAAAGATATGCCTTCAAAAGACTGGTTCAATTTCAGAGGAAACTATGTACAGACTTCTTATAAGACCGCCAGTGTACAAGATATACATGCCGCTGACTATGAGCGCAAATTGGCAGTCGACGGTTGGTTCACCGAATCAATGCCCGACTTCAACCAACGCAACCGCCATGTAGCAAACTATCTGATTCAAAGCAGTATTTGGTGGATTGAATATGCAGGTATCAACGGAATTCGCCAAGACACACATCCATACGCAGACTTTGATATGATGTCAAATTGGTGTAAAGCCGTCAATGAGGAATATCCCGACTTCAACATCGTGGGTGAAACTTGGCTGAACAGCAATGTACTTGTTTCTTTTTGGCAAAAAGACAGCAAACTTGCCGCACCCAGAAACTCAAATCTCCGCACAGTGATGGACTTCCCCCTGATGGAGCACATGAACCGGGCTTTCGATGAAGAGACAACCGACTGGAACGGAGGATTATTCCGCCTTTATGATTATCTGACACAAGACCTTGTCTATGCAGACCCCATGAATCTGCTGATATTCCTCGACAACCACGACACTTCACGCTTCTACCACAACGATGAAGACACCAAGAACCTGAACCGCTACAAACAAGCACTTACTTTCTTGCTTACTACCCGCGGTATTCCTCAGATTTATTATGGTACAGAAATATTAATGGCGGCAGACAAAGCGAATGGCGACGGCCTCCTCCGTTGTGACTATCCCGGCGGATGGCAGGGAGATCCACGCAATTGTTTCCAAAACGCCAATCGCACCGCTCAACAAAGAGAAGCATTTGACTATATGCAGAAATTGTTGCAATGGAGAAAAGGAAATGAAGCTATCGCCAAAGGAACACTAAAACATTTTGCACCCAATAAAGGAGTATATGTATACGAAAGAAAATATGGAAACAAATCGGTTACTGTATTTATGAACGGCAACGATAAGGAACAATGCATTGATTTAACTCCTTATAAAGAAATATTGCCACAGACATCTGCCGCTGATGTTTTGACGGGTACTAAAGTTGATTTAAGAAAAGAATTAACGCTATCCGGTCGTGAGATATTGATTTTAGAGTTCTGATATAGTTCACTTTGATTTATATTTATCGGATGTTGCAAATCAGACAATACATTAATATTCAATCAGATAACATTAAGCAAAGAATAAATTCATTTATATTTTTATTCTTGTGAGATTTTTGAATATACAAGAGCCTTACATTTGCAACATCCGAAACAAAACAGAGTTAGGAAACTTGTTAGCTTATAATTTAATACCATAGTTATATGAAAATTAAAAAGAAACTTTCACTCATTGCATTCATTTGCATTTCATTCATAGCAAATGCACAGCAAAAACTTACATCACCGGATGGCAATCTGGAAATGACTTTCCACCTAAATGGAGAAGGCGCCCCCATTTATGAACTGACCTATAAACAAAAACCTGTCATCAAACCCAGCAAACTGGGGCTGGAATTGAAAAAAGAAGATGCCGATGCTAAGACAGACTTTGAATGGACAGACCGTAAAGATGCCGACAAACTTGATTCTAAAACAAACCTATATAATGGATTTGAGCTGAAGGATGCCCAAACTTCTACTTTTGACGAAACTTGGCAACCGGTATGGGGAGAAGAAAAAGAAATTCGCAATCATTACAATGAGCTGGCAGTAACCCTGAACCAGCCGGCAAACGATAGGTATATCATCATACGCTTCCGTCTTTTCAATGACGGGCTGGGCTTCCGCTACGAATTCCCCCTGCAGAAGAACCTGAATTATTTTGTTATCAAAGAAGAACGTTCACAATTCGGTATGGCAGGAGACCATACTGCTTATTGGATTCCCGGAGATTATGACACGCAGGAATACGACTATACCGTTTCCCGTCTGTCTGAAATCAGAGGTTTGATGAAGACAGCCATTACCCCCAACTCTTCACAAACCCCATTCTCGCCCACAGGTGTTCAAACGGCCTTGATGATGAAGACAGACGACGGACTGTATATCAATCTTCACGAGGCAGCATTAATCGATTATGCCTGTATGCATCTGAATCTGGATGATAAGAACATGGTATTCGAATCATGGCTGACTCCCGACGCACAAGGTGATAAAGGATATATGCAGACACCTTGTTCTTCACCGTGGCGCACCGTCATCGTGAGTGATGACGCACGCAATATCCTTGCTTCACGTATTACTTTAAATCTGAATGAGCCTTGCAAAATTGAAGATACATCATGGATTAAACCGGTGAAATATATCGGTGTTTGGTGGGATATGATTACCGGTAAAGGTTCTTGGGCTTACACAGACGAACTTTCCAGCGTGAAATTGGGAGAAACCGATTATTCTAAAACCAAACCAAACGGAAAGCATTCTGCAAACACAGCTAATGTGAAACGATACATTGATTTCGCGGCTCAGCACGGTTTTGACCAAGTATTGGTAGAGGGATGGAACGAAGGTTGGGAAGACTGGTTTGGCAAGAGTAAAGATTATGTTTTCGACTTTGTGACTCCTTATCCCGACTTTAATGTGAAAGAACTTCAGAACTATGCGGCAAGTAAAGGTGTTAAACTAATGATGCATCATGAAACTTCGGCTTCTGTACGTAACTACGAGCGTCACATGGACAAAGCTTACCAATTTATGGCCGACAATGGTTATAACTCGGTGAAGAGTGGTTATGTGGGCAACATCATCCCTCGTGGAGAACACCATTACGGACAATGGATGGACAACCATTATCTCTATGCGGTAAAGAAAGCAGCCGATTATAAAATCATGGTAAATGCACATGAAGCAGTACGCCCTACCGGTATTTGTCGCACTTATCCTAACCTGATAGGCAACGAATCGGCTCGCGGAACAGAATATGAATCGTTTGGCGGAAATAATGTTAATCATACTACTATACTTCCGTTTACCAGACTGATTGGAGGACCGATGGATTACACTCCGGGCATCTTTGAGACACATTGTAACAAGATGAGTCCGACGAATAATTCACAAGTACGCTCTACGCTGGCACGTCAGCTGGCATTATACGTCACCATGTACAGTCCATTGCAAATGGCTGCTGACATTCCCGAAAACTACGAACGCTTCATGGATGCGTTCCAGTTTATCAAAGATGTGGCAATAGACTGGGATGAAAGTAAATATCTGGAAGCCGAACCGGGAGACTATATCACTATCGCCCGCAAAGCCAAGGGAACAAATGACTGGTACATTGGTTGTACAGCAGACGAAAACGGCCATACATCCAAACTGACATTTGATTTCCTCGAACCGGGAAAACAATACATCGCTACCATATATGCTGATGCAAAGGACGCCGATTGGAAAAACAATCCGCAGGCATACACTATTCGCAGAGGCATTTTGACCAGCAAGAGCAAATTAAACTTGCGTGCAGCCAGTGGCGGCGGTTATGCAATCAGCATTAAAGAGGTGAAAGATAAATCAGAGGTAAAAGGAATAAAGAGGTTATAAATTAATTGTAATTATCGAAAAGACCGTTTTCAATAGGTATTTATTAAAGTAAAAAACATGAATAAATAACTTAACTTTAAATTTAAAGACATGAAAAGAAACGTGATGTTTAAAATCCTACTCATGATAGTAGTGGGATTGTTCTTGTCCCTAGACGCATTTGCCCAGCAAATGACGGTTAAAGGAATTGTCAAAGATACAACCGGCGAGCCGATTATCGGTGCCAATGTTGTAGTGAAAGGAAGTAGCAACGGTACAATTACCGACTTCGAAGGCAACTTCCAATTCAACGCCAACAAAGGCGATATTATTGTGATTTCATTTATCGGTTATCAAGCACAGGAAGTACCTGCCGCTGCTAACCTGAACATTATTCTGAAAGATGATACACAATTATTGCAGGATGTAGTGGTCATTGGTTATGGTACCGTTAAAAAGAATGATGCAACCGGTTCTGTAACAGCCATTAAGCCAGACCAATTGAGCAAAGGTATTACGACCAATGCACAAGACATGTTGTCCGGTAAAGTTGCCGGTGTCAGCGTTATTTCCAACGACGGTGCTCCCGGCAGCGGTGCCCAGATTCGTATCCGCGGCGGTTCCTCTTTGAATGCCAGCAACGACCCGTTATTGGTTATCGACGGATTGGCTATTGACAATCAAGGTATCAAAGGTATGTCAAACGGTCTGTCAATGGTCAACCCTGAAGATATCGAAACTTTCACTGTATTAAAAGATGCTTCTGCAACAGCTATCTACGGTTCACGTGCATCCAACGGTGTAATTATCATCACTACCAAAAAAGGAAAGAGCGGACAAGCACCGAAAGTGAACTATAACGGTTCTATTTCTTTGGCCACCACTCAAAAGCGTTATGACGTACTGGATGGAAATGAATACCGTGCTTACGCCCAGCAGTTATGGGGAGATAAATATCCCGCAGAAATGGATACAGCCAACACAGACTGGCAAGACCAGATTTTCCGTACCGCTGTAAGTACTGACCATCATGTATCTATCACCGGTGGATTCAAGAATGTTCCGTATCGCGTATCTGTAGGTTACACCAATGAAAATGGTATTATCAAAACTTCCAACTTCCAGCGTTTGACTGCATCTGTCAATCTTGCTCCGTCATTCTTTGATGACCATTTAAAATTCAACATCAACGCCAAATACATGTATGGCAAGAACCGTTACGCCGATTCTGGTGCAGCTGTAGGCGGCGCATTGTCTATTGCTCCTACTCACCCTGTTTATGGAACAGGAGATGCATTTAAATTCTCAGGCGGCTACTGGCAGGATATGCAGGCAACAGACGGTTTCAGTGATAAAGACTGGACTTATACGACAGATAAAAATACTCCTCAAAACCCGTTGGCTGCGCTGGAACAACGTAATAAGAAAGCAAACAGCAACGACTTTGTAGGAAATGTAGAAGTAGACTATAAAGTTCATTTCTTACCGGACTTGCGTCTTCATGCCAGCATCGGCGGTGAATATGCAGACGGTGATGAACGTGAAATTGTTTCTCCATATTCATACACCAATAACTATTACGGATGGAATGGGTTGTCTACCCAGTATAAGTATAATATATCCTACAATGCTTATGCACAATACATCAAGTCTCTTGGCGCACACGATTTCGACATCATGGTCGGCGGTGAGGAACAACACTTCCACCGTAATGGTGCTGACGGCGTAGGTCAAGGATGGGATGCTTATAAGAACGAACCGGTAGATCAGGCATTGCGCAGTCAAAAAGCTTATGCTACACGCAATACACTGGTTTCTTTCTTCGGACGTTTAAACTACTCTTTACTGAGCCGCTATTTATTCACGTTCACTATGCGTTGGGATGGTTCTTCACGTTTCAGCAGCGACAACCGTTGGGGTACATTCCCTTCATTGGCTTTAGGCTGGAAGATAAAAGAAGAAAGCTTCCTTAAAAATGTGAACTTCCTTTCTGATTTGAAACTTCGTCTTGGCTGGGGTATCACAGGACAACAGGATATAGGTGATGACTTTGCATTTCTTCCTCTGTATGTGACGAGTGATGACTATGCACAATATCCTTTTGGCGATACCTACTACAGTACTTCACGCCCCAAGGCTTTCAACACAGATTTGAAGTGGGAAAAGACAACCACCTGGAACGGCGGTTTGGATTTTGGCTTCCTGAATGGAAGAATATCAGGCGCTATTGACGGATACTATCGTGAAACAGAAGACTTGCTGAACAGTGTCAAGATTCCTGTAGGAACTAATTTCAATGCACAGATGATGAAGAATATCGGTTCTTTAAAGAATTACGGTGTGGAATTCTCCATCAATGCCAAGCCAATTGTATCCAAAGACTTTACATGGGATTTGACTTACAACGTTACTTGGAACCACAACGAGATTACCAAGTTAAATGGCGGCGACGATAGTGACTACTACGTTGAGACCGGTGACAAGATATCTAAGGGTAACAATACCAAGGTTCAAGCAAATAAAGTAGGCCATGCAGCCAACGCTTTCTATGTTTACCAACAAGTCTACGATGAGAACGGAAAGCCTATCGAAAATATGTTTGTAGACCGCAACGGCGATGGCAAGATTAACAGTGCCGACAAATATATCTATAAGAAACCGGCTGCCGACGTATTGATGGGTCTGACTTCCAAAATGCTGTATAAAGACTGGGACTTCAGCTTCTCTTTACGTGCAAGCCTCAACAACTATGTCTATTATGACTTTTTGAGCAATAAGGCAAATGTCAGTGCTTCCGGCCTGTACACAAACAATGCATACGTCAATACAACCAAAGAAGCCATCGCTCTTGGTTTCACAGGAAAAGGCGAATACTATATGAGTGACTATTTCGTTCGCAACGCTTCATTCATCCGTTGTGACAATATCACGTTGGGGTATTCTTTCAAAAACTTACTCCGGTCACAAGCCTATCAGGGAGTGGGCGGCCGTGTATTTGCTACCGTACAGAATCCGTTTGTCATTTCTAAATACAAAGGACTCGACCCGGAAATCAAAAGTGGTATAGACAGCAGCCCATACCCTAGAGCAACGACATTCTTATTAGGTGTCAGCCTTCAATTTTAACTTAACTTTAAAACGAAATAATCATGAAAACAAGATATTTTAAAAAGATATTCGCCTCAGCACTAGTGGTCGCTGCCATTCTAGGCACCAGTTCGTGCATTAATGATTTGGATATTAGTCCGATTGATCCTCAATATGCTCCCAGCTTCGACCAGAATGATGTATTCGTAAAAGAATATGCATTATTAGGTTTGACAGGACAAAAGGGTCCGGCCGGATCAGCCGACCTCGACGGACAAGATGAAGGTGAATCAGGCTTTTACCGTACCATCTTTAACTGCAACGAATTGCCAAGTGACGAATGTATCTGGGCTTGGCAGACCGACGTAGATATTCCCCAGTTGACAAACATCGGTTGGAACTCTTCCAGTATCCGTACCGAATGGGTATATGTCCGCTTGGGATACAACATCACACAGCTCAACTTCTTCCTCGACCAGACAGAAGGAAAAGACGATGAAGAAACAATGCGCCAACGCTCTGAAGTCCGCTTCCTGCGTGCATTACATTATTTCTACTACCTCGATTTATTTGGTAAAGCTCCATTTAAAGAGCACTTTAACAATGAACTTCCGGTTGAAAAGAAAGGCAGCGATTTATATGCCTACATTCAGAATGAGTTAAGCGAGTGCGAAAGTGCCATGTATGAACCACGCCAAGCCCCATTCGGCCGTGCAGACAAAGCAGCAAACTGGCTACTGCGTGCACGTCTGTATCTGAATGCTGAAGTATATACCGGCAAAGCAGATTATGCCAACGCAAGGGATTATGCAGACAAAGTAATCAACTCATCTTATAAGTTATGCCCTGAATATCGTTTGCTGTTCATGGCAGATAACGATGAAAATGCACAGGCAATGCAAGAAATTATCCTGCCTATCCGTCAGGATGGTATCAAGACACGTTATTATGGAGGTTCCACTTATTTGGTCAATGGTACCCGCACTGCCGGTATGCCGCGTATGGGTACTACCAATGGATGGTCTTGTATCTTCTCACGCGCAGCATTGGTTAAGAAATTCTTCCCTGATCTTTCTCAAGTGCCGATGTTGCCCGGTGACATTGAAGTGCCCGCCGCAGAGAATATCAACACAGATGAGAAAATCGATGCTTTCGATGCTCAATATGGTACAAGAACGGTAGATATGATTAAAGCGGCAGGCGATGACCGTGCCATGTTCTATTCAGGAATCGGTGGCGGCATCCGCAAAGTCGAGACTGATGTCATTTCCGGTTTTAAAGACGGGTTATCTATCGTAAAATGGCAAAATATCCGTTCAGACGGACAGCCGACACATCATACAGAATATCCTGATACCGACATTCCTTTGATGCGTTTATCTGAAGCCTATCTGACCCGTGCCGAGGCAAAATTCCGCTTGGGAGAAGATGCAACCGAAGATATCAATACTCTTCGCAAACGCGCCAACTGCACCAGACTTGTTCAGACGGTGACTGAAAAAGAAATTATTGATGAATGGGCACGTGAGTTTTATCTGGAAGGACGTCGTCGTTCGGACTTGATTCGTTTCGATATGTTCACCAGCAATAAATACTTGTGGGATTGGAAAGGCGGATCAGCAACCGGAACTTCTGTTTCTTCTTTCTACAATGTTTATCCTATTCCGGCATCGGATATGAATAACAATCCGAACATGTCACAAAACACAGGATATTAATCAGTAGTTTCCGTTTAACAATTAAAGTATGTACATTATGAAAAAGATATTCAACATATTGCTTCTTGCTGTAGTCACCCTATCCGTGTTTACAGCATGCGAAAAGGACGATGACAGCAATCCCGTTCTAAACGAGCCGACCACCTTTTCACTCAACCTGCCGCCATACGCAGCTAGGAATGTGTACGATTTAAAAAATTCGAAGACAGTAGAACTGACTTGTTCACAGCCTGATTATGGTTTCCCGGCTGCCACAACATACAGTGTCCAGGTGGCGCTTGATTCTGAATTTACAGAAAAGA
This sequence comes from uncultured Phocaeicola sp., assembly GCF_948499155.1. NCBI lineage: Bacteria > Pseudomonadati > Bacteroidota > Bacteroidia > Bacteroidales > Bacteroidaceae > Phocaeicola > uncultured Phocaeicola sp. The sequence goes on along the minus strand of NZ_CAOOSE010000017.1, from coordinate 72,725 downwards.
CAGAAGAAAGTGAAGCGAACTATACCGAATTGGCTACAACTTATTCTACAGCCAAAATGGATGTAGTGGCATCTGAACTGAATACGGCTATCATAGAGTTATGGGCTGCCCAAAATGAAGGAGTCGATTTCCCGACGACGCCAATTAGCGTCTTTATCCGTCTGAAGGCTACCATTACAGGCAGTGACAGAGGGGTGTGCATTTCTAATGTAATAGTATTGCCGAAAGTACTGGGCAACGCATCCAACGACAAATTAGAAACACCCCAAACCATGTTCCTCGTTGGTTCTATGCTTGATACAGAATGGACTATCTGGAAACCAATGGTACAAGTCAGCGGTTTGGACGGACAATTCTGGAGACTGATTTATTTCGCAGCCGGTGATGAATTCAAGTTCGGAACCAAAGAGAAAGAATATATCGGTTCGGACGATACCCGTTTAACAATTACAGACAAGGCCGAATCCGGTGTTACCGGCACCAACAGCGGCAACATAACTGTCAAGAATGCCGGTTGGTATGTAGTCTTTATCAAAGCAGCAGTAAAAGGCAGTGATTATGCATTTAGCATGACATTCTATCCGGGCGAAATATACCTGTTCGGAGCAACCAATGGCGGAACATGGGACTATAGCGACACTTGGAAATTCACTACCCCTGACAGTAAAGACGGTTCATTCGTCTCTCCTGCCATGACAGCAAGCGGTGAAGCCCGTATCTGCGTTAAGACGGATGTCGATTGGTGGAGAACCGAATTTACACTCTGTAACGGTGAAATCTTCTATCGCGAAAACAATCCGGTCAATGACAGTTGGGGTAAAGATGTAGGTCCTAAGTATTCTATTCAGGGAGCAGCGGGCAAAACCGTCCAACTCAACTTCACAGCCGGAACAGGAGAACTAAAATAATAACCTTAAAACGAAAGATTCATCATGAAAAAACAATTTATATACGCAGGAATGTTTCTATTAACCATAGGATTCTCTGCATGTAACGAAGATTTTAAGGACTGGGCTGACCCCCAGTCCAATCCCCAAGAGGATAATGCAGAACAAATGACTGCTACTTTCGCAACAGGTAAAGATGCTCATATTATCATGGACGAAGCTACTGCCGACTCTGTGGAAATCGTGAAATTAACTTCAACAACAGCCGTGGAAGGTAGTACCATTACTCTCAGCTCTTTATCATTCAACGATGATTACTCTTTACCCTTCACAGCCAAAGACGGTACTGTAAAAGTTGCCTTGGCCCAACTGGACAGCATTACCCAAGAAATATATAAAAGCCGTGCCAGTGTAGAACGCAGCCTGCGCGCCATTGTCAAGGCAGCAGCCACAACCCCGGCAGGAGACGGTATCCAGCTTTCGGGCAATGAAGTGAATATCCTACTGAAACCGGGATCCACTCCCGAGGTAGACCCGAAAGGTTACTATGTAGTAGGCGCATTCACCGGTTGGAATGCAGTCGGTGCTTTGCCCATGACACCCGATCCCAACAATGAGAATGTCTATACATTGGAAACCGAAACAACAGAGGCTAATCAGAACTTTAAGATTTTCCCGGCTGCCGCCATCAACGGTCAGGAAATCGACTGGTCACAGGCGTTAGGAGCGAAAAAAGACGGTGACACGGCTGCCGAAAACTTCCTGACCTGGAAAGTGGGTGATAAAGAAGCAGGAGCCATCATGGTGGAAGAAGCCGGTAAAATCAAGATTTCAATCAATGTAACCGATTTCCGCTATTCAGTAAAAGACAATAGCGCCCCCACAGAACTCTATATGACCGGAAGTGCATATAATTGGGGCAAGATATGGAAACAGCTTGTTCCTGTCAACGACACAAAAGGGGCATTCTGGGGCATTTACTATTTCGCAGCTAACGACCAAGTGAAATTTGCTCCGCAAGCTGATTGGGGTAATGACTTCGGTTTTACCGCCACTATCTCGCAAGCGTCTGTCGACCGTGCCGAATTGTCAGATTCCGATGGAAATATCAAGGTAGGCAAGGAAGGCTGGTATCTGGTCTATGTATCGGTCATCGGTAATAACCGGGTGGTAGAGTTTGAAACACCTAATGTATATCTGATGGGAGATACTTCTTATGACGGCTGGAATGCTCAGTTAGTAGAACAAGACTTGTTTATCATCCCCACAGAAGCAGACGGTTCATTCGTCTCACCGGCATTCGCCAAGGACGGAGAAGTCCGTATATGCGTACATCCCGAAGCTGCCGCCGCTGACTGGTGGAGAACAGAATTTATCATCCTGAACGGTAAAATCGAGTATCGCGGCAACGGTGGAGACCAAGACCGAGTACAAGGGAAAACCGGTCAGAAAGCATATCTGAACTTCTCAGACAACACCGGAAAAATAGAATAACCAGTATACAGATTAAAAACCTTGAAAGCCGTCCTTCGTCCAAAAGGACGGCTTTTTTAATAGACACCCATTATGAAAAAATATAATTATTCCCTTCTATTAGGGTTATTGTTTTCCTGTTTATTCGCTGCCTGCTCGGATAACGACAAAGACGATTTTACGATAGAAGAAGTGGAGGGGCTGAATTACTCTCCCCAAACGCCGGATGCCGACCAAGCGCTGACCATTACTTTCAAAGCACCAACGTCGTCCGCCCTGTTCGGATACAAAGGTGATGTATATATCCATACCGGCATAGTGAGCGAAGGCGACTGGCAGTATGTCCCGGCCGAATGGAACCAGAATACAGACAAATGCAAGATGGTAAAGCGAGAAGACAATGTATGGAGCATCACTCTGGAACCCAGCATACGCGATTGGTTCCATTCGGACAAGACACCGATAGAAAAACTGGGTATCGTCATCCGTAGCTCCGACGGCAGTCTAAAAGGAATCGGCAACGACTCCTTTGTAAAAGTAACAGACAACAAATACCAGGAGTTTGCACCCGCCGAAATCAGATATGCCTCCCTTCCGGAAAATGTAGAAGAAGGCATCAACATCATCAATGCCAATACCGTAACCCTTGTGCTCTATGATAAAGACACCGAAGGTAACCACAAAGACTTTGCACACGTCCTCGGCGACTTCAACAACTGGGAGCTGACAAATAACGATAACTGCCGGATGTATCGCGATGATGCTGCCGGTTGCTGGTGGATTACACTGAACAACCTCAACCCATCCAAAGAATATGCATTTCAATACTATACAGGAACCCAAGAAGGTGAAGTAATCCGCTTGGGAGATGCCTATTGCGAAAAAATTCTTGACCCGGAGCACGACAATGATATCCCGGCATCTGTCTATCCCGACAACAAGACTTATCCCAAAGACGGAAAAGGAATTGTCTCGGTATTCAAGACACAAAGAGACAACTATGCCTGGAGTATACCCGATTTCAAGATACAACACCCCAAACAACTGGTTATCTATGAAATGCATCTGCGCGATTTCACAACCGATCATACCATCAATGGCGCTTTGCAGAAACTGGATTATCTGAAAGCCATGGGCATCAATGCCATCGAGCTGATGCCTGTCCAGGAATTTGACGGCAATGACAGTTGGGGCTATAACCCTTCCTTCTATTTTGCCCTCGACAAGACATACGGTACCCCTAAAATGTATAAAGACTTCATCGATGCCTGCCATCGGAAAGGCATAGCCGTCATTCTTGACGTCGTATACAATCATGCGACCGGAAATATGCCTTTTGCCCGATTGTATTGGGACAATGCAAAGAACAAGACTGCCCGAAACAATCCTTACTTTAACACAGACGCCCCGCATCCTTACAGTGTTTTCCAAGACTTTAACCACGAAAGCCCATTGGTGCGCAAGTTCGTCAAACGGAACCTGAAGTTCCTGCTGGACGAATATAAAATAGACGGTTTCCGCTTCGACCTCACTAAAGGTTTCACCCAAACCGCATCTACCGAAGCCACCGCCTCCAACTATGATGCAAGCCGCATAGCCATTCTAAAAGACTATAACTCGGCAGTCAAGGCAGTCAAAAGTGATGCATTCGTCATATTCGAGCACTTTTGTGACAACAAAGAAGAGCAGGAATTGGCAGCCGACGGAGTATACCTATGGCGCAACATGAACAATGCCTATTGCCAGTCTGCCATGGGCTGGAAAGAAGATAGCGGTTTCACCGGACTATATGAAACCACCCCCTCATGGGTAGGCTTTATGGAGAGCCACGACGAAGAGCGCATGGGCTACAAACAAACCCAATGGGGAAATGGAGTGATTCGAACAGACCTCTCCGCCCGCATCAGCCAACTAGCTGCCAACGCCGCTTTCTTCTTTACCGTTCCGGGCCCCAAAATGATATGGCAGTTCGGTGAGCTGGGATACGACTTCAGCATCAACAGTAACGAAACAGGAACAACCGTTAACGAAGAATACCGTACATCGCGCAAACCCATCCGTTGGGATTATTATGAAAACGCCACGCGCAAAAAACTTTATGAAATATATAGCCAACTAATTGCCTTGCGCAACGAGAAGCCATCCTTGTTTGAAGGGAACGCCACCCTGACATGGAGAGCTGGTGCGTCCGATTGGGACCAAGGGCGTTCCCTCTACCTCAGCGGACTTACCGGAGAAGCTATTGTTGTCGTCGGCAACTTCAGCAATGCCGATACGGACGTTACCTTCCCAGGTCCCACAGGCGAATGGAGAAACTATTTCACCGGACAAAACGAGACTGTAACGGAGAAAGTCACTGTCCCCGCCAATCATTTCATTCTGTATACCCGTTTCTAACCGATTCGGGTACAGAATAAAATATAAGTGAAGAAAAACCATTTATTATCAAAATAAATGTCTGAATTGTTTCTCATTCAAATCTTATTATGTACATTTGCCGAGCATTAAGTATTCTCATAGAAGAACAATATTACTTTTCCAACTTTATTCGCATGGTGACTAACGTAGAAATGTTTATCTTCATAAGATTCCTTATCGCAGAATTTCCCTATTTTATTATTAAAACATTTATTTTAAAATGAACATTTTTATCGCAGGACTGAGCTATAATTTGGGCGAAGCCGAACTAGAAGAATTATTTGCAGAGTATGGAGAAGTAGTTTCAGCCAGAGTTATCATGGACAGAGAAACAGGCCGTTCTAAAGGATACGGATTTGTTGAAATGACTGAAGATGAAGCCGGAAACAAAGCAATCGAAACACTGAATGGTGCAGAAGTTGACGGAAAGACATTATCGGTATCAGTAGCACGCCCCAAGACAGAAGGTCCGCGTCGCAGCTATAACAACAACGGCGGCGGTGGATACCGTGGCGGAAACCGTGGTGGCGGTTATGGCAACAGAGACAACAACTACGGCGGTGGCAATAGAGACAACAATTACGGTGGCGGCAGAAACAGATATTAATCTGTAGAATCCCACTTCATATATCAGACGTGCGGAGATGCTGAAAAGTATCTCCGCACGTTCTGTTTATAGCTAAAAGACCGGAATCGTATAAACCAATCCGATGGAGAAACGCTGAGTGTCGGGACTCACTGCTCCCAAGGCTTTGGCACGTTCCGTCAAATGATGGCCTTTATAAAGCATATGGGCAAATATCAGCAATTCACGGTTACGCATCGGGAAATACTCCACACAAGCCTGAGCATTCCAAGTAGTACGATAAAGTCCTTTCTCGAAGATTCCATTTGCCTTGTAAACACTTGCCGTTTCATAAGCCCCCTTCACATACACATTCCAATTGGGATGAATGCGATAGTCAAAATTGGCAATGGTACTGAAGTACTCCGCATTCTCGGCTGTAGTAGGCGTCAACACTGCCGGCCCTTGCAAATCGCTGATAATACCTTTGCTATCCAGCCCTTCGCGGGAGTACATCAAATCAACATAGGCAACAATCGGGCCTTTTTCATACACGTTTCCCGCAGTCAGGTAATAAATATTCTTACCCTCAGCTAGTTGTCCCCATGCGGCGGCATATCTCAGTTGGAGTGCTTTATCTATAAAGAGACCGTTCCAATTCAGGGTGGTTATAATAGGAATCTTTGTCTTGTTGACTCCGGCAGGAAGCCCATAAACATAAGTATCAGCATCTTCACCGCTACGATTATTAAGCACCTGCAACACCAGCTCTTGAGTCGGCGAGAAATTGAAAGTGCCCGTAACTCCTGCCTGATAAGCGGCCACATTATCATTAAATTCACTGAACTCCCTTACCTTGATAGCGTTTACATAATATTCATAACCGCCCAGAGAGAGAAATTGCTTACCCACTGTCAGGTTGAACTTATCGGACATTTTCCAATTCATATAGGCATACTCGATGGAAGAGGAAAGGTTATCCAGTGAATGCGGATTACTGTATTTATTAAAAGACTGACGGAAATGATAAGAGAAGTCCTTCGTGAAAGAACCTAATATCTCCAGACGCACACGATTCAACTTAAAAGCTGCCTCATCCAGACTGCCGTCTGTAAAGTAAGCAGCTCCCGAAGTATAAAACTCCAGATTCATGTGTGCCGATAAGTTGGGATTACTATTAGGGAATATACGCCCCAATAAACTGCGGATGGAATCATCCGGGCTGATTAAAGGCTGCTCTTGTGCGCAAACAGAACATACAGTGCACAACAGGATACAGCATGATAAGAATGTTCTTTTCATAATGTATTTTTTAGTATTAGATTTAACAAAAAAGGCGAGTGCCGGCCTCCATCCGGCAAATCATCAGGCGGACTGAATCAAATCAGTCCCCTCTTCTCAAGCTCTTCGGCAGCTATTTCCATTTCTTTATACCACTCTTCGCCAAATTTACGAATCAATGGCTCTTTCAAGAACTTATAAACAGGCAAATTCTCTTTCTGCCCCAGCAGGACAGCAGCCTTGCAAACATCCCAACGATGATAGTTTACGGCCTTGTAAGGGCCATAATCACCAATACGTATGGGATAAAGATGGCAGGAGACAGGTTTATAGAAATCAGTCTTCCCGGCTCGATAGGCTTTCTCAATAGCACAATAGCAATACCCTTTTTCATCATAACAAGTAAAGACACAATCCTTGTGATTGACAATAGAAGTCACCAAGTCGCCCTCTTCATCGGTATAAACCACACCCTGCTTATCTATCACAGCGCGCGCCTCGGGAGACAGTTCCTCCCAAATAACCGGAAGCACCTCTTCCAACTTCTCCACTTCATCCAACTCTACCGGAGCACCGGCATCGCCTTCTATACAACATTCACCTTTGCAAACATCCAAATTGCAAAGAAACTTTTCACGAAATACATCCAGTGAGATTACTACATCATCTATTTGTACCATTGTTTATTCTACTCTTCTTTATTTTATAGGATATGTTATTATAATTAATCGTTCTTCATCTCCTCCGCACAACTGATAACTTCCCCCAAAGGCTTTCAGATAAAGCCGGTTGATGGCATGGCGAATCCCCGCCTCCTGCCGGTCCTCGCTTTCCCAAAGAAGCGGACTGTTAACCACTATCAGTTTCAGGGCGTCATCCGTTTCACGCCTTAAGGTATAGCTCACCACTTGATAGGCTTTATTTTCTTTCGGCGGCATCAGCACGGAAGACAGCAGCTGAGTAAAGCGAGATACATCCATCGAGACCGGTAAAGTATTCGTTTCCTTGTGAAAGACCACCTCCACCGTATGGTTGCTTTCCATTTCCACCATCAACTTCACATCCTTGCACAACTGCACCAAATCATACACCTGCACATTGAATTTCATCATTCCCGATTCCAAACGCGCAAGGTCAAGAATATTAAATATCAGATTGGTCAGCTTTTCGGCATTCCGCTTGATAGCTTCCGAGAAATCCTGCCGCTGTACCTCCGTCAAACCGGTCTCGCTACACAGACGGTCAGACAGGCTCACCACCAGATTAAGCGGAACACGTATCTCATTTGTTATGTTATGCAGAAAAATATCTTTCATCTTGTCGGCAGCCTGAGCCATAGCATACGCTTCGCGCATTCCCTTTTCCGATTTCATCAGTTCACGGCGGATATGCAGCAACTGTACAATGCCTGCCACCAAAAACAGAAGGAACAAAGACCCGCCGCCTACCGCAACCTGCCAGAAACGTCTGACCCCCGCCTCCTTCTCAAACAGTGCCCTCTGAATCCGATAGTTAGCCTGAACAGTTTCCTCATTCATCTTCAAGGCCACCTGATTGAGAGAGTCACGCATCAAAGCCGCAACTTTGTAAGTCTCTGCCGCCTCTTGATATCGTCCCGCCTGCATATAAGCGTCTCCCAACAACCTTCGCATCTCACTCTCATACATAGGTTGGGTACCTTTGAAAGCAGCCAGCACCAACTTATATTCAGCGAAACATTTCTCCCATTCTTTTTTCAAACTGTAATATCCCGCCCATGAAAAATGATAATTAATAATAGCCGAGGAGAATAAATCCTCACTATAAAATTTAGCAGCTTCCTCCAAATGCTCCTTTAACTCTTCTGCACTCTCTTCCGCCAAATAGACTTTGCAATACAACAGTTCTATCTCAAGCAAAACCTTTCTATAGCGTTTCCTCAAAGAATGGTTCTTCTTTATCGCCCGATTGATTATGTTGCGTTGGGTTTTCAATTCTTCCTTCATCTCAGGATATTTACCCATCAGATAATAAGAACTTGACAAATATTGCCGTACCATCAACTCATCCTGTATCGTCAAAGGCGAAGTCTGCAACGCCTTTTTATAACGTTCAATCGCTTTCTCGGTATTCCGGGCAAAGGCATTTACCTTTCCTTCCGTCACATACGACAAGAATATTCCATGGTCTGCCTCCAGACGGACGGCTTCCCGGCGCATATTCTGCGATTCTTGAATGGCATACTCCGTATTTCCCTCCGAAGCTTTAAACTGAAGAAGATAATGCCATGCCTGAAAATAGACTTCGTACTCTCCGCAACGGTAACAGGCATCCTTCAACAAGTCAAACGTCTTTTCCATCATTTCCCCATTCATCCGGAACGTATAATAACGGAAATATTCATAACGGAGCTCCGATTCGCTTTTTACATCTTTCACCTCCGCTGCCAGCACCAATGCCGTATCAAGTAATTCCGCCGACCAATCTTTATCTATATTCTGCGTAAACACTTTGTGGAGAAACAACGTACGTGTCGTATCTGCGGGCATGGAATGATAAATACGGAAAAGGCTGTCACGCAAAGCGTTATCGTCTAAAGCATGTACAGAAACACACGCCATTATGGTGCAGATATATACAAATAAGACTCTTTTCATTGCACCACCCTTCCTTCCTGTGTTAATGGATGGGTAAACACCAGACGTGCCCCACCCGTATATGCCTGATCCACCCAAATATCTCCACCCAGCCGGTTGATAATCAATTTACAGATAGACAACCCCAACCCTGTGCCCTGCACGCCTTCATGCAATTTTTCAAAACGACCGAATATGGCTTTCTGCTTCTCCACAGGAATGCCGCATCCCGTATCCATAACCGAGAACTCGGCCCAGCCACATTCATTCACCTTTAATGCCAATGTGATGCTGCCCTCTTTAGTGAACTTTGTCGCATTCACCAACAGATTGATCAGAATTTGTTGCAGACGGCACAAATCGGTTTCGATTGTCAACATAGGGACTTCCGTTTTAAAATCAATCACGGCAGAAGTCTGCTTGATATTGCCCAGCATCCTCACCACGTTGCGGCAGAGAGCCACAACTTCATGAGAGCCCACATCAAACTTCATATTCGTAATGTCCAGACATGAGATATCCACCACATCACCTATCAAGTTAATCAGCAGATTGGAATTTAAATGAATGACATCATTGCATTGGGCCCGCGTCGCCTCGTCCAATTCCTGAGTAGTGAGTAGCTCGGAGAAACCGGCCACCGCATTCAGAGGAGTCCTGATTTCATGGCTCATATTAGAAAGGAACAGGCTTTTGTTACGGATAGACTCCTCTGCCAGTGTTTTCGCTTCTTGATATTGATTCCTAGACTTTATCAATTTCCTCCTCTCCCTTCCCAAATAAATCAAACCGCCCAAAAGCAGTGACAAAAGGAACAATAGAACTCCGAAAATCAGTTCCCACAAGCGAGTCTGCTGCCGATTGGCCTGCCACTCCAGTTCATCAATAGAATATTTTTTCCGCATATCCTCCACCCGGTCCACAGTACAGGTCCGGAAGAGCGAGTCACTTCTTTCTATCAGTTTACTATATCCCTTGGCAGCTTCTTCATAATCGCCTCTTTCCATCTTTTGCTCCGCATCAAGCCAGTACAGACTATCTCCACCTACCTCTTCTGCATCAAGTGGCAAGAACGACAACCCAAACAAAACAAATGCCAAAGATATCAACCGTTTCATTTTACTAATTTGTGTAACAATGACAAAGGTAACCTTTTAAAAGAAAGAATCAATATGTACATCATAAAAAAAGAGGTGTTTCAAGAAACTATATGTTCTCAAAACACCACTTCGGTTCAGAAATATTGAAAATGATTACTTAATCAAATCTTTTCCTGTCATTTCTGCCGGCTGTGACATACCCAGAATATGCAGGATAGAAGGAGCAACGTCTGCCAACACACCATTTTCCACTTTTGCATCCTTATTGGAAGTAACGTATACAAACGGAACAGGGTTCAATGAGTGAGCCGTGTTAGGAGTGCCGTCTTCATTCAATGCATGGTCGGCATTACCGTGGTCGGCTATGATAATAATTTCATAATCATTGGCTTTGGCTGCTTCCACTGTATCTTTCACACATTCGTCAATCGCCTTGACAGCTTTCTCTATTGCACCATAAATACCGGTGTGACCTACCATGTCGCCGTTGGCATAGTTCACAACAATAAAATCGAACTTTTGAGTATTGATAGCTTCCACCAGTTTGTCTTTCACTTCGTAAGCGCTCATTTCCGGCTTCAGGTCGTAGGTAGCCACCTTCGGCGATGGAACCAGAATACGTTCTTCAGCATCATACGGAGTCTCACGGCCACCGTTGAAGAAGAAAGTCACGTGAGCATATTTTTCTGTTTCAGCGATATGCAACTGAGTTTTGCCGTTAGCTGCCAGATATTCGCCCAGCGTGTTCTGCACATTTTCTTTATCGAACAAGATATGTACTCCCTTGAAAGATGCATCATACGGAGTCATGCAATAGAACTGCAAGCCCGGAATAGTATGCATACCCTGTTCGGGCATATCCTGCTGAGTCAAAACAACAGTCAATTCTTTAGCACGGTCATTACGGTAATTGAAGAAGATAACCACATCACCTTCTTTAATGGTGCCGTCTACTGTAGAGTTGTTAATCGGTTTGATAAATTCATCGGTAACACCTTCATCATAAGACTCCTGCATAGCCTGAACCATGTCGGCAGCCTGTTTTCCTTTACCCTCAACCAACAAGTCGTATGCTTCTTTCACACGTTCCCAACGTTTGTCACGGTCCATAGCATAGAAACGGCCTACGATAGAGGCAATCTTTCCGGCTGACTGTTCGCAGTGCGCAGTCAGTTGTTCGATAAAACCTTTACCGCTCTTCGGGTCGGTGTCACGGCCATCCATAAAACAGTGAATAAATGTATTCTCAAGACCATATTCTTTAGCGATATCGCAAAGTTTGAACAAGTGATCGAATGAACTGTGTACACCACCGTTAGAAGTCAATCCCATGAAGTGAATGTTCTTGCCGTTTTCTTTAGCATAAGAAAAAGCAGAGACAATCTCAGGATTCTTCATGATACTATTGTCAGCACAGGCACGGTTAATCTTTACCAAATCCTGGTAAACGATACGTCCGGCACCGATATTCAAGTGTCCTACTTCAGAGTTACCCATTTGTCCATCAGGCAAACCAACATTTTCACCGCTGGCCTGCAATTCAGAGTGCGGATAATTAGCCAACAGACTATCCCAATAAGGAGTAGGAGTATTAAAGATTACATCGTCTTTACCTTGGTCGCCGATACCCCAGCCATCAAGAATCATTAAAAGGGCTTTTTTGCTCATAATCTTATTTTTGTTTAAAGTTTATCCTCGCTTTTACGGGTGCAAAGGTACAAAAAAGCCCTGTCAATGAATCATGTTTCACTTATTTTTTATTGTGGAAGTTCGAAGATAAAACGCAGCCCCTCTTTGAATTCTTCATCTTTCCATAAATGAGCATTCATGCGTTCGGCAATCATCTTGCACACCAGCCAGGTCACATCATCATTGGCACCGGCAGAGGCTGCGCCGGCGGCAGATACATTTCCTGTTCCGGCTATCAAGACCGAAGCCACATTCTTCTCCGGTTCCAAACGATAAGAAACAACAATACGCCCCTCCTCCATTATTTGGTTGATACGGTTCAGCAAATGCCCCAATACATAACTGAAATAAGTCTGGTTAGTGCGTACTGTATCATTCTCAGGATCTCCTTCCAACACATACTCTACCTTCTCGTGAGGAGCATTTCTTCTCACATCATCCACTTCACGCATACACAACGTATGTATATTGGTCCAGTCCAATGGCAAGGAACCGTCACACGTATCCAGTCGCGCTATCTCCTGTATATCATCCAATGTCCGGTTTATCTGTCCCGAATTGTCACTGATAATCTTCAGGAAAGCAACCGATTCCTTTTCTTCCACCTTATTATCTATCAGAAAATCAGAAAAGCCTTTTATGGCATTCAAAGGAGCTAATATTTCATTGCAAAGATTACGCAGAAAAGCATATTTCATTTTTTCGCTCTCTTTCAACCGTTCTCCGGCAGCAATCAATTGGTTATTCGCATCCAACAATCTCCGGTTGAGTCCTTTCGTCTTACGCAAAAAGAAAATAATATAGAAAATAGTGCAGACAGCCAATACAAAAAGAGTCAGCAATAAAAAGACTTGCATCCGGCTCTTTTGCGCTTCCAGTGCCTGCTTTTCAATAATCAGTTCATCTACTTTCTGATTAATGGCAGTCTCTCGGGCGTCATTTGCTTCCGTATAACTCTTTACCTTCTCTTTTAATTCATCATACGCCTTATATGCCAGATACGCTTCTTTATAGCGATGCAGGCTATCGCAATAGTTCACTTTTTCCAAAGCAAAAGGAAGAGCATATTCATCCTTCTTCAACTCTGCGAAATGAACGATAAGAGAATCACATATATTCACCACTTTATCATAATTTCCGAGCGTTAAATAGTAATTATAGGAGGTGAAAAGATATTCATAAGTAGGTGTAAAACTTGCATCTTCGGGGTAGTCATGGTTCAATTTGACAAACTCTCTGTAATATTCGGCCGCCTTTTCCTTTCCCAAGATGTTCGATGAACATGCCAGCATCCCATAAGCATTCAGGAAATGACGCTGGTTCATCAGATAACGTTTCTTTTCTTTCAGGCTTGCCTTATATTTGTTCAACATATCCAAATAACGAAGTGCATAATTCACTCTATCTGCTTCCTGAAGACAGTTTCCACAAATCATATAAAAAGAGTTGGGGCGGAACAACATACCTATCCGCACAGGCAAATCTTCCGTCAACATCAAGACTTCATCCAAATAAGCCACCACCTCTTTAGACTTCTCCACATCTCCTGTATCCGCACGCCGTCCGGCTATGACTCCCAACAAATAGTAATCGGATATCTTCTCCAGTGTGGAAGCATCCTTTTTTGTTTTCAACCTCACCAATACCTCCGTCGTCAGGCTATCCGCTTCCGCCCCATCCGTGTAATAAACCACACGAACATCCATTATGGTTTTCATAAATGCAAGCAGGTGTTCTTTATATGGACTGTCCTGCAAGCTACGTTCCGCCTCAGCTATATAATACCTCGCAGTGTCTTTGATATCTTTATTCACATAATAGGCCATAATCTCACGCAAGGCCTCTTCTTTATGATATTCGTCTTTCTTCTCCAGTGCGACCTGATAAAGTTTCTTTGCCCATTGCAAATGCTCTGCCCCACGGGTAGCATCCATAGAGTTCGTCAAAACTTCCAGATTATTCTCTTTGGCAATAACACGGTCAGACCTTTGCCCGTACTGCCCGTCGTTCAGCGCTTGTACTTGAAGAATTCCAAAGGACCATCCCAAGAACAGGATTAATAAATAGAGGTTTCTCATCACCTTTAAAGTGTTTGGTTAATTTTAATGTCGACCCAAGTGACAAAAATAACCAATTGTCACATATCATCCAACATAATCTATGATATTATTTCTGCAGAAAATAAACAGAATGATTAATCTCTGCAAAACCGTGTTGCAAAACATACCAATTCATCTTGCTGTTTATAAATAAATTACATTTCTTTGCATCGGGACAGTTCAGCACAGTTGGCGTCTGAATTTAATTCTTGAATAACACATGAAGATAACCTTTGGACAACAGACAACGAAAGTGAAGCAATTGGCTGATTTAATCAGTCAAGAGATTTCCATGGGCACCTACGAATCGGACTGTGCATTGCCCTCCATCAATCAATTGAGCCGTAACTACCATGTTTCGAGAGATACGGTCTTCAAGGCTTTTATCGACTTGAAAGACCGCGGCATGATTGATTCCACTCCCGGCAAAGGGTATTATGTCACCAATAAATTAAAGAACATTCTATTACTGCTGGATGAATACTCTCAGTTCAAATATTCACTTTACAACAGTTTCATCAAGAGGCTATCAATTAATTACAAAGTGGACCTGCTCTTTCACCAATATAACGAAAGACTCTTCAACACCATTATCCGCGAATCATCGGGAAGGTATAACAAATATATCGTGATGAACTTTGACAATGAGAAGTTCTCCAGCAATCTTTATAAGATAGAGCCATCCAAACTATTGCTACTGGACTTCGGGAAGTTCGACAAAAAAGGATATTCGTATGTATGCCAAGATTTTGATGATGGATTTTATCAGGCATTGAACCGTTTGGAAAAGCAATTGGGTAAATATGAGAAACTCATCCTATTGCTTCCCCGCGAAAGCAAGCATCCCGGCAGCAGTAGCAGATATTTTATAAAATTCTGCCGTGAGAGACAACTGAAAGGAGAAATAATCGACAATACCGACGAAATAAACATAAAGAAAGGAGAAGCATATATAGTCATACGCCAGATAGATGTGGTGAATATCATTAAGAGAAGCCGCAGCGAAGGGCTAAAATGCGGAAGCGATTTCGGGCTATTGGCCTACAATGACACTCCCTCTTATGAAGTGATTGACCAAGGCATTACTTCTATAAGCATTGACTGGGAGCAAATGGGAAAGCTGGCAGCAGATTTTGTCCTGTCAGGCAAAGAAATAAAAGAATATCTGCCGACCGAAGTGCACATCAGGCATTCTTTATAACGAGAAAATAGAAGTCAAAAAACATATAATTAAAAACTTATTATCAATAATATCATGAAAAAGTATCCGAAAATCGGGATTCGTCCCACTATCGACGGCCGCCAGGGTGGTGTTCGTGAAAGTCTTGAAGAAAAGACTATGAATTTGGCAAAAGCTGTTGCCGAACTAATCTCCACTAATTTGAAGAATGGTGACGGCAGTCCTGTGGAATGTGTTATTGCCGACAGTACCATCGGACGTGTAGGCGAAAGCGCTGCCTGTGCCGAGAAATTTGAACGCGAAGGTGTAGGAGCCACCATTACTGTGACCAGTTGCTGGTGTTATGGTTCGGAAACAATGGATATGAATCCGCACTGGCCCAAAGCCGTATGGGGCTTCAACGGAACGGAACGTCCGGGAGCCGTATATCTGGCAGCAGTATTGGCGGGACATGCACAGAAAGGTCTTCCTGCATTTGGCATCTATGGACATGATGTACAAGATTTGGACGACAATACCATTCCGGCAGATGTAGCCGAAAAACTGTTGCGTTTTGCCCGCGCTGCCATGGCTGTTGCCAATATGCGTGGAAAGAGCTATCTTTCTTTCGGCAGTGTCTGCATGGGTATCGCCGGTTCTATCGTAGACCCGAACTTCTTCCAAGAATATTTGGGCATCCGCAATGAGAGCGTGGATGAAACAGAAATCCTGCGCCGCATGGAAGAGGGCATCTATGATCACGAAGAATATGCCAAAGCGATGGCATGGACTGAAAAATATTGTAAGCCCAATGAAGGCGAAGACTTTAAGAACCGCCCAGAAAAGCGCAAAACACGTGAACAGAAAGATCAGGATTGGGAATTCATTGTGAAAATGACACTCATCATGCGTGACCTGATGACCGGTAATCCTAAACTGCGTGAAATGGGATACAAAGAAGAAGCCATCGGACACAATGCCATTGCTGCCGGCTTCCAAGGACAACGCCAATGGACTGACTGGAAACCCAACGGTGACTTTACCGAAGCATTATTAAATACCACTTTCGACTGGAACGGTATCCGCGAAGCCTTTGTCTTGGCTACCGAAAATGATGCCTGCAACGGTGTTGCTATGCTATTCGGTCATTTACTGAGCGGTTGCGGCCAGATGTTCTCGGACATCCGTACTTACTGGAGCCCCGAAGCTGTAAAACGTGTCACCGGCAAGGAACTGACCGGAATGGCCCAGAATGGTATTATCCACCTCATCAATTCAGGTGCTACTACATTGGATGCCACCGGTGAAAGCCGTAATGCTGCCGGAGAGCCCTGCATGAAGCCCAATTGGGAAATGACCGAAGCGGACATGGAAGCCTGTCTGAAAGCGACAACTTGGTATCCGGCAGACCGCGACTATTTCCGTGGCGGCGGTTTCTCTTCCAACTTCCTGTCAAAAGGCGGTATGCCTGTAACCATGATGCGTCTCAACCTGGTCAAAGGCCTCGGCCCCGTATTACAGTTGGCTGAAGGATGGACAGTGGATATCGACCCGGAAATCCACAATATATTGAATATGCGTACCGACCCCACTTGGCCCACCACTTGGTTCGTTCCGCGCCTGTGCGACAAACCGGCATTCAAAGATGTATATTCAGTAATGAACAACTGGGGCGCAAACCACGGTGCCATCAGTTACGGTCACATCGGACAAGACCTTATCACACTGGCTTCTATGCTCCGCATCCCGGTATGCATGCATAATATAGAAGACGATAAGATTTTCCGTCCGGCTGCATGGAACGCTTTCGGTATGGACAAAGAAGGTTCGGACTATAGAGCTTGCACTACTTACGGGCCTATCTACAAATAACAATTACACGTGGGTGTGTCAAAACGTCGATAATGCTGTCGTTTCGTTCGTAGGGGCGAGGTTAGCTCGCCCGAAAACAGTTTGCTTTGTGCCTTCGGGCAGGCAAATCCTGCCCCTACAACTGACGATGGGATAGGTCGGTTTAGTTTTGACACACTCCGTCAATGAATACCTTATATATACTTTGAAGAAAACAAACCATGAAAGATACAGACCAACCTATTTTGCATAAAGACGGAATCAGTTATATATTGCCTTTTATACTAGTCACCTGTTGCTTTGCCTTGTGGGGATTTGCCAATGACATCACCAATCCGATGGTAAAGGCTTTCTCTAAAATTTTCCGAATGAGCGTCACTGACGGTGCCTTGGTACAAGTCGCCTTCTATGGGGGCTATTTTGCTATGGCATTTCCGGCAGCAATGTTCATTCGTAAATATTCCTATAAGGCCGGCATTCTTTTAGGACTGAGCCTTTATGCCATAGGAGCTTTCCTATTTTTCCCCGCAAAAATGACCGGCAGTTATTATCCTTTCTTATTGGCTTATTTTATTCTTACCTGCGGACTCTCATTTTTGGAAACCAGCTCCAATCCATATATCCTGTCGATGGGAACAGAAGAAACTGCCACCCGGCGACTCAATTTGGCCCAGTCTTTCAATCCGATGGGGTCTTTGCTGGGTATGTATGTAGCCATGAACTTTATTCAGGCGAAACTTAATCCGATGGATACGGCAGAACGTGCACAGCTCCCCCCGACCGAGTTTGCCGCTGTGCGTGATTCCGACCTTTCGGTATTGATAGCTCCCTATCTCACCATTGGAATCGTCATATTCGTCATGCTTTTGGTGATTCGCTTTACTAAAATGCCAAAGAACGGCGACCAGTCACACAGTATTAATTTCGGCCCCACCCTCAAACGTATTTTCTCCATCCCCCACTATCGGGAAGGAGTTGTGGCACAATTCTTCTATGTCGGTGCCCAAATCATGTGCTGGACTTTCATCATCCAATACGGCACTCATTTATTTATGTCACAAGGTATGGAAGAAAAGGCGGCAGAAGTCCTTTCTCAGGAATATAACATCATTGCAATGATTATTTTCTGTATCAGCCGTTTTGTATGTACTTTCATCTTACGTTATCTCAACCCCGGAAAACTTCTGGCTATACTTGCAGTGGCAGGATGTTTCTTCACGGCGGGTGTTATTTTCTTCCAAAATATCTGGGGTATGTATTGTCTGGTAGCAGTTTCTGCCTGCATGTCATTGATGTTCCCCACCATCTACGGTATCGCTTTGACCGGCTTGGGAGATGATGCCAAGTTCGGCGCCGCCGGTTTGATTATGGCTATCCTGGGAGGCTCGGTGCTTCCGCCGTTACAGGCTAGCATTATCGATATGCAAACTCTTTGGAATATGCCGGCAGTAAACCTCTCATTTATCTTGCCGTTCATCTGCTTTGTAGTGATTGTCATTTACGGGCACCGTTCTTACAAACGAGGAAAATATTAATCCTGTCACTCAGAAAATAGGTTTGCTCATCAATATTTCATATTAGCAAACCTATTTCTTTTTTTGGGGGGAGCATGCTCTAAAGTCCGTGGCAAATAATAGGGTGTAATGCCGGCTCTCGACTTTTCCCCTGAATGGCTTATCATACAATGACTGAATCCACAAAAACCAACTGTATTTTTCGCCCTACAAACGGAAATTCGGTCTCTTCCTTCCTCCCTTCATTAACCGCTAAAACGCCCTGTTGATGGGGGTTCCGATAGTGAATGGACCTCTTGTCACCGTCCTTTCAGCCTCCTTTCATTCGTCAAATTTCTTCCGCCTTAACTTTTTCTATAACGCTTTCATTTACGGTAGGTGGGTGTCAAAACGTGGATAATGCTGTCGTTTCGTTCGTAGGGGCGAGGTTCGCTCGCCCGAAAACAGTTTGCTTTGTGTCTTCGGGCAGGCAAACCCTGCCCCTACAGCTGACGATGGAATAGGTCGGTTTAGTTTTGACACACTCCCGATAGCTTCAAGTAAACCGTTCTCAGGCAGACACACTGGTCTGCCCCTACAGAAAACGGTGGGCTAAAAAGAGGAGTACACATACAATCGCTGAAGGCAGATTATGAAGGGACTTGGAAAGCGTGGCTGAAGGGAGGATGAGGGGATGTGCTGTCATCTTTAACAGGTTGATAGCCAGCGTATATGAATCAAAATGTAAGGATGAACGGAGAAAAGGAAATGACCGACTTGGTGAGAGTAAGATACAATCTGCCCCTACAAAAACATCCCGAGCTTTTTGAAAAAGATGCCGAGCTTTTTAAAAAACATCCCGAGCTTTTTGAAAAACACCAAGGTCTTTTTGCATCATTCAGTGTGTGAGCTTCCTATTTTTCAATGTGGACGTAGGCATCAGTTCACACGTACATACGCATCGGGCTACACGTACGTACGCATCGGGCTACACGTATATACGCATAAGCCTGCACGTACGTACGCATAAACCTACATATATAATCAAAACTGTAATGACAATTGCGGGTCTTCCCCTAAAAGGTTAAATGTCATCCGATGGTAAGGAGTCGTGCCATATTCCCTGATGGCCGCACGATGTTTCTTGGTAGGATATCCCTTATTAGAACTCCAGTCATAATAAGGATACTCTTCATGCAAAGTATTCATATAGTCATCACGATACGTCTTTGCCAGAATAGAAGCTGCTGCAATAGAAAGATATTTGCCATCTCCTTTCACCACTGTGGTATGCGGTATATCCTGATACTTTTTAAAGCGATTTCCATCTATCAACAAATGTTGGGGCTTCAGTTTCAACCCATCCACAGCACGATGCATAGCCAGAAATGAAGCATTCAGAATATTTATCTCATCAATCTCTGCAGGTGTCACCACTCCCACAGCCCATGCCAAAGCCTCCTTTTCTATCACTTCACGAAGAGCATACCGCTGGTGTTCTGTCAATTGCTTGGAGTCATTCAACAGCTCATTTTTAAAATCTTTTGGCAAGATAACGGCAGCGGCATAAACCGAACCGGCCAAACATCCACGGCCGGCCTCATCGCATCCGGCTTCCACCAATTCTTTGTTTAAGTAAGGTAACAGCATACTATTGCATTTCAAATTGTCGTCTGCAAAGATACTTGTTTAAAAGAAAAAATCAGTAGACAGTCTCAAAATAAACAGTTATTTTTATATAGGAGCTAAGCTTTACTTCGACCATTCAAATTTCAATAGCCTCAACCGATATTAAAATAGATATTGCTTGTGTTTCATGTTTTTTTTCGCTTACTTGCGCTTGTAAGTTAAAATAAGAATTATATATGAAAAAGATTTTTTTTATAGGCATGGCCATTATAACCATTGCTGTTTCCAATTTTTTACTGACTTCTTGTTCGGATAAGGCATCTCAGCCCGCTATACGTACCCTGTCGTCGGTGAAGCTTTTGTCCGATGAAAGTTTAGGTACTCCCTATCATATTTGTGTGACAGACAAATATTTAATTTTGGGAAATATGAAGAGTGATACGATTTTAGAAGTATATACACTAAACGAAAGGAAAAAAATAAATCAGTTTTTACTTCACGGAGAAGGTCCCGGAGAAATGTTGCTTTTATCCAGTATACAATACTCTAAAGCCGGTCGCTGCTTTTACTTGTCTGATGTCTTAAAGAATCTAATTTATGAAGTGTCGGAATCGGATATTGAAAAAGCACACCCCAATATAAAAGAAATCTTTCGTTTTCAACCTGAGAAGCTACCCAAAAATGCAATGATTGGTGGCTGGCAGAAATTTTTGTCAAATGGGAAAATGCTGGCATCCGGTGCTGCTCCAGAAGGAATGTTAGCCTATTTTAATCAGCAAATGACAGAGTTTTCTTATTATGAGGCTTATCCTGATAAAGAAAAAGTAAACAGTGAACTTACAGACAGAGCTAATATTCAGTTGTATGCTTCGTGTAGCGCAGTATCTCCAGATGCTGAAAAATTGGCGGTGGCTTGTTATGGTGCCGATGTGATAGGATTTGCGCGATTGGATGGGAATGGTTTGAAGACTAAATTTGTCAAAGCTCAATACCCTAATGATATTTATGTGGAACATTTTGATTCGGAGAATGTACAGGCTGCTTTCACAAAAGAATCTTTGCGGCACTACGCTTGGGTTACTGCATCTGATAAAAAGGTTTATGCTTTATATAGTGGAAAAAAAGAAAGAGACTGTGCTCGAGGATTGATGCGTGGTAATGAGGTGAGATGTTATGACTGGGATGGGAATCTATTGGAAAAAATGAAGTTAGATTGTGAGGTATTGCAGATAGCTATCTCGCCTGACAATCAATATCTCTTTGCTGTAAGCGAGTCTCCGGAAACAGGTTATAGTATTTTAAAATATGAGCTATAAGATTATTATTGTTCAAAAAATTAAATAAGCTATTATGAAAACACTCAAATTCATTCTATTCACTATCCTATTGGCAGTGGCTCCGCTGACAAAGGTTTATGCACAATGCGACAATCCCTTGAAATGGACTTTATCACGCACCTGGAGCAATGGCTTCAAAGCATTGCCCGATGTCTGTACCAATCTGAAGGAATTCCAAGCACAGTACAACAAAAATCAGGCACAATGGGATGCCATGTTCAAATGGCTGGCAAGCCATGATTTGCAAACCATACCTGCCGGAAGACATCCGATAGAAGGAACCTCGCTGGTTGTATCCGTTGAAGACAGCAAAAATGACCCACTGGAGAAACGAGGCTCAGAATCACATTACCATCATATAGATTTCCAATATGTGGTGAAGGGCACGGAACGCTTCGGATTGCTGGACCATGCCAGCTCTTACCCTAACCGTGCTTATACACCTGACTTTATAAGCTATGACTTCGATGTGGATAAAACAACTTTTATAGACTCCACACCCGGACGTTTCTTCTTGTTTTTCCCTTGTGACTGGCACATTGCAAAAATTGCGACAGACAGCGGTTCGCAAGATATCAGGGTCATTGTGGTGAAACTGGACTATATACAATAAAGCCCGGCTATAAAATATGTCTTCTCCAAAGACAGACAAGAGCCTATTTTGCAAGCAAGATAGGCTCTTCTTTTACAGAAAAGGACGTATCTTTGCAGCAAAACGATAAAAGATATGTTTACTATTATAGGAATTATGTTTGCCGGGATGTTACTCGGCTTTCTGCTACGCAAACAACGACTATCGTGGATACACAAAGTCATTACTGTTTTTATTTGGCTACTGCTTTTCCTGCTGGGAATAGATGTGGGAGGTAATCAAGAGATTATCAACGGATTACATACTATCGGTTTGGAAGCTATCACCCTCACCTTGGCAGCCGTACTGGGTAGCGTCACTGCTGCCTGGGCATTATGGTATATGGTATATAAAAGAAACGGGAGGACCGAAGCATGAAAGGAAGTCTGATTATCATCTCTTTTTTTGTTATCGGCACGCTATGCGGGGCTTATCATCTGATTCCATACGACTTTACGCAAAGCAATTTAAGTTATTATGCCCTATGCGCATTAATGTTCAGCGTGGGCATCAGCGTGGGAAATGACCCGCAGACACTCCGCAATTTCCGTTCACTCAATCCACGCCTTATATTTCTGCCCGTCATGACCATTTTAGGCACATTAGCAGGATGCGCGGTTATCAGTTTATTCCTCTCCCACCGTTCTTTGTCGGATTGTCTGGCTGTCGGCTCCGGCTTCGGTTACTATTCATTGTCAAGCATCTTCATAACCGAATATAAAGGAGCGGAATTAGGAACTATTGCCTTACTGTCCAATATATCGCGTGAGATTATTACACTGCTGTTTGCACCTTTGCTTGTAAGATGGTTTGGAAATCTTGCCCCCATATCATCCGGTGGAGCAACTACTATGGATACAACCCTGCCTATTATCACAAGGACAGCGGGGGAAAGTTTTGTGGTCGTTTCTATTTTCCATGGGTTTGTGGTAGATTTTAGCGTACCGTTTCTAGTCACTTTATTTTGTTCGTTTCCGTAAGTTTTATCATTCGCCGGATAAACAAACCCAATCGGAGTTATCAATCAACATAATTCAGGCACGGATTACACGGAAACACGGAAAAGAAATAAATTCATCCGTGTAAATCCGTGAAATCCGTGCCTGAAGAATCGAAGAAGCAGAGGGTCAAAACATTTTGCTGACACGTTCGATGCCGGCAGCCAAAGCTTCTATCTCCTCTTTCGTATTATAAAGTCCAAAAGAAGCACGCACTGTCCCTTCTATACCCAAACGAATCATCAACGGTTGCGCACAATGATGTCCGGTACGGACAGCAATGCCCAATCGGTCGAGCAAGGTTCCCATATCCAAATGATGAATATTCCCTACCAGAAAAGAAACGACACCACTTTTGTGTTCCGCCTCACCAAAGATACGCATCCCTTCTATCTCTTTCAAACGTTT
The DNA here is from genome assembly GCF_948499155.1 of uncultured Phocaeicola sp. Taxonomy (NCBI): domain Bacteria; kingdom Pseudomonadati; phylum Bacteroidota; class Bacteroidia; order Bacteroidales; family Bacteroidaceae; genus Phocaeicola; species uncultured Phocaeicola sp. The sequence goes on along the minus strand of NZ_CAOOSE010000017.1, from coordinate 49,092 downwards.
CATGGCATACACAGTCAATTCGTGCTCATAGGCAGCAATGTTGTCCATTCCGACAGCCGATACATAATCAAGCGCTTTTGCCAATGCCGTGGTGCCGATATAATCGGGTGTTCCGGCTTCAAACTTAAAAGGAAGTTCATTGAAAGTGGTTTTCTCGAAACTGACACTCTGTATCATTTCCCCTCCCCCCTGATAAGGCGGAATTTTATCCAACCATTCCTCTTTTCCATAAAGTACACCTACCCCCGTAGGTCCATATATCTTATGCCCGCTAAATGCAAAAAAGTCTGCATCCAAGTCCTGCACGTCCACTTTCATGTGAGGTACGCTCTGTGCACCGTCTATCAGGACAGGGACACCGTGACCGTGAGCCGTTGCAATCATCTCCTTCACCGGATTTACAGTTCCGAGTACATTGCTGACATGCACTAGGCTCACTAATTTTGTACGTTCAGAAAAGAGTTTCTCATACTCATCTATAAGCAGTTCACCCTTATCATTCATCGGAATAACCTTCAGCACAATACCTCTTTTCTCGGCCTGCAATTGCCAAGGAACGATATTGCTATGGTGTTCCATGGTAGAAACAATCACCTCGTCACCTTCCTTCATCTGACTTTCGGCAAAGGAAGAGGCCAACAGATTGATACTTTCAGTAGTCCCCCGTGTAAACACGATTTCATTCGAACTGCGTGCATTGATAAACTTACGAACAGTTTCGCGTGAGGCTTCGTGCAACTCGGTCGCCTGCTGGGAAAGAAAGTGCACACCGCGATGAACATTGGCATTGACCGAATAATATTCGTCGGTAATGGCTTCTACAACACAACGCGGTTTCTGTGTGGTTGCCCCATTGTCCAAATAGATAAGCGGCTTACCATATACTTCCCTGCTCAATATCGGAAAGTCTTCCCTTATTTTCTGTATATCGTACATAGTTATCCTTTCTATTTACACATAGCGCAACCCTGGCACTTGTTCAGTTCGCCACGGAAGCGTTTTTCCACCAACAGGTGCAGGCGGTCTTTCAATGCCTCCAGACGGATGGTGTCAATCACTTCATTCACGAATGCAAACATCAACAACAGCCGGGCCTCATGAAGACTGATACCGCGCTGCTGCATATAGAATAATGCATTTTCATCCAACTGTCCTACAGTGGCTCCATGTGAACATTTCACATCATCTGCATAAATCTCCAGTTGAGGCTGAGTGTACATGTGTGCATCACGCGTAGCGCAAAGATTGCGGTTGGTCTGTTGGGAATTGGTATGTTGTGCTCCCGGACGTACCAATACCTTTCCTGCAAAAGCACCGACTGCCTGGTCATCCAATACATACTTAAACAGTTCGTTGCTGGTGCAGTCACTCACTTTATGGTCAATAAAAGTATGGTTATCCACCTGCTCGTTCTTATCAGCAATGGCCATGCCGCAAAGATTGATTTCGGCCCCCCGGCCCGACAATGTCACTTCCGTTGTATTGCGGGTAGTACCGTTGTGCAAAGTCATGCCGTTCAGTAAGACATTACTGTTGGCTTCCTGATTCACATAAAGGTTACTGAAACGCACACTGCTGGTATGGGTTTCTTCAAGTTCGTATAAATCGAAGACCGCATTCTCGCCGATATGAGCTTCAATCACCTGCGTAGAAAGGAAGTTCACATTATCCATTGCATGGTCGCAGACAAGCAGGCGGGCTTGTGCCCCATCTTCCAGCACAATCAGAATACGGCGGTTCACCATAAAATTGACATCTGCACGAAGAATATTCACCAACTGAATCGGCTTGTCTATGACTACTCCCTTGGGAACATACAACATAAAACCATCCTGCGCAAAGGTTGTATTAAAGGCAGTAATACCGTCCTTGGCTGTATCGGCCAGTTTACCATAATACTTCTTTACCAACTCAGGATGTTGTTCGGACAATTCTTTCAGGCTACCCAACAGTACGCCTTCCGGCAATTGTGATTTGGTCAATGATTTATTATAGAAAGCATCATTCACTACAAAGTAAAGAGAAGTGCTCATATTAGGCACATCACACTTAAACACTTCGTATGGATTCACCGGTATATCAAGTCGGTTCAGGTTCAAGCCATAATCAGGCTCAAACAACTTACTTGCATCGATGTATTTATACTTCTCCTGCTTGCGAGTAGGGAATCCCAATCGTTCAAAATCAGCAAATGCCTGTGCACGGGGAGCATTCAACACCTCGGCACTATGCTTGCATATCATTGCTTCGCATTGGGAAAAGAGGTCAATATATTGTTGTTCTGCTCTCATAATTATTTTCCTAATTCAGCTTTAATCCAATCGTAACCACGCTTTTCCAATTCCAATGCCAGTTCCGGACCGGCAGTTTTCACAATACGGCCTTTATAAAGCACATGAACGATATCCGGTTTGATATAGTCCAGCAGACGTTGGTAATGAGTAATCACGATACAACTGGTTTCGGGAGTTTTCAACTTGTTCACACCTTCCGCTACGATACGCAAAGCATCAATATCCAGCCCTGAATCTGTCTCGTCCAAAATACTTAACTTCGGTTCAAGCATTGCCATCTGGAATATCTCGTTACGCTTTTTCTCTCCACCCGAGAAGCCCTCATTCACCGAACGATTGGCCAGCTTATTGTCCAACTCGACAACTGCACGCTTCTCGCGCATCAACTTTAAGAACTCGCTGGCAGTCAAAGGCGTCAAACCTTCATACTTCCGTTTTTCGTTCACCGCAGCACGCATGAAGTTCACCATGCTCACACCGGGGATTTCTACCGGATATTGGAACGAAAGGAACAAACCTTCATGGCTACGGTCTTCAGGACTCAACGCCAACAAGTCTTTTCCTTCAAATGTAACCGAACCTTTCGTCACCTCGAAAGCCGGATTACCTACCAATACAGACGAAAGGGTACTCTTGCCGGAACCATTCGGCCCCATGATAGCATGAACCTCACCCTTCTTTATATTCAAATCAATACCTTTCAATATCTCTTTGCCATTGACACTGGCATGCAAATCTTTTATCTCTAACATAATCCTTTATCTTTTTATTTATCCTACGCTTCCTTCCAATGAAATAGCCAACAGCTTTTGAGCCTCCACAGCAAACTCCATCGGAAGTTTATTGATAACTTCTTTAGCATAACCGTTCACAATCAGCCCGATGGCATCTTCTGTCGGAATGCCGCGCTGATTACAATAGAACAATTGGTCTTCACTGATTTTGCTGGTCGTTGCTTCGTGCTCCACCACAGCCGTTTCATTGTGAATATCCATGTAAGGGAAAGTATGTGCACCGCAATGGCTGCCCAGCAGCAGAGAGTCGCACTGACTGTAATTACGTGCATTCTCGGCTTTCTCGGCCACACGCACCAATCCACGATACGAATTCTGGCTTTTGCCTGCACTGATGCCTTTACTCACAATCGTAGAACGTGTATTTTTACCCAGATGAATCATCTTGGTACCGGTATCGGCCTGCTGGTAGTTATTGGTGACAGCAACAGAATAGAATTCCGCCGTAGAATTATCTCCACTCAGGATACAACTCGGATACTTCCACGTAATGGCCGAACCCGTTTCCACCTGTGTCCAACTCAATTTGCTGTCCACCCCTTTACAATGTCCGCGCTTAGTCACGAAGTTATAAATACCTCCTTTACCTTCGGCATCCCCCGGATACCAGTTTTGGACAGTAGAATATTTCACTTCGGCACGATCGTGCACCACAATCTCCACAATAGCGGCATGCAACTGGTTTTCATCACGCTGAGGAGCCGTACATCCTTCCAGATATGACACATAACTATCATCATCCGCCACAATCAATGTACGTTCAAACTGTCCGGTATTTGCCGCATTGATACGGAAATAAGTAGAAAGCTCCATAGGGCAGCGCACTCCTTTCGGAATATACACAAAAGAGCCATCGCTAAATACAGCCGAATTTAGTGCGGCAAAGAAGTTATCACGATAGCCCACCACCGAGCCCATATATTTCTGTACCAAATCAGGATGTTCCTTCACTGCCTCACTGAATGAGCAGAAAATAATGCCTTTCTCCAACAACGTTTCGCGAAAAGTAGTCTTTACCGATACAGAGTCCATGACCGCATCTACCGCCATACCACTCAGTTGACGCTGTTCGTGCAGAGGAATACCTAATTTATTAAAGGTCTTAATCAGTTCCGGGTCTACTTCATCCAAGCTCTTGGGACCTTCCTTCTTCTTGGTCGGGTCGGCATAATAAGAAATAGCCTGATAATCTATTTCGGGAATCGTGAGGTGCGCCCATGTAGGCATCTCCATTGTAAGCCAATGGCGGTATGCTTTCAATCGGAATTCCAACAGCCATTCCGGTTCCTCTTTCTTGGCAGAAATCAACCGAATGACATCCTCATTCAACCCCTTCTCTATAATGTCTGTGTGAACATCCGTAGTGAAGCCATATTTATACTTCTCCTGCGTCAGCTCTTTCACATATTTATTGGGTTCTTCTTGCATATCTTATATTTCTATTAATTGTTCTGTTACATTTTTGAATACCGGGAAAAAGATGCCGGACAAGTCTCTCATTGAATAATATAACACCGACTCCTGCTTCTTTGTTGCATCTATCATCTCATCTTTCGGGTCAATATATTCCAATACATGGATGGCTAACCCTATCAGTATCATATATTTCAAAGCCCCCAATCCACTTCCCAACCAACGATTCAACCATCCCAAACGGACAGCGTCCAAAGCCTTCGTCAGAAGAGAGGCAACCAATGCAAACCCCAACGGCACTGCCACCCAAATAAGAACAAATGCCAATATCTGGGCAATAGTAGTTGATGTTCCCAAGACAGGGGCAAGCTTTTCGGCAACGGTAGCAAATAGAGCCCGCGCCACCAGAAGCCCTGCTATCAACCCGACAATAGAGGCCAACTGCTTCACAAACCCTTTCATCAGGCCCTGTAGCACTCCGACACCTATCACCACCAATATAATAATATCTATTGTCGTCATCTTTATGATATAAAAAAGGCACGGATTACACGGAGATACACGGTTTTATAAATACCATCCGTGAAATCCGTGTAATCCGTGCCTGATAAAACTATTATAGAGTCTGTTTAACTTCTACTTCTTCGTAAGTTTCAATGATATCTTCAACCTTAATATCATTGCAGTTTGTCAAACTGATACCACACTCAAAGTTAGTACCGACTTCCTTCACATCATCCTTGAAACGCTTCAGTGCGTTGATAGTACCTGTAAATACCACAATACCATCACGAATCAAACGAGCCTTATCCGAACGTTTCACTTTACCGGTCTTCACCATCGCACCGGCAACAATACCGACCTTGCTGATGTTGAACACTTCACGCACTTCGATAGTAGCAGTTACCTGTTCCTTCAATGTAGGAGCCAACATACCTTCCATCGCAGCCTTCACTTCCTCGATAGCGTCATAGATAACAGAATATTTACGGATATCGACACCATCCTGTTCTGCCATCTTAGCGGCAGCACTTGAAGGACGCACCTGGAAGCCAACAATAATTGCATTCGAAGCAGCAGCCAAAGTAACATCAGACTCAGAAATCTGACCCACACCTTTGTGGATTACGTTAACCTGCACCTGCTCGGTAGACAATTTAATCAAGGAGTCGCTCAATGCTTCCACAGAACCGTCCACGTCACCCTTAACGATGATGTTCAATTCATGGAAATCACCCAACGCCAGACGGCGTCCGACTTCATCCAGTGTCAACATCTTCTGAGTACGCAAGCCCTGTTCACGTTGTAACTGCTCACGCTTATTGGCTATTTCACGAGCTTCCTGTTCGGTATCAATCACATGGAAAGTATCACCGGCAGCAGGAGCACCATTCAGACCCAGAATCAACACCGGTTCAGAAGGACCTGCCTCCTTGATACGCTGGTTGCGTTCGTTGAACATTGCTTTCACCTTACCGTATGAAGTACCTGCCAACACGATATCTCCCATACGGAGTGTACCGTTCGACACAAGGATGGTAGCTACATAACCACGCCCCTTATCCAATGTTGACTCAATAATAGAACCGGTAGCCTTACGGTCGGGGTTAGCCTTCAAGTCAAGCATTTCGGCTTCCAACAATACCTTTTCCAGCAACTCGTGTACACCTGTACCTTTCTTTGCCGAGATATCTTGTGACTGATATTTACCTCCCCATTCTTCTACAAGAAAGTTCATAGCAGCCAATTCTTCCTTAATCTTATCAGGGTTGGCATGCGGCTTATCTACCTTATTAATAGCAAACACGATAGGTACACCGGCAGCCATAGCATGATTAATCGCTTCTTTGGTTTGTGGCATCACATTATCATCAGCAGCTACAATAATAATAGCGATATCCGTTACTTTCGCACCACGGGCACGCATCGCAGTAAATGCTTCGTGACCCGGCGTATCAAGGAAAGTAATACGGCGTCCGTCTTCCAACTTCACATTGTACGCACCGATATGCTGGGTAATACCACCCGCTTCACCTGCAATTACATTTGCCTTACGAACATAGTCCAGCAATGAAGTCTTACCATGGTCTACGTGACCCATCACAGTAACAATCGGAGCGCGCGGTTGCAAATCTTCTTCTGCATCTTCCTCTTCGGTAATGGCCTGTGCCACTTCTGCACTGACATATTCAGTTTTATATCCAAACTCTTCAGCAACAAGATTAATCGTTTCAGCATCCAAACGCTGATTGATGGAAACCATAATACCGATGCTCATACAAGTAGCGATAACCTTAGTGACAGGAACATCCATCATACTTGCCAATTCGTTGGCTGTAACAAACTCGGTAATCTTCAATACCTTGCTTTCTTCCTGTTCCATTTCTTCCAGTTCCAACTGGCGGTTCATCACGTTTTCACGTTTCTCCTTACGATACTTAGAGGCCTTGCTCTTCGTCTTGTTAGTCAGGCGAGCCAAAGTCTCTTTTACCTGCTTAGCTACATCCTCATCGCTGACTTCCGTTTTGACAACCGGCTTCTTAAAGCGGTCTTTATTAAATTTTCCGCCTCCACTCTGGTTATTGTTCGGTCTGTTATTTCCACCACCTTTACCGGAATTGTTATTATCCCTGCGCTGATTATTATTACTATTATTGTTATTCGTACTACCGGCAGCATTAATATCTACCCGTTCTTTGTTAATACGATTACGTTTCTTCTTCTTGCCATCATCGGTTGCACTTCCTGCTCCCGGTTTAGCAATTTTATCGTCACTCTTTCTTATCTCCTTGATAATAGCATCTTTCATCTGCTTACGCTGTTCCTGACGCTGTTTATCCTTCTCTTCTCTCTCTTTCCGCCTTTCCTCTTTCGATTTCTTCTTCGGACGAGTAGACTGGTTCAATGCATCCAGGTCAATCTGACCTACTACATTAATCTTTGATTTAAATTCAGTAGGACGAATTTTAAATACATCGTCTTCTTCTTTTTCCTGAACGGGTGCTGCGGGTGCTTCTTTTTCCATTTCTATCACCTGGGGTTTCTTCTGTTCTTCCGCTTTTTGTTGAACTTCGGGTTCTTTCTTTTCTTCTTGTTGGACAGGGGCAGGCTTCGGTTGCGGAGCAGGCTCTTGTATCTTCTCTTCTACCACTACCGGTTCTTGAGGAGCTTCAACTTTCTGTTCTTCAACCTTCACAGGCTCTTCCTTCTTGGGTGCCGGCTGCTCAGTCTTCACAGAGACCGGTTGTTCGGCTGCCTTAGGAGCAGGGCGTTTGTTCAAGCTGTCCAAATCTATTTTGCCCACTTGCTTGAATTTCGGGCGTACATCTTCAGGGATAACAGTTTTCACGACTTCTTCTTTTTTAGGTTTTTCAAAACCGTCAATAGAGATTGAAGCCTTGTTACGATCCTTATTCTGTCTTTCCTGAATAAATTTTTCAGACTCTATTTTCAAATTCTTATCTGTGCTGAACTCTTTCACAAGTACAGCATATTGTTCTTCGGTAATTTTCGCATTAGGGCTGGCCTCAATGGTGTAGCCCTTCTTTTGCAAGAATTCAACTACCGTCGTTATTCCTACATTTAAATCTCTTGTTACTTTGTTCAGTCTAATCGTCATACTCGTTTTTTAATTATTAACTACGAGCCGGTGCCGAAGATTACTCTTCAAATTCAGCTCTTAAAATTCTCAACACGTCATCTACCGTGTCTTCTTCGAGGTCCGCTTTTTCAATCAACATTTCACGCGGAGCATTGATTACAGCTTTAGCCGTATCCAATCCGATACCTTTAATGGCATTGATAACCCATTCATCAATTTCATCCTTGAACTCATCCAAGTAGATATCTTCGTCCATCGCGTTTTCATCCAGTTCGCGGTACACATCAATCGTATATTCGGTAAGCATACTGGCGAGCTTAATATTCATACCGCCCTTACCGATTGCCAAAGATACTTCTTCCGGTTTCAGATAGACTTCAGCTTTTTTGTCTTCTTCGTGCAACACGATTGAAGAAATTTTGGCCGGACTCAAGGCACGCTGAATGAACAACTGAATGTTAGAAGTATAGTTAATCACGTCAATGTTCTCGTTACGCAACTCGCGCACGATTCCATGAATACGTGAACCCTTCACACCAACACAAGCACCTACCGGGTCAATACGGTCATCGTAAGACTCAACTGCAATTTTTGCACGTTCGCCCGGAATGCGCGCGATTTTCTTAATGGTAATCAATCCGTCATTAATTTCGGGGACTTCCATTTCGAACAGGCGCTGCAAGAACACAGGTGAGGTACGGCTCAGGATAATTTTCGGATTATTGTTTTTATTGTCCACACGAGCCACTACAGCGCGGGCTGTTTCGCCCTTACGGTAGAAATCGCTCGGGATTTGTTCAGTTTTGGGGAGTAACAGCTCATTGCCTTCATCATCAAGCAACAAGATTTCTTTCTTCCAAATCTGATAAACTTCCGCACTGATTACAGTACCTACCCTATCAATATATTTGTTGTATAAACTATCTTTTTCCAGTTCCAGAATCTTCGACGCCAATGTCTGACGCAGATTCAGGATGGCGCGTCGGCCAAACTTGGCAAAGATTACTTCATCAGTCACTTCCTCACCCACCTCATACGAAGCATCTATCTTCTGAGCTTCCGTCAGTGAGATTTGCATATTCGGATTAGTCAAGTCCTCATCTGCAACAACTTCACGGTTACGCCATATTTCGAAATCGCCCTTATCCGGGTTCACGATAACGTCGTAATTTTCATCAGTGCCAAACATTTTCGCGATTACACTACGGAAAGACTCTTCAAGTACACTTACCATAGTTGTTCTATCAATATTCTTTAATTCCTTAAATTCCGAAAATGTATCAATCAAGCTGATTGTTTCTTCTTTTTTGGCCATAATTATTTAAAACTAATTAAGTATTTAGTGTATTTTATCTCATCATACGAAAAAGTAACATCTTCTTCCACCAGTTTGGGACGCTTTGCTCCTTCCGGTTTCACTTTTCTCTCAATAGTTACAGTAAAGTTATCTTCGTTAGCCTCCTTCAACACACCTTCCAGCTTCTTGCCGGTCTTAGTCAGCACTTCAACGTCCTTACCAATGTGTATCAGGTATTGTTGTAACACCTTAAAAGGTTGTCCGATACCAGCCGAGCCTACTTCCAATTCATAGTCTTCCTCCTCACGGTCTAGCTTAGACTCAATGTAGCGGCTGAGTTCCACACAATCATCAATCCATACCCCTTCGGCATGGTCAATTTCTACTACAATTTTGTCATCCGGGTTCACTGTGACGTCTACTAAAAAGTAATCTTTACCTTCCAACCATTCATCAACAATCCGGGTTACTACATTCTTATCTATCATTTATTAGTTATTAAGAACAAAAAAAGGGCTTAATCAAGCCCCACCATTCATCCATTTCGCTGCAAAGATACAAATTATCTATCAGTGCCACAAAATATTCTATTAAAAAATTGTAGTTTTGCAGAAACTTATAACACTATGGGTAAAAACAGTTTAAATACCAACAAACAATTCATGATAGGCAATGGCATACTTGCCTTCGGAGTCTTGGCTGTAGTCATTATCTTCCTTTATATGTCTTTCCGTTTCAAGCGGGATGCAAATAAGGTCGTCACTTATGAGGGCGTGTACAACATCGAGGTAAGTAAAGACTTTGCCGGTGACAGCATTGCAATATATGTAAATGACAGCCTACTGATGGACCGCACCATGCCCGATGCCAGCCTAAAACTGGAAATCAATCGGTTTGCAGAAGGAAATGTCCTAATGGTGGTGGACAACAAAACGGATAAAACCACCCCTTTCAATCTTAATCCAAAGGGAAGCAAAGTGATTGTCAAAAAGAATGAAGACGTGATTTATATACTTGAAAAAGAAGCGGATACAGCCCAATAAAGAGCCGGAATGACAAAGAAGGAGATGTGTCAACAGTTATGTTTATGATTGGAACTGTGACACATCTCCTTCATTACTAATGATACTCTTCAAGGCTGCTATATTTACCCCTAACAAGAAAAGTACCTATTCGATTTCTTGATACAATGTACTTTTAACATTGAATAATCATTTATTTATCAAATTTCTTTTCAGTACTTGTCTCTTCACTCTGTTTTTATCACTTCTGCAGTTTCAACTTACGCGAAGCCTCCAAATTCCCCGAAACAGCCTTTAACACAAGCGTCTGAGAATCGGCCGTCGCAACAAGAAACGAAGCAACACCAGCTTCAGCTTTTATTGTAGCCGGGCCGCGCACCTCGCCGCCTTGTAATACTTCCAGCCTTACTTCACGATTGTTCTCTCCAAAACAATCGGTACCATGCAAATCCTTCAAGTTGACATAAACAATCAGTAAGTCATAACACGAGGCAGGCACACCGCTTTCAAAATAAGTGATATCCATCGCCTCAACTGCACCCGGTGTGCGGACAACATGTTCGGCCACAGCTTTTCCATCCTTATATCCTATCGCTTTTAATTCACCCTGCTCCCACTTGACATTGAAGAACGTAAAGGGAGGAAAGTCGATATTCACAGCATTTCCGCCATCAGGACGCGATACATACTTTGCAGTAGACGGTTTGTTGTCAGGACGCTGACGTGCCACTACTCGCCCGTTTAACAACAGTTGCACTTCATCTACATTACCATATACTTGCAATGTATCCGAAGAATCTTCCAGCCAATGGCTGTTGATAAAAACTTCGTATGCCATAGGTCCGGCAGGTGTAAAACTTCCTTTTTTTACCTGCGTACGGAAATAAAGCAGACCGAATTTAGGCAAACGGAACACATCAGCCAAACCACTGTAACAGATATTGTCGCAACATCCCCGATTATAGTCATACATACTCCACACTGCGCCACCAATCGTCCAAGGATAATAAGCACGATAACGGTTATGACTCCACTGGGCATTCCAAGCGTTTTGCGTCATTGCATGGTCACCGTCTCCACGAGTCACTCGAGTCGTGCTATAATGTCCACCAAATTCATAATCATAATATTCACGGATAAAGCCCGGTTTTCGGGTTGTATTGGGACGATTATATCCTTCCTCCCAATCATTATAGCATACATCGAAACCATCATATCCATAAGTATCGCCCGATGTATAACATTGGTCACCGGGAAATTCCTCATGAGCAGTCTGCACCGCTTGATTTTTCCAATTTTTGGGAGGCCATGATTCATTAAGGGTTGTTTCCCACATAATGATAGAGGGATGGTTACGGTCACGGCGTATCAAATCACGAATATCCTTGTATGTATGATTAATGAACCCCTGTGCCTTATTGAAGAATTGCCATCCGGGAATCGGTTCAATAACCAGCAAACCCAACTCATCACAAGCCTCCAGCACAGATGGGTCTTGCGGATAATGCCCCAAACGCACCGTATTAAAACCATTGTTACGTATCTGATACATATCGCGGTACTGCGCTTGGTCGGAAATGGCATTCCCCACATAAGGATACTCTTGATGCCGGTTGCTTCCTTCCAGTATCAGAGGCTTGCCATTAATGACAAACCCTTTCTCGCGCGTCATTTCAATACGGCGTATTCCGATACGCGTATTCTCACAATCGGTAACTTCCCGACCGTCCATCACCTCGGTACGCAATACATAGAGAGCAGGCGAATCGGGATACCATAATTTAGGATTGTTCACTGCAAACTGCTGCGTATGATGCAGCGTAGTGCCGGCAGCCAAGACAAGCGGACTTTCCACCGAAGCCACTTTCTTGCCACATCCTCCTTTCTTCTTGCTCCATTCATAAAGAGTATGCCGTATAGTCAGATGTTTTTGTATTCCGGTTTTATTACTTACCTGTGTTTTCACCTTTACCTCAGCTTCCAGCTCCGATACCCGGGGATAAGTGACAAAGACTCCTCCTCCGGCCACTTCGTCCGCCATAATAGGATGAGTAATATGCACAGGCTGTTTTACGATGAGATTCACATCGCGATACAATCCTCCGTAGTAACAGAAATCAAGCGTCTCCAAAGGTTTGCCGGGAGGTATGAGCGGATTGTTCCGATTATCCAAACGTACCAATATTTCATTGGCGCGGTCGGCATGAAGCATTCCGGTAACATCCGCCACAAACGGAGTATAACCACCGGAATGCTGTGTCAAGTGTTGTCCGTTCACCCATACGTCTGCCAGATGCATCGCTCCTTCAAATTCCAGCCAAAGTTGCTTATCTATTTCTTTTCTACTGATATTTAACTGCTTACGATAATAGCATATCCCTTGCCACTGATGAAGTACAACAAGCGGTTCCACAAAAGGAGTATGTGGCAAATTGACCTGCTCCCATTTTCCCATCGAAAGCTGATTGAGTTCCAGTTCCAAAGTGTCCGGATGTACTGCCAAAGCCTGATTTTGTGCCTCTACATGTTGGATATTGAATTGTGAACTCCAATCAGAACCTTGATTCTTTATTTCAGTCAATTGTTGTTCCTTCTTCAAACGTTGGAACTCCCAATCAGCATTGATTTTTATGCTTTGTGCGCCAAGCGGTAAAGCAAACAATAAAACGAATGCGAAAGATGCAATATTCTTTTTGTTCATATATATTTATATTAAGATGCCTTCCCAAAAATTAAAGCAATATTCAATTGAACAAAGTTAAATAGTTTTCCGCTTATTAGATGTAGATTCATTAAAAAAATGGTAAGTGGAGATTTACTAGTGAATAGTCTTTCAATAAACAAAACAGATTGATTTATAAACAGAGAGAGCATAGTGCCCTATCAAACACTACACTCTCACATTCTATCATTTAGCCAAGCAAGTTTTTTCAAACAAGATATTTCCCTGTTTATCAACTACTTGTAATTTTAAGCCATCCTTAGCAATCTTACCTTTTAAAGCTGTTACACTCTCATTTACCAAAACTGGAAAATGAACTTTTTCCGATGGTTCATAATAATAATACCCCGGCTTGTTAATATGATAATGCCCTGATATCATTACATCTATTTTACCTCTATTCAAAATAGGTATAAACTTCTCTAATACTTCAGTTGGACCATGCCATATATCACCCTGCCAATCTACCGGAGGCATATGACCGATTACAATTTTATAAGGAGCTTGTTTAAAGTCATCAGATTCTATAACTTGTTCCAACCATTTAGCTTGTTCTGTCCGATAATTATCATAATCAGTTATCCCACTATATTCAATATCAGAGTCCGGTTTATCTTCACCTGTATCAAGAAAGATAAAAAAAGCAGGCCCCTGACGCAGAGTAAAATATAAATGCGGTTCTTTTACTGAAAAATAATTTTGGAAAGAAGTTGCAAAAACCCCTCTCGTTTCATGGTTACCACGAGCATAATACATTGGCTTTTCTTGAGCAAATAATTCTATTGACTTATTCATAAAGCTATCAAATACTTGTTCTTCACTCTTGGATTGAGAAACCATATCCCCATTATAAATAACCATATCACTCTCTGTATAATTTGCAGCATTCAATAATTCAGAAATATCATTTGTCCGACCATGAATATCATTTAGAACAGTAAAAGATATCTCTTTCTTATTACGGTTATTCGTAGTAAAGCATAACGGTTTCTTACTCCAAACATCTGTTGCAGCTATTCTTCCATAGATAACTTCTACTCCTTGGTGATCTAATATTTCCTGAGAATAAACCCTATAACGATAAGTTGTGCCAGGCTTTAAGTCTGAGATTTTTACGCTATGAATCAGACTTGTATTTTTCACTCCATTCTTAGAATCAAAATACCTACTTCTCTCCTTTTGATAAAAATTAGATCCATCATCTGGAGCCAGTTCTACCCAACCTATTGAAGGTTTATTAGACACCCAAACAATCGTAGTTTCCGTTTCTTTCAGATTCTGCAAATACGGACCATATTTAATCTCTACACGTTCTTGAGCAAATACTACCACCGCTCCAAAGCATATCAAAAGAATGCTTATCAAAAAGCGCTTGATTTTTTCCATTTCATTCATATTTAATATCTAAATCTTCATCTCGGTTTTAATAGCCTTCATTCTGTTTTAGGTTGGGATTCCGATCTAATTCCGTTTGTGTAAAAGGTAAGTATCGGTTATATGGCTCATACTTAAGTTGTTCCAGTTTACGGAACTTCTCATTCTCCGCTGTCGGTAATTCTACTACTGCCCTACGAGTAGGATCTGTTTCTTTCATATCCACTGTACCTGAAATACGATACAATGTCTGATTCATAATTGTTTCGGCCAAAGGCTTTCCTGTTGTATCCTTCCAGCGAAGCAAGTCTGCCCTACGTAAACCTTCTCCTGCCAACTCGATACAACGCTCCCTACGTACCAACTCCCGCAATTTATCTTGAGTATTATACTTGTTTCGATCCACTACGATATGCCCTCTCGTTGTTCTCAATTCATCTAATATATCAAAAACTTCTTCTGTATTCTCATTCTTTTCTACATTAATTTCCGCTATGGTCAACAAAACCTCGGCATAACGAAATAAAATAGGGCAAATAGCAGCATTACTTAATGAAGGAGAAAACTGAGTTGTTGGAAGAATATATTTGGCCCAAAGTAATCCTGTATGTGAAGCATTAGTAGCCGCATCCATAAAATCAGCATTTGCACTTTCACCTATTTTTTTATCTAATGTATTAAAAATGCGCTTCACCCCTGCAGGCGATGTAAAATCCATACCCGGATAAATCACGGTCTTATACAAACGTGGATCACGGTTATAAAATGGATGAACAGGATCATACCCCGAACCTTCTTCATCAATAGTTTGTCCATTGTTCATTTCATACATATCTACAAAGTTCTGGGTAGGCACCCAAGAGGCCCATCCTCCATCTTGATTATTAAACATACGCACTGCATTATCGAAAGCATAAGTATCCTTTACATGTTGCATTGCACATATAATTTCATCAGAATCAACACCAGCTTCGCTGAACATTGTCAAGAAATCAGGGTCCAACTTATATAAATCTAAGTTCTGTATATCACGAGCAGCCTCCATAGCCTGATCTAGATCTCCCCAATACAAAGAAGCCCGCATTTTAATAGCTAAAGCAGTACCTTTAGCTATCCGACCTCGTTCTTCTGGCCTTTTATTCAAATCGGCTATGGCCACATCAAGTTCATCATAGACAAACTTCTTAACATCATCTTCCGAACTTCTAGGTAACTGTGCGTCTTCCGCAAGTTCAGGAAGACCAGTTATTAATGGAATACCTCCATACCAAAAATTCATCTGAAAATAACGCCAGGCTCTAATCGTACGAACCTGCGCTACCAAATCTTTCTTTTTAGCTTCATCTGCAAAAAGCACTTGTCCTGCATTCTCCAAAACAAGATTACAACGGCGAATGGTTGTATAGCTATAATATCCTACAGTAGAAGTCGATGATGAAGAGCCGTTTGACACATTCTTATAAGAACTAGACCCAGTAAAACTATAGGATATGTCCGACATACAATCAGCAAAAAAAATGTCACTGGAACCTGTTGCCGGATTATTCCAATTTTCGTAGCAAGCCGTAACTGCATTTATTACATCAGCTTCTGTTTTCCAAAATGTTGCCGGAGATAATTGATCATTGGGAATCGTATCAAAGAAATCATTACATGCAGATAATCCTCCACATAAACAAACAGATACAATCAAATACTTTATCGTTTTCATAATATAATTCATTTTTAGATTAGAAAGTCAAATTAACACCCACTGAATGAGTTGCAATCTGTGGATAATGAGAGCCTCTTCCTGATGGAGCTTCAGGATCAACATCAACAGGGAGACTGTCAAAACAAAACAGGTTTTCACCTGAATAGTATACTTTTGCATTAGAAATGCCTAACCCTTTTAACCAATTTTTAGGAAGTGTATATCCAAACTGCACATTCTTTATACGTAAATAATTAGCAGACTGCATCCAAAAGCTGGAATAATTAGAAGGGTCACTAGCAGATTTTCCACCTAATGCCACACGTGGGAAGGAACCATCAGGGTTTTCCGGTGACCAAGCATCTAACCATATAGTAGAAGGATGAGAATCATCACCATAAAATTCGCCAAACACTTCGCTAGTAAAGTAACGTTCTACTCCAGTAGCCCCTTGTAATAATACAGACAAATCGAAATTCTTCCAAGAAGTATTCAAATTCAATCCAAATGTAACCTTAGGCTGTTCTGCTCCTCCAACACGACGGTCATCTGCCGTTAGTTTTCCATTACCATCTGTATCTTTATAGCGAATATCTCCAGCTTTAAAAGCCTTTCCAAAGGGATTCCCATAAGTTTTTGTAAACTGATCAGCTTCTTCCTGACTTTGAAAAATACCGTCTGCCACATATCCATAAAAAGAATTATACGCTTCTCCTACCCGATTGATATAGTAGCTTGAAATCTTATCTCCTCCAACTCCCAGATCTAAAACTTCATTATGATTAAATGCTACATTTCCAGATGCATTAAAACGCCAATCTCCCCATTGTTTATGAAACGATGCTGTAACTTCAACTCCTCGATTTTCCATTTTCCCTACGTTATCTTTATAAGCCCCTAATCCAAAGGTAGCAGGAACAAGTACATCCATTATAATACCATCAGTCACACGGCTATAATATTCAATCGAGAAATCCAAGCAGGAAAATATACTAGTTTCAACAGCAATTCCCCAGTTAGTTGTAGTCTCCCAAGAAATAGACTCAATCTTTTGACTCGTTTGAGTTACTCCTGTATTGGTTATGCCACCAAATGGATACTTAGATCCTATACTATAAGTCACCATCCAAGGATAAAAGTCATCCAAAGCATCTTGATTTCCTAACTTTCCCCAAGAGCCACGTATTTTTAACGACTGCAACCAATCTTGTGTGCCTTCCATAAAAGACTCTTCTGAAATCCTCCAAGCAGCAGAAACTGATGGGAAATATCCCCAACGGTTACTTTTGCTAAAACGAGAAGAGGCATCCGCACGGAAATTAGCTTCGAACAAATATTTTCCAGCATAATCATAATTTATCCTGCCAAAATAAGACATCATAGCCAACTCCCGAGTAAATCCAGAATTTTTCTGAGTAGCAACAGCACCTGCATCAATATCCGTCAAGTCGTTAGTAGGAAAACTTTCACGAGAAGCCCTTACCTCATCTTTGTTATATTTCTCTATATGATATCCTAATAACCCTTTTATGCTATGCTTTCCAAATGTATGATCATAATTAGCCAATAAATCGAAGTTATAACGATTCCATTGATAAATTCGTTTATCAACAGAGTTAGGTCCATGATATTTATTAGCATTATACTGAATGTCTTTCACATAATCTTTATAATCCTGAATATTAGAAACATAAGAGCCTTGTGCTGTCAATTTTAAATCTGGAAGAATATCATAATCCAAAGCCAAAGTTCCTGTGAAATTCTGATTCTTACGAGTAACAACCTGATCTAAATCTAACCACGCAATTGGATTACCATCTCCAATAGTTCCATATGTTCCATCTGCATTTTTATACGGAATCCAAGGAGCAATACGATTAGACTGACGAATTATCTGATCTGACCCCCCTCCTACATAAGAGTTGGTTGGATCATCATAGTCATTATGTATATATGCCATATTCGCTTTCAGGTCCAACTTATCGCTCATTTTCACATCCAAATTCATACGGAAATTAAACTGTTCCCTGTTACTATTAACCATAATACCATTCTGATGCTGATACCCAATAGAAGTCATGTATTTTACATTGTCAGCTCCGCCAGAAAGATTTACATTATGCTTATGCATAAATCCATTTCCTTGAAAAGCCAAATCCTGCCAATCCGTATCAGGATGTCCATAAGGATCTGTCCCATTACGAAACAATTGAATATCTTCCTCTGTAAATCGCGGAGATTTTCCATCCGATTCTAAGGCTTTATTATATAAGGTAGCTGCATCTGCCGAACTTACCCGATCAATCATACCTGTAGCCTTTTGCCAACCAAAACTTCCACTATAAGCAATTGTCGGCTTTCCACTTTTACCTCTTTTTGTTGTTATCAAAATTACACCATTAGCTGCTTTTGACCCATAAATAGCTGCAGATGCAGCATCTTTTAATACAGAAATAGATTCAATATCATTGGGATCTATAGAATTCATCGTACCAGTTTCGATACCATCTACCAAAATATAGGGGTCTGAATTATTCAGGGTTCCTGTACCTCTCACCCTAATTGTACCAGCATCTTGTCCCGGACGTCCTTGTCCTGAAGTAATAGTCATTCCCGGAACTGCCCCTTGAATAGCCGCCGTCACATTTGTAACAGGTCGTTCTGTCAATGCTTCACTGCCAACAGTAGCCACAGATCCTGTCAAATTCAATTTTTTCTGAGAGCCATAACCTACCACTACCACTTCTTCCAATGTCTGTGTATCTTCTTTCAAGACTATTCTAAAGGAGTCTTTCCCTTTTGTAGCAACATTTTGCGTCAAATAGCCAATATACGTAACTAGCAATTCTCCATTGGTGTCTATCTCAAGACTAAACTGTCCGTCAATATCTGTAATTACACCATTCGTTTTTACATTCTTTTCAACTACATTTGCTCCAACGATAGGTTCACCGGCAGCATCTGTTACAACTCCGATTACCTTTTTCCTTTTCGAAGAAGTAGTTATCTCTGATTTCTTCTCTATAAGATAAATTTTATTGTTCTTTATTTCATAAGCTACTTTTGTACCAGCCAGCAACTTGTCCAAAGCTTCCTCCAGATTACCATCTTTTACCTGAATAGAAACCAATCGGTTTACATCCACTACTTGATCACTAAATACCAATGCCATTCCAGTCTGACTCTTTATAGAAGACAAGACTTTCTCTATTTTCTCATTCTTGAAATTTAAAGAAACTTTTTGTGACCACCCAGAGGCTGTAAAGCCAAATAAGAGAATACCCAACAGCAGTAACTTTTTCATTTTGTTTTTTGAGTTCATTTCATACACAGTATTAAATTATTATTTCATTATTATAAAAGGCCTTTCTGCATAGGCTAACACATCATCAAAAAATAGGTATGAGTCAAAATTCTCTTTTTTTCTTTAAAATCGCAAAAAGCCCGTTCATAGTAAAAACGACAATCGGTGATACCTCTGTTTTACCTTATTCATTATAATAAGTATAGAACAAAAATATCACCGACTGATTTTATAATAACAACTTTATTCCTTTTCGGTTATCTCAAATATGCCTTTTCCAGTTTCGTTGAAAGAGATATGCGACACCGCTTCCAAGTCATTTAAGACATCCACTACATTTACTTTATTAGTGGATAAAGTAAACCTATGATCCAGCAATGACGAATCAGGTACAATAAAGTGTACATCGTACTGTCGTTCCAATACCTTGACTATCTCTTTCAAAGGGGTCAAATAGAAGTTCAAACCTTTGGAGCGCCATGAGGTTATCTGTTCCATATTCTCAGGACGAGAAATTTGACAAACACCCGACCGACGGTTATACTCGGCACTTTCCCCCGGATGCAATGGATACTCCTTACCTTTGGTATCTTTCAGCAGCACGCCCCCTTCATCCAGTGTCACCCACAGATTCGATTCTGCCGTATAAGCCTTAACATTAAATTTTGTGCCGGTCACCTTTACATTAATATCTCCCAAATCGACTACAAACGGACGATCCTTCTCTTTGGCCACCTCAAAATATCCTTCTCCCCACAACTCCACTGTGCGGGTGAATATACCAAACTTTTTGGGATACTTCAGCCGGGTATCCGAGTTTAATTGAACAATCGTTCCGTCTTGCAACACGACACGCATCTGCTCACCACAGGGTACGACCAATTCTGCATATTCGGTCTCAGAAAAAAGGCCAACCTTATCTGCCAAAAACCAAACTGAACCGCAAAGAAATATAAAGGGAATCAATACAGCGGCAGCCCACCAACGACGATAGGAATTAACCCGACGCCGGGGTTTTATTTGTTGCAGGAAACGCTGCTTCATCTTTTCCTCCGGTATGGCATGAGGTACCCAATTCTCTACCTCACCCTCCGTCAAGGACAACATTTCCCCATCCATTCGTTTCGATAAATAATCATGTCCCTCTTCGGTGGCAAACCACTCCGAAACCTGTCTCGCATCTTCTGCAGATGCCTTATTATTCAGAACTTTATCTATTACAGCATCATCTATTTTCATCTTTTTGCCTGTTTTTCGCTAATTAATAAAACACTTCACCCCGATAAAGGTATGAGTCTGTCTTTAATAAAAAAAATAAAACCATACTACATGAAGCAACATTATCAGCGGTTCAATGGCATTACGCAACAATTTAATCGCCTGTGTATAATGTGATTTTACAGTAGGAACGGTTATCTGCATCATGTCTGCTATCTCTTGATTAGAAAGTCCTTTTCCAATCTTCAGCTGACATATCTTTCTTTTTTGAGGAGGAAGCTCGTTTATTGCCGACCACAAATGCCCCTTCAACTCTTTGCTCTCAAGTTCTTTCAGGAAACCTTCATCCACTTCTTCACCTTGCTGGGCTATCTCATAGTGCTTTTCAAACACAATCTGCCTGTGCCGCAATTCATTTAAAATATAATTTTTGAGAATAGTAAACAGCAGGCTCCTGATACCGGACTGGAATTCAAAAGAATCGCGCTGTCCCCATAATTTCATAAAAGTATACTGAACAGCATCTTCAGCTTCTTCACCGGACTTAAAATACCGATAAGCCAATGCATACAACAGCCGATTGTACCGTTCAAAGACAATGGTAAAGGCGGCCTCGTCTCCCCGGCGGAGTCTGGCATATAACTTTTCATCAAAATCTATAAATTGATTCATCACGGAATAGTTTCAATTAAAGGTTAAGGCAACATTCGATGGAGCAAAGTTAGATAAATTTCCGCTTATTAAATATAGATTTTCTTAAAAGATTCCGATGCACTCCAAAAAGACTAAAGTGTTTTCCGAAAAGACTTTAGTCTTTTTGAAAAACACCTAATTGTTTTTTTTAAAGGCCTTGGTCTTTTAAAGACTTCCATCTTCTCAGCCAACAATAAAAGCGTTATTCAGTTTTACTCAGCAGGAAACAAGAATCAATTATCTTGCTTTCACACAACTCCTATCATAAAGTGCTGATTTAAAACTATATACCGTGAAAGAAACACCTGCTTTGTGTGAAAGGAGAAAATACTATAACTTTCCTGTCCGTGCACCCACTGATATAACAAAGCTTTCAGGACACCACCCAAATCCATACCTATAGAGTTTTTCCGATTCTATAATAATTATTGCTTATCATCTACCGGAAGCGGAGTGGAGTTGTCTTTATAGGCGGCAAAACCTTTAATCTTCACACGCTCCTGCTTGTCACTTTCCGATGCAGCATTGCTCAACTGTTGCAGATTCTCTTTGATACTGTCATGAGTAATAAAGAAATGGTCAAGCATCGCTTTCAGATATTCATCCAACGGCCCCTCTTTCGGAGTAAACAACGTGTGGCATTTCGAATGAAGTCCTACATTCTTCTCGTCTTCATCGGCAGTATAGATAGTAGTAACCAACGATTCCACATTCACCAGGTTTACTATTTCTTTCAGGTAAGGCAATGCCGGATTTTCGATGCTGATAGAAGCCCACCATGGATTCCAAATCATGATAAAGCGAGCCTCATCCTCTACAGCAATATAAAAATCATCTCCCTGATACTTAAACACGATATGCCCTTCCTCATTCGTCTCGGGTTGACAACCTATCTTCTTCAACACAGCAATGACCAACTCTTCCGTCCCGATTTCTTCCAAATCTTCTTTCGTCATGCGGTCAAGGTGATCTCTGCGCTTTTTCCGTTCGTGACGGACGCGAAGGAGCAAAAAGGTTAACGGCCATAATGCCAATGCTATAACAGCAATAAGAATAGTAAGATCGGTCATGCTTGTTCGTATTTAAAGGTTATGGTATCGAAACAAATATAAGAAATATTATCGGAAAAACACTTTATTACAGCTTAAATGTTTCCATTTCTCCCGCACGAAGTATTTTTTTCTTTGACTTGACCGTCTTTCCCTATAAAATACCGTTTCATAAATGTCTTTTCACATCCGGCATATTTATATCAAAATTCTTTCTAAAAATCAGTATTGAATTGTCGTAACTCCGCCCGCAGCAGATGCGCCCTTCCCTCGGTCATACTATCCAGCAGTTCCCAAAAACGAGGACCATGATTCATTTCTTTGGTATGCGACAACTCATGTAACAACACATAATCCATCAGATGCGAAGGCAACAGCATCAAATAACAAGAAAGGTTTATACTTCCGACTGCCGAGCAACTGCCCCAGCGTCCTTTACTTCCGGTTATCTTCACTCGTTTGTATGACAGGCCATAGTGTTCTGCCAATGCATCAAGCAAAGGTGGCAAATATTCGGCGGCCGCTTTCTTCATCGCTCTGATAATGGCATTACGCACCAATCGCTGCACCTCCTCCTTTGTAAAGTCAACATCACGGGGACAAATGATTTTTATTCCTTCCTCCGTATTCCGCACAGAAAAACAGGTAAAATTGCCTTTTTCCAGCCATAGCCTGAAACAAGGAGCCTGAATACGGAAGTCCAAGTCTATAGGTTTCTTACATACCCTCTGCCAGTCCTGCAACAAACGTTCACGATATTGCTCTACAACTTCCATCACCTTACTGCTTAGGCTGTAAGGCGGTACCGTAACATGCAGTCCATCCGGCTTTACACGCATGGTAATGTTACGTGCCAAACGATGGGTACGCACAATAATACGGTTGAAGTCTTTGTCAGCTAATACTCTCTTTGTTGCCATATCAGCCACAAAGATATATTATTCACAAGAAAAAAAAGAGGAAATTGCAACTTTACTGTTATCCTCTTCGTCTAATAGATAGAAACCAATAAAAAAACACAGAAATATGAAACGTACATACTTTTACTTATTCGGTCTGGTTATGACTCTGACAAGCTGTGTAAACGGCATTGCTCCCAGTAAAAACAAAATAACCAAGAAATACAGTGTGGAAGCATTCGATAATATTGCCAGCCAGGGTACCGTCAATATTGTATTCAAGCAAAGTAATGCCACAACTGTAGAGGCCTATGGTCCTGACAATGTCATTTCTAATCTTATTGTTACTTCGGAAGACAGTACACTGAACATCTCCATGAAGAAAGGTGTGAAGTTCCGCGGTTTGAAGGACAACAATGTCACAATCACCATTACTGCTCCCGAGCTAAGCAGCATCAGCCAACAGGGTACAGGCAATATGACCTTGAAAGATTCCATCAAAGTGGATGATATAAAAATCATTTCCAACGGAACAGGAAATTTTAAAGCCGACAAATTGATAGCCGACAATATAAGTGTACGGTCTGACGGAATAGGCAATGTAATGCTGAAAGGAAAGGCAGAGAAGGCCAGCTATCACATCAAAGGCATTGGAAACCTAAACGCCAAAAATATGATTGTTTCGGATGTTGTCATTGAACAAAAGGGCATTGGAAATGTTTCTTGTTATGCATCAGGGAAGATAACCGTAAGTACAAACGGAATAGGAAATGTCGATTACTTTGGGAATCCTCCAACTACTGATATCAATAAATCAGGTATCGGCAACGTAAAAAGAAGATAAAGCTCATTTCATAACTCTCTCTTTACATTAGATTATCTACCAAAAAAAGGATTACTGCTCACGCGGTAATCCTTTTTACATTATTTAGTTAGTTAATTTAAAATTTGAGAGAATTGAAACTTCACAGCCTCGAATTAAAAAGTTGTTTTAATAAGCACTAACTATCTATTTATATATAAAAGCAAATGAAAATGTTATCTACTTCTTTACTCCTGTCGCTGCCTCATCTGCGGCTATCTTTGTAACCGTATCTATTGGCAACACCGGTTCATAAGCCACTTGCGGGTCATTTGCCGTATCACGGTAGTCGTCATGCATATACACCACATCACTACCATCATCCTGCATGGAACGTTGCACCACCGTTCCCATCACAAACAAGACAGCTATCATAGCAGCAGCCTTGAACAACGGCATAAAGCGCGTTCTCAAAGTGAGGCGTTGCGCTTTCACAACCGGTTTTTCCACCCGGGCCAGAACCTTGGCATCAAAGTCACTGCCCAGCCCTCTCTCCTTCTCAATCTCCTGATAAGCAAACATTGCCTTGTAACGGAGTAAATGAGCAGGAATCTCTTTCTGACGAAAGAAAGAACGCAAAATCTGTTCCTCTTCCAAAGAAGTCTCACAGTTCCAGTAGCGCTCCAATAACTGTTCAATGTACTTATAATCCATAATTTTCTATTTCAGTATATCTTTGTTTTATCTTTTGCCGACCCCGAAAAAGATTTATTTTCACCTGCTCTTCCGGTATCTGCAAAATATCTGCAATTTCTTTATAGCTCTTTCCTTCAATATCCCGCAACTGCATAATACTTCGTTGCTTTTCGGGAAGTTCGTTCAGCAGGCGGTGAATCAAACCTAATTGCTCACTCTGTGCCAACTGTTCGTAAGGGTTCAATGCATCGGGCAGTTCCTGTGTTTCGGGTGTCAATTCCATGTGCTGTGAATCTATCTTTTCACTCCGGTCTATTGCCAGATTTCTTGCTACCGTCAGGCAGTAGGCTTCGATGGATTCAAAATTCGGCCACTCATCACGTTTATTCCATACCCTAATCATCGTATCCTGCACCACATCCTCCGCTTCAGCACTGTTCAGCGTAATACGAAAAGCCAACCTGTAGAGTTTGTCTTTCAGGGGCAAAATGTCGTTTCGGAAACTGATTTCTTGCATTGCTCTGTAATAATGACGGGTGAGATGTACAAAAGTTACACTCACCCGCTTATTTTTTTGAATTATTTTTTGATTATTGTTCCACCTTCTCCTTTAATGGCTGAAGCTAAGGTAATTACCACCTGGCTCACTCCTGCATCAATGGCAGAAAAGGAGTTTTCCAGTTTAGGTATCATCCCTCCCTGAATGATACCCCGGGCTACATATTCTTTAAACTCTTCGGGAGTAATAATGGGAATGACGCTATCATCGTCATTTTCGTCACGCAATACGCCTTTCTTCTCAAAACAATAGACAAGTGTCACATCAAAGAGTGACGCCAACGCTTTTGCTGTTTCTCCGGCAATAGTATCGGCATTCGTATTCAGCATGCTTCCCTGTCCGTCATGTGTCAGAGGAGCCATGACAGGAACGATACCTTGGCGAATCAATGTGGCTAGAAAATCGGCATTCACCTTTTCCACATCACCCACATAGCCGTAATCCACATCCTTCACCGGGCGTTTCACTGAACGGATTACGTTCATATCCGCTCCGGTCAGCCCGATAGCATTCACTCCTCTAGCTTGCAGACCGGCAACGATATTCTTATTGACCAGTCCACCGTAAACCATGGTTACCACTTTCAGAGTCTCGGCATCCGTAATACGACGACCGTTCACCATTTTACTTTCAATACCCAGTCGGGCTGCCAGTTTGGTGGCAGAACGTCCCCCACCATGCACCAACAGTTTATATCCTTCGATAGCGGAAAAGTCAGCCAAAAGCCGGTTTAGCGTAGCTTCTTCCTCTACAATCTTTCCGCCTACCTTTATTATAGTCAGTTTTTCTTTCATCGTTTTATGTTATTCCAAATAAGTATATCCATAAAGGCCGGAACGATAGTTGGACAAGAATTCCTTTCCTTCTTCTACCGAGATTTTGCCTTCTTTTACAGATTTAGTCACCCAAGTTTCCAATGTGCGCACCAGTTTCTTCGGATTATACTGAACATAATCCAGCACTTCGGCCACGGTCTCGCCATCAATCACCTGGTCAATAGAATATCCTTTATCATCCACCGATACATGCACTGCATTCGTATCGCCGAACAAATTGTGCATATCTCCCAAAATTTCCTGATAAGCTCCTACCAAAAAGACACCTATATAATAAGAGTCTTTTTGCTTCAATGAGTGTACAGGCAAGTCGTGCGATACATAACGAGTAGATATAAAGTTGGCTATCTTTCCGTCAGAGTCACAAGTAATATCTTGCAAAGTAGCATTCCGGTCGGGCTTCTCGTCCAGTCTTTGGATAGGCATAATAGGGAATATCTGGTCTATCGCCCAAGAGTCCGGCAAAGATTGGAAAAGCGAAAAGTTGCAGAAATATTTATCAGCCAACAGTTTATCCAATTTACGGAATTCATCGGGAGCATGTTTTAATCCCGAAGCAATCTGATTAATCTCACGAGTCACAGACCAATAGAGACGTTCTATCTGTGCACGGGTTTTTAAATCGACAATACCATGGCTAAACAAGTCAAGCGCCTCTTCTCGAATCTGTTGTGCATCGTGCCATGCTTCCAGCATACGGCTCTGATTCAGATTATCCCATATTTCATACAACTCATGCACCAGCTCATGATCTTTTTCACTGACCTCAAACTCTTCATCCATTTCGGGTAAAGTGGCTGTTTCGAGCACTTCAAAGATGAGTACCGAATGGTGTGCCGTCAATGAACGTCCACTCTCTGTAATGATATTGGGATGCGGAATGTTATTTTTATCACTTGCATCTACCAGTGTAGAGATAGAGTCGTTTACATACTCCTGAATGGAATAATTCACACTGCTCTCACTATTGGAAGAGCGGGTACCATCATAGTCTACCCCCAAACCTCCTCCAATATCAACAAACTCAATACTAAAGCCCATCGCATGCAATTGCACATAAAACTGTGAAGCTTCGCGTAAAGCAGTTTTTATACGACGTATCTTGGTTACTTGACTGCCGATATGGAAATGAATCAGTTTCAAACAGTCTTTCATATCTTTCTTTTCCAAAAAGTCAAGTGCTTCCAGCAACTCACTGGAAGTCAGTCCGAATTTACTGGCATCGCCGCCGCTATCCTCCCATTTTCCACTGCCCGAAGAAGCCAGTTTAATACGGATACCGATATTAGGACGTACATTGAGCTGCTTCGCCATCTTTGCAATCAAGCGTAGCTCATTCATCTTCTCTACGACCAGAAAGATACGCTTTCCCATCTTCTGTGCCAGTAGAGCCAACTCAATATAGCTCTCGTCTTTATATCCGTTGCAGATAATCAGTGAGTCCGAATCCGTGTTGATGGCAATCACTGCATGCAGTTCGGGCTTGGAACCGGCTTCCAGTCCTAAATTAAACTTCTTGCCATGACTTATGATTTCTTCTACCACCGGACGCATCTGGTTCACTTTAATAGGATAGATGATAAAGTTTTCAGCTTTATAACCATACTCTTCGGATGCTTGCTTGAAACATTTCGAGATTTTTTCGATACGATTATCAAGAATATCCGGGAAACGGACCAGCATAGGTGCTGCGACATCCCGTAACTGAAGCTCGTCCACCAATTCTTTCAAATCGACTGCGACACCGTTCTTACGGGGAGTTACCACTACATGACCTTTGTCATTGATACTAAAGTACGAAGTTCCCCAACCTGTAATGTTGTAGAGTTCTTCCGAATCTTCAATACGCCATTTTCTCATTTCTTGTTCTGTGCAAAGAGTGTATACTTTTACTAAATAGATTATAACTTTTTAATCTGTTTATTTATTCAGCAGCTTTCTCAAGCTATCTACCGAAGTCTGTATCTGCGACTTGTCTTCCAACTCATCAGCCCGAAACAATAACTTCGCCTGCGAATAAAAAGGATGACGCTTCTGCAACGCTTCACAAATAAAGTTCATCAATTCTTCATCGCTCTTGTTTGCCAATAACGGACGCTGCTGCTTCGCCACTTTCAGCCGGCGAAACAATACCTCGGGCTCCACCTGAAGAA
This sequence comes from uncultured Phocaeicola sp., assembly GCF_948499155.1. Taxonomy (NCBI): domain Bacteria; kingdom Pseudomonadati; phylum Bacteroidota; class Bacteroidia; order Bacteroidales; family Bacteroidaceae; genus Phocaeicola; species uncultured Phocaeicola sp. The sequence goes on along the minus strand of NZ_CAOOSE010000017.1, from coordinate 20,673 downwards.
ACACAGTATCCCCGCAAGCATTCATATAGTCCATATTGTCAAAAAAACAAGGAGTGCCTCCACCGGCCGAAATTACAACATCTTCAAACTCAGCCACCTCATGCAGCATCTTTTGCTCCAGTTCGCGGAAACCCTGTTCTCCGCGTTCTGAAAACAACTGCTGGACAGTTTTGTGAAAACGCTCCTCAATATACCAATCCAAGTCTATGAAAGTAAGACCCAGTTCGCGGGAAAACGCTTTACCTAAAGTCGTTTTTCCCGCACCCATATATCCTATTAAAAATATACGTGTCATTTCTTTTTCTTAGCAGCCACCCGTTTACGAGTTTCACTTTTTTCTTTCTGCAATTCTATCACCTTAAAGCAGGTCTCCAGGTTTAAATCTTTCGGCTCTACACTTTCAGGAATCTTATAGTTCTTTTTCTGATAAGCGATATAAGGTCCGTACCGACCATTCAGAATCTGCAAATCCGGTTCTTCATGAAATGTTTTAATAACCTTCTTTTCGGCAGCTTCGCGCTTGGCATTAATCATTTCAATCGCTCCTTCCAAGGTTACTTCCATCGGGTCTTCACCCTTGGGGATAGATACGAACACATTATTATGACGGACATAAGGACCAAACCGCCCCACTCCTACCGTCACTGTCTTGCCTTCATATTCACCCAAAGTTTTGGGGAGTTTGAACGAATCAAGCGCTTCTTCCAACGTAATTGTTTCTATCGAAAGACCTTTCGGCAAATGCGCAAACTTGGGTTTTTCCTCATCATCGGCTACCCCTATCTGTATCATCGGACCAAATCGACCGATTTTTACCGACACAGGTTTTCCAGTCACCGGGTCATTTCCAAGCATTCTTTCACCCACCTTATGCTCGCTCTTCGCATTCATGGTCTTGTCCACCAACGGATGAAAACCGTCATAGAAGTTCTTCATCACACTGGTCCATTCTTTCTCACCTTCCGCTACTTCATCAAACTCTTTTTCAACATTTGCGGTGAAATTATAATCCATAATTTCAGGAAAGAATGACATCAGAAAGTCATTAACCACAATACCTACATCAGTAGGCAGCAACTTAGACTTCTCATTCCCGGTCGTTTCCGTCTTGATGGTTTCGGTTATCTTATTTCCTTTCAGTTTCAATATTTCATAAGGACGTTTTACGCCTTCACTGTTTCCTTTTACCACGTAGCCACGTTGTTGGACTGTCGATATAGTAGGAGCATATGTAGACGGACGACCGATTCCCAGTTCCTCCAGCTTACGCACCAGACTGGCTTCGGTATAGCGCGGAGGACACATACTGAAACGCTGAGTAGCAGAAATTTCTTTATTTTCCAATGACTGTCCCTTGCTCAAAGGAGGCAATAAGCGGCTTTCATCCTCCTGCTCGTTATCGTCATCATAAGACTCTTTATATACACGCAAGTAACCATCAAAAATCACAACCTCGCCAATAGCAACGAAAGTTTCTTCACTATTACTGATAGAGATGGTAGCAGTGGTCTTTTCGAGTTCAGCCTCCGCCATCTGTGATGCAACAGTACGTTTCCAAATCAGTTCATACAGTTTCTGCTCTTGTGCTGTTCCTTCGATGGTCTCATTCGCCATATCCGTTGGACGGATTGCCTCATGAGCCTCTTGTGCACCTTTTGTCTTCGTTGCAAACTGACGTGTCTTTACATATTTTTCCCCCATCAGCGACATGACCGTCGACTTGCTGGCAGCCAATGCCAAATCCGAAAGATTCACAGAGTCGGTACGCATATAAGTAATTTGTCCGCTTTCATATAAACGTTGCGCCACCATCATGGTCTGCGCAACCGTAAATCCTAACTTCCGGGCAGCCTCCTGCTGCAAAGTAGAAGTAGTAAATGGAGCTGCCGGCGACTTTTTAACCGGACGGGTTGTAATATCTTCAATCGAGAAATCCGCATCCTTACACAATTCAAGGAATGCTTGAGCCTCTTCTTTTGTCTTGAAACGTTTGCTCAATTCAGCCCTTACTTCCGTTTTATTGCCATCGGCATCAGGAGCTTCAAATATAGCAGTTACACGATAAGAAGGTTCGCTGACAAAAGCATGCACCTCACGCTCACGTTCCACAATCAACCGAACGGCAACAGACTGCACACGACCGGCAGAAAGAGCAGGTTTTACCTTCTTCCATAAAATAGGAGAAAGCTCAAAGCCCACAATTCTGTCCAAGATACGACGCGCCTGCTGAGCATTTACAAGATTCTCATCTATGTCACGCGGGGTTTCAATGGCTTTTAATATCGCAGTTTTGGTTATCTCGTGGAATACAATACGCTTTGTCCTCTTCGGATCCAATTTCAACACTTCATATAAATGCCACGAAATGGCTTCTCCCTCACGGTCCTCATCGGATGCGAGCCACACCATATCGGCTTTTTTCGCCGCAGCTTTCAACTCACTTACCAGTTTTGTCTTATCAGGAGGTATCTCATAAGTCGGTTCAAATCCCTTCTCTACATTGATACTGAAGTCCTTCTTCTTTAAATCACGGATATGCCCGTAACTGGAAAGGACTTTATAGTCTTCTCCTAAGAATTTTTCTATGGTCTTGGCTTTTGCGGGTGACTCTACAATTACAAGATTTTTTTGCATGATATAATGTATTCCATTTTAATTAAGGGCAAAAGTAGAAAAAAAGCAGAACTACACCTATATAATAAGGTATGTTTCTGCTTTTTTTTCTTAAAAAGGCTCTTTTACAGAGCCTTTTTAACTAAAATCGGAAAGTAAGGCCACCTAAAACATTCAGTTTCTCAGCAGGATAACCTCCTTCATAATAGTATTGTTTGTTTAATAGATTATTCACATCCACAAAGATAGAGATGTCTTTTAATAATGCATAGGTAGCACCCACGCTCAGATTGCTGACAGGATCCACATCCTCTCCCTTACGCTTTACGTAATCATAACCCAACCGAAGTTTCAAGCCCTCCATTACCTTGGCATCAACTTTAAAGTTCAACTCCATTTCAGGCTTCATGGCAGCTATCGCATCATCGTCATGCTTGGTCGTCCAACCGTAATACACACCTTTTACCGATGCATCAAAATAGTCTTTATAACCATACTTCACTTCCGCACCTCCATAACCGATTTTTCCTTTATCCTGCACAAAACCCGTATATACAAATTGTCCTGCGGGCACTAACGTACAAAACAACTCATGTTTACGTATCTGATAACCACCAAATACATTAAACCATAATCCGCTTGTAGGAGACGCCTTAAAACCCAAAGTTGCATCAAGAGGAACATACGTCGCATCGAGTTGCTGCCCTATTCCCCAATAGGGAGAGATGCGGCTTAACATACGATAATCGTTTACCTGTCTGCCTCCCTGTGCATTCAAATAAAGAATATAACTATCCGAGAAAATATACTCTGCACGAATATCCGGAGCTACATCTATGCCGCTATTATTACCTGTCACCCAGTCGACATGCGCACCGAGATGCAGTCGCCAACTGTCTTCGTCAATGGCATAATAAGGATTCAGGCCTAACGAAGTATAATTCTTCATGAAGTCATCCGAATAGAATAAGTTATCCATTTCAAACTTAATACCCACACGCTGAATATCACTCAGTTTTCCCCATACATCACCTACTGTATGAATCATTTTTTCCGTGCTGCTCTCATCGGAAATTGCCGGGTATTTCTGCTTGAAATACTGAAAGCCCGTTTGTACTGTAAATTGCAGTGGCATCATTTCATCCGTAGAAGACAGGGCGACATGGAAATCTCCCAAAGTGTGATGCTGCTTATCATTCTCACCGGAAATAGAAGAAATCGGACTCAACATATAATTAAACACACGAGAATGAAGTCCTCCTCCAAGATGCAGATCCATATTCTTGAAGCTATGTCGGTATCCTACATTAAAAGAGGAAGAATAGAAACGCGATTTCCAATCATTATCAATCGCATCTTTCAGGGTACCATTCATACCGTCCAAAGAAGCAGCGACATTCAGCCGGTCATCTTTCGTGATGTCCCATACATACCCGGCCTTAAAATCCACATTACCATAATTACCGGCGCCGGCACGCACATATCCTCGTTTCGCCTTCTCCCATTCCCATTCACGAACAATGGGAAACATCTCCTCATAATTCCAAGCAGCCACAGGGCGCAAAGCCGTGGCATACTCAATTCCCTTCTTCATTACTGCCGGTTCCTCCACCTTGGGCAATACATTTATTTTGGAAGCATCCATGACAGTAGGGTTATACTCATTTTCCACTACCACAGTGCGGTTCAGTGTACTGTCTTGCTGTGCATATACAGCCGACAGAGGCAACAAGCCCACAAATGCTATAATTGCTATTTTCTTCATAATCTTTAATTTTCAGCATTTAACTTATTCAGTCTGCTCTCTATCATTCCTGCAATATCATCATCCGCCTGATAATTCTGCCTTAATGAAAGCAAATATTGTTTGGCATCCAGGTTGCGTCCTAATTTCATATAAACATCAGATAACAACACAAAGCTACGCGCCAGCCAATAAGTATGCGGAGTGCTGACCTCAATATAATTCAAGACTTCTTTCTCGGCCTGCCCTGTCTGTCCGGCATCAAAATAAATCTGTGCTACTTTATATTTCGCTTCCGCACCATATACATTGCGAGTATCTTTTGCCAAGATTTTCAAATCCTCCATAGCCCCTTCTGCTTTTCCTGCATCCAGATAAGCCTTTGCACGATAATAATGAGCCTCATTGGATAATTCGGGAGCAATTTTCGTCTCTGCCAGCAAATCCGTTGCCGCCAGAATGACCTCTTCTCCATTGCCCGACATATATGCACTACGAAGCACACCCGTCTTTGCCAATTGCCGGCGTTCCGATGAAACAGCCTTATCTTTCAGTTGCTTATAAACAGCCAATGCTTTTTCATAATCCTTTGCCGAATAAGCCATTTCAGCACTCATCATCATGGCATCTTCCGAATATTTATTATTGGGATAAGCCAAAACTTTGTCCAAATGTTCTGCCGCACTATTATAAGCCTTACGGTTATAATCTATCAATCCGACATAGTAATTGGCATTCAAGCTAAATGCACCTTCCGGGAAAGTTTGCAGATAGTGAGTAAAGCTATTGCGTGCTTCGTCTATTTCACCGCGCATATACACTCTTTCGGCAGCAACATAAGTCAACGAATCACGTTCGTTCACATCAAAATTGGCTCCACCGGGAATAGTAGAAGCAAAGTTGGCATACTCATCCACCTTGTTCAAATCAATATAAATAGATTTCAAATCCCTTTGGGCAAGACGAGCCTCCTCACTACCCGGATAATTAGTGATTACCTGCTTGTAAGCCTGAATAGCTTCCGGATACTTATCGCCCTGATAATAAAGTAAACCGATTTCATTAGCCGCCCGACGAGCCATATTGCTTTCCGGGAATTTCTTCAGCAAAATATTGAAACGGTTAATAGCATTCGTATGATCCTCCATTTGAACAAAAGCACGTCCTTGTTCATATAAAGCATCATCCAAATATTGAGACTCGGGATAATCTGCTATCAAACGATTTAAAATTTGTATCTTTCCATTATAATCCTTCTGCAAGCCACGGACAAAAGCCTCTTGATATAAAGAATAATCACCCAAAGAAGAATCTATCTCCACAGCACGGGCATAATCCTGACGGGCCGAATCAAAACGGCGGGCATAAAAGTTACAGTCACCGATGCGATTGTAAGCATCTGCCTGTACAGCACGGTCATTGACAGTTCCACGATCAACAAAACGGGTAAACCAATTCAATGCACCATTATAATTCTTTTGCTTAAAGTCAGTATAGCCAAGATTATAAAGTGCCAATCCGTACTCCCGGTTCGTCTTATCGGGAGCAAACTCCAAGTACCGGCGTAAATCATTTCCAGCCTGAGCATAATGCTCCAACCTGTAGTTTGCCTCACCACGCCAATAATATGCATCAGCCTTAGTAGCCATATTATATTGTCCGATTGCCAAGGAACGATTAAAATATTCTATCGCCTCATGAAAATCGGCATTAGCAAACGCCTGAGTACCGAGACGGAACAGAATCTTTTGTTTCGCTTCCATGATTCGTGCACCCGGATGCTCAATCTTTGCAATAGACTTCAGCGCAGCTTCGTAACTACGGGTATTCATATATACCTCTATCAAGTAATCATTTACCCGTTCGGCATACGGCGAGTTGGGAAATTCATTAAGGAAACGTTCGAACACCGTTACAGATTCAGCAAAAGGAGAATACGAAGTCTCATGTATACACAAAGCATAATTATAAAGAGCTTGTTCTTTCACCTGCGGATCAAATCCTGATGCAGAAGCCTGTTCAAAAGCCATTCTTGCCTGGTTGCGTTCCTTCAAGTTTAAATAGGCCAAGCCCATGTGCAAATATGCATTCTGAGATAAGGCATCGTTCACCGAAGTAGTTTCGCCCAATATAGCAGCCGCTTTTGAATAGACACCGGTATAATAATAACTCATACCCAACTCATACAGCGCTTTACGCTGCGGACGAGGCACTGCGACCTGATAACGTTCCAATGGTGCAATAGCCTCCTGATAATTATTCAGGCCGAAATAAGCCTCCCCCAAAACACGTTCCATCTGAGCCTCATCTTTATGGCCGGAATAAACCTGCAAATAATGAGCGGCCACCGAACGTGCCTGTTCATAATTACCTTTCAATAAATAAATTTCTCCTATATAATAGGGCACCAAAGATGAATATACGGCATCATCTTTCAAGGATAAAAAAGCATTTAATGCCTTGTCATACCGTTTCTCTACATAATCAATATAAGCCAAATTATAAATAGCATCCGATTGATAACGCGGGCTCACCTCTTTCAGTAAAAGGAACCATACGGAAGCATCACGCAAGTTTCCTTCCTTTAAATAAGAAGTGGCAAGGCGCATGGCACAATCATCGCGCTCTGCATCGGGCAAGGTCTCAATATCACACGCCCTAAACATAGCTATCGCCTCCTTATATTTACCTTCTTCAAAATACACCGAAGCAATCAAAGAACGTACCCTGTCTGTATATCGTGAATCAGGGTATTTATCCAGATAAGCCTGCAACAGTTCCACGCTGTTTTTTGACTTCAAGTCATACTCTCTGCATACCCTTCGGTATTCCTTATCACCCGCCACATCATCGGGAAGGATTTGTTGGGCCATGCCTTGCAAAGCACACCCACCCATCAACGCAGCTATTAATAAAGTCCTTTTCTTCATATTCTATATCTAATATTTATATTCTTTCAAAAAACGTTTTACTCCCTCACGCACAGAATCAAGACCAAATTCCTCCGGATTTACCTTGTCAAGCGGCATCCAAAAAGAATCCGCCACATCATCCATCGCTTCAATCCGAGTCGTATCTTTCACCGTACAAAGGAAAAACAGATCTAACGTATGTACCAAAAAGCCGGAATAAAGATATGTATTGGGCAACGAAAATAGATAGACCGCTTTTTTCACTTCAAGACCCGTTTCTTCCAACACTTCACGTGCTACACCCTCTTCACCGGTTTCATACATATCTATAAACCCTCCCGAAAGGTCTAATGTTCCTTTCGCGGGTTCTTTACCCCGCCGGCAAACCAATAATTCATTTCTCTCATTCAAGATAAATGCCACTGTAGCGGCACTTGAATTAAAGTAATAGACAAAGCCACAATCCGCACAGCGTTTGGACTTCTCATTATTTACCACAAAATGTGAAGAACCACATTTGGGACAATACTTGAATAGCTCTAGTGGATGCATAATTACTCCTTTTCTTTTATAGACACCGCAAAGATAGCTTAAATGACAGATAATTCATTAATTAAATCTAAAAGAAGAAAGAGAAAACACAATTCTTAGTACATTTGTTAGCAAATACAAATGTAAATCACTCACATGGAGATTGTCATAATTATCGCACTTATTTTACTAAACGGGGTATTCGCCATGTCCGAAATAGCCTTGATTTCTGCGCGTAAAAGCAGTTTGAACAATGATGTCCGTCACGGCAGTTCCTCCGCACGTATCGCTCTTAAATTAGCCAATGATCCGGATAAGTTTTTATCGACCATACAAATCGGAATTACGCTGATTGGTATCCTAACCGGTATCTATTCCGGCGATGTATTAGCATCTGATTTCAGCAAAGTGCTGGTTTCAGCAGGCGTTCCAATCGCTTATGCACATATAATAGCACAAATTCTGATTGTCATTTTAGTGACCTATCTCACCATCATCTTTGGAGAACTTGTTCCGAAACGAATCGGTATGAGCGCATCTGCACGTGCAGCCAAGCTATTGGCACGTCCCATGTATTGGCTGTCTGTCATAGCTTCTCCTTTCGTGTGGATTCTGGCAAAAAGTACTTCACTGATTTTCAACTTGCTGCATATCAACACTGCCGAAGAAAAGGTTACGGAAGAAGAAATCAAGTCTATGATTGAAGAAGGAGCCGAAAATGGCGAGGTACAAGAAGTAGAACAAGATATCGTAGACCGTGTTTTCTCGTTGGGCGACCGCAGCATCAATACCATTATGACCTATCGTAATGATATAGTGTCTATCGATATAGATATGGGAAACAAACAGATTTATGATATCGTATGCCAGCATTTATATCAGGTTTATCCGGTAACACAAGACAATACCTTGGACAATATCATAGGTGTGGTTTATCTGAAAGACCTTTTCGGTAAATTACAAGGGACGAACTTTAACCTGCGTGACGTTATTCGTCCGGCACAATACTTCCATGAAAACATGGATGTTTATAAAGTATTGGAACAAATACGCCAACACCATATTAAATACGGACTAATCTGCGACGAATTCGGTAGCCTTCAGGGAGTTATTACAATGAAAGATATATTGGAAGCATTGGTAGGGGCACTGCCCGGCGACTCTGAAGAGCCGGATATCATTCTCCGCAAAGACGGCAGTTGGCTGATAGACGGACAATGCTCTTTCTATGACTTCCTAAGTCATTTCGAAATGGAAGATTTATATCCTGAATATAACTACAATACATTGAGTGGACTTATTTTACAGCAGTTGGGACATATTCCCAAAACCGAAGAGCTTCTCCAATGGAACGATTTCCTTTTTGAAATTGTAGATATGGATGGGGCACGCATCGATAAGATATTGGTCACCCTGTCAGACAAAAACAAAGAAGATAAATAAAGGTATGCTACAAAGAGATTATATCATGCGTTTGGTTCGCCAATTTATAGAAGCACTGGAGAAATTGGTGGAAGAGAAGAAAAAAGAGGATGGCCCTGAGTTTCAACTAAAAATACAAAGTATCTATCGAGCCTATTTTAACCACAGCCACCACTTCTATTATGAGCAGGATGCAGAATATATCTTGACCGACCTGTCTCAAGACTATGAAGGGCAAGAGTTTCTGACCCGAATCGATATGTTGTCGGAGTTACTCTACCAGGATGCCCTGTTGAAAGAGCCGGACGAAAAGAAATATTTTTTATCAAAAGCGCTCTACCTAAAAGAGTATCTGGACACCCATAGTGACACCTTTTCTTTTGAGCGAAGAAACAAAATAAGTGAAATCAAGAAGTTATTAGAGATATAGACTAAAAAAATGCACTTTTTTTCAAAGAATCTATGTTTTTTCTTTCAAAATAGTAGATAAATTAAAAACTATTCCTATATTTGCTTACAGATTGACAACACTAAAATCAAAATATTATGGAGAAAATTGACAGTCTTGACAGACAGATTCTTGAAATTATATCTCAAAATGCCCGCATCCCGTTTAAAGATGTCGCGGCAGAATGTGGCGTTTCCCGTGCCGCTATTCACCAACGCGTACAAAGATTAATTGATCTGGGGGTTATTATCGGTTCGGGATATCATGTAAATCCTAAGAGTCTGGGTTACAGAACTTGTACTTACGTGGGAATCAAACTTGAAAAAGGTTCAATGTATAAAGCTGTAGTAAATGAATTAAAAAAAATTCCCGAGATAGTGGAATGTCATTTCACCACCGGTGCATACACTATGCTGACTAAAGTATACTCTCGTGACAATGAACATTTAATGGATATATTAAACTCCAGAATCCAAGAGATTCCCGGTGTGACAGCTACCGAAACAATGATATCTTTGGAACAAAGTATCAAGAAAGAAATTCCCATCCAAACCGAAAAATAATGGAATGGCTGACTGAATACCATTTAAGTGGCATTGCCATCGGCATTTGCACATTTCTGATAATCGGTCTTTTCCACCCCATTGTGGTCAAGGCTGAATATTATTGGGGAACACGCTGCTGGTGGATTTTCCTTCTTTTAGGAATAGTCGGCATCATCTGCTCAATCTTGATTAGCGACATACTTATTTCTTCACTCGCTGGCGTTTTCTCGTTTTCCTCCTTTTGGACTATAAAAGAAATCTTCGAGCAACGGGAACGCGTACTGAAAGGCTGGTTTCCGATGAACCCCAAGCGAAAACACGAGTACGAAGAAAAATAAATTTCTATTTTCCGGGCATTTCAAGTATAATGAGAAATACCCGGAAAATAATACCCTTCCTGCAAGGACAACTTATCACTATAGAGAAAAAAGATTCTCATAATGTCATTGGCGGCTACTCTATTTGCCATATTTTTCTTATTTTTGTGGACAACATCTAATATAAACTGAGGAAAAACAACATGAGATATAAATATTTATTACTCTTATTTGCACTATTGGCATTAAATACTCCCATTTTTGCTGAATATTTCAGGCATATTGGATTATCCGAAGGATTGACGCAGCCATCGGTAATGGCTATATACCAAGATCAATTGGGAAGAATGTGGTTTGGTACAAGAGAGGGAATAAATTTGTATGATGGCAAACGGATTACTTCTTTCAAAGGCTGGTGCAACGCTTCCGATGATTCATCGCCTATTTGGTTAGGAAATGAAGTCTCATCCATTGTCGAAGACAAGCAAGGGAATATTTTTTTCTTAGTCGACGATGATATTATAAAATTTGATATACAAACAGAGAAATCCAGTCGTATTACCAAAGGTAGCCGCATTCCCGTTTTAACATCACTTGAAGGAGATTTGTGGTACATGAGACGTGATTCCTTATTCAAATGCCCTGCAGGAACCACGGAATCAACCTTCATGCTAAAAACCGGAATTACTTCTCCCATTACCTGCCTGACAATGTTGCCCAATAAAATCTGTATTGGCTCGCACGACGGAATTTTCTTCTATGACCGCTCCAGCGGAAAGGAAACACATGTACTCAAAGGAATTGATATCTACCGCATTTTTGAAAGTTCACAAAAAGAACTTTGGATTGGAACAAGAATGTATGGATTATACAGAATTAACCAAAAAGGAGAAATCAGACAAGTACCTTTCAGTCCGGGCTCTCCTATGGGAATCAGCAGTTGGCAAATTCGTGATTTTGTAGAAGACGGTGAACATAATATATGGTTTGGAACCTTTGACGGATTACATAAATACAGTTCGAAAACAGGGCAGTATTCTCTTATCCAGATTCCCAAATATGTAGGAGGATTAAACCACCCATCCATCTTTTCCCTTTGCAAAGATTTACAAGGCACTATCTGGGTGGGAAGTTATTTTGGAGGAGTAAACTATTTCACTCCCAAGCAGGACAGTTTTGTACACTACGACTATGACCAAAACGCCACTAAAAACCAATATTATTCATATATAGGCGATATCGTAGTCGACAAGAATGAACACGTTTGGCTCAGTACAGATGGAGGAGGAATCAGTTGCACCGACAAAAACTGGAACATTATCCATCAATTTACCGCCGGAGAAAAAAACTCAATTCCCCACAACAACATAAAAAGTATATGTTACGACGAAGAAAATGCATGTTTATATATAGGTACTTACTTAGGGGGATTGTCACGTTATGACTTGCAAACCGGACAATTCTACAATTACCTGGAAAGAAGAAAAGGAGAACCCAATACCCCGAACGAAGTTGTCTTTCATGTAAAAATGTGGAAAGGCAAATTATATTTATCGGCACGCAACGGTGTATTCTCATTGGATACCAAAACACAACAGTTCCAAAAACTGCATATTCCGACGGCCTATTATGAAAACTTTGATATAGACCCGGAAGGATATTTATACCTGAATGGAACATTTAATCTGGTATTCATGCATTTAGACTCACTGAAGGCTTCTTATGTTCCGTTGACACAAAAAGGATATAATGCCAAAATAACTCGTATCCTGGCAACTAATAACGGTGCCTATATCAGCACATTAGGAGGCGGACTGTTCTTTTATGACAAGAAAACTCATAAAACAACCCATTACACGGCAGAAGAGCATCAGCTTCCCAGCAACTTTTGCTATAATGTTTGCTTATCTCCCAGCGGGAATATACTGATAACCAGCGACAAAGGAGTGACAAGCTATTCTCCCGAAAAAAACAGTTTCACCACCATCAATTTGATGGAAAACTTTCCAACAGCACACATCATAAGCGGTTGTGGCATCTTTGCCTCCAACCAGAAGCGCATTTATGTAGGTGATACCAAAGGGGTAACCTCCTTTTCGGAAGAAGAGTTTCACAAAGCCAATACATTTCACCATAACCCCAGCCTCTATTTCTCGGAACTATGGATAAATAATCAACAAGTAGTGGCAGGAGATGAAACCGGAGTACTCACCAAGGCTTTTCCATATACCAAAAAACTCAAGTTAAACCATAACCAGAATAATCTGATTTTCAGCTTTGCCCTGCCCGATTATGAGCAGCAGTTATCGCAAAAGCAGTTCCAATATAAGTTAGACGGTTTCGATAAAAAATGGATTAAGACCAGCCAGACAGAAGTGCATTACACCAATCTTGATCCCGGCACTTATACACTGCGAGTGGCCGCCATTAATAACAGCAGTAATCAAAGTGGAGATATCACAGATAAAGAAATCAGTATACAACTGACCATCTCCGCTCCCTGGTATGCCACATGGTGGGCATCATTGCTCTATATCATTAGTTTCATAGGCTGCCTTTACTATTTTATATCCAGCCGCGTTGCCAAACGCACATTGGCACTTTCATTAGAGAAAGAACGCTTTGAGAAACAGCAGATAGAGCAGCTCAATCAGGAGAAACTGGTATTCTTCACCAATGTCAGCCATGAATTCCGCACCCCTCTAACACTGATAATCAGCCATATAGATATCATCTTGCAAAAATCGTCACTGAGTCCTTCTATCTATAACCAGATACTAAAAATCAGAAAGAACGCACAGCAAATGAGCAATCTGATTTCAGAGCTGCTTGAGTTCCGAAAGTTGGAACAAAACCATAAAACATTGCAGATATCCCAGCAAGACATCACCTCATTCTTGAAAGAAATTTATTTTTCATTTGTTGATTATGCCCACTTGCGTAATATCAATTATGTTTTCCAGTTATCGGAAACTCCTACACAATGCTGGTTTGACAGCCAGTTGCTTGAAAAGGTATTCTTCAATTTATTGTCCAATGCCTTCAAATATACTCAGGATAATGGAAATATTGTTATAGCCGGACGCACAACAGACAACGAAGTAGAAATCAGTATATCCGACACAGGAGCGGGTATCGCCAAAAATGATGTTTCACAAATATTCGTACGCTTCTTCCAGGCAAACAACCAGAAGCCGGGTGAATATTCATCGCCCGGTACCGGTATCGGCCTTGCTTTATCCAAAAGCATCATTGAAAAACACCATGGCACGATAACTGTCGACAGCACACTGGGCAAAGGCACTACATTCACAGTCCGGCTTCCCAGAAACGTAGATGTTTTCCGTGAAGACAAGAACATACAGCTATCCGACCCGCAACAAGAAAGCGCCATTGTACCCGGTTCTTTGGATGTTTTGCCCGAAACCGATGCATATCCAATGGAACCGGTCCATACAGAAGGGACGGGAGAGAAAGCGCACACCGTATTATTAGTGGAAGATAATGAAGAACTGCTCCAACTATTAACGGAACTATTCTCTCCATTTTACGAAGTGATTTGCGCCACCAATGGAGAAGAAGGCTTAAAACAAGTATATGAGCATAAGATAGATTTAATTATCAGTGATATTATGATGCCCAAAATGAGTGGTACGGAGATGTGTCTGCAGATTAAGAACAATATCGACTACTGCCACATACCTCTTATTTTACTTACTGCCCTTAATTCTACTGAACAGAATATTGAAGGACTGAACCGAGGTGCGGACGACTATATCACCAAGCCTTTCCATGCCCAATTATTGTTAGCACGTGCCAACAACCTGATTAGAAGCCGTTTGCTCATGCAGCATCAGTTCGATAAGAAACCGATATCCGAAATCGATTTAACCTGCATCAATCCATTGGATAAGGATATTCTGAAACGAACGGCAGAAAGCATTGAACAACATATTGATGATACGGAATATGACATTCCGGTGCTTTGCAAAGAAGTAGGTATCGGACGTTCACTCCTTTATACCAAATTTAAAGCATTGACCGGCATGACGCCTAACAACTTTATCTTGAATTACAGACTGAAACATGCCGCTACTTTATTACAGCAATATCCCGACATTCCTATCGCAGAGGTCAGTGACCGTTGCGGATTTAGCTCACCGGTATATTTCAGCCGTTGCTTTAAGAACCAATATGGATGTACTCCGCAAAACTATCGCAAGGAAAAGAAAGCGGAAAATTAACTCAAAGACTATCCGGCTCAATTTAAAGACGGAGCCTGACACAATGACATATATACGTGCAGGCTTATGCGTACGTACGTATAGCCCGATGCGTACGTACGTGTGGGCTTACGCGTATATATGCGTGGACTGATGCCACCGTATGTGTGAAGACTGACGCCTACGTGCACATTAAAAAATAGAAAGCCTACACTGAATGATGCAAAAAGACCTTGATGTTTTTAAAAAAGCTCGGTATGTTTTTTAAAAAGCTCGGCATCTTTTTCAAAAAGCTCGGGGTGTTTTTGTAGGGACAGATGTATCTCACCCTCACCAAGTCGGTCATTCCCTCTTCTCCATTCATCCTTACATTTTAATTATTATACACTGGCTATCAGATGGTTAAAGATGAAAGCACATCCCCTCATCCTCCCTTCAGCCGCGCTTCCGAGTCCCTTCATAATCTGCCTTCAGCAATTTCCTTTTTTGCGAATGAAGGGAGGCTGAAGGGGTGGTGACGAGATGCCCATTCACTACCGGAGCCCCCATCAGCAGGGCGTTTCAACGGTTTATGAAAGGAGGAAGGAAGAAGCGGATTTCCGGTTGTAGGGAGAATAAGCACAGTTGTTTTTTGTGGATTCAGCAATCAATGTGGAACTATCCGCAATCAAATGCCGGGAATTTCCTCTGAACTTTTATTTCAAGATATAATCAGTACGTGCCTGTGCAATACGAAAAGAATCAGAATATATAAAAACGGCTGAGCCCATCTGCATCCAGATAAACTCAGCCATATTCTGTCTTAGCCTATGATTTTAAACAATTAGTATTCCCATCCCGGTGTGCGTGTCAAATTCGGATTAAGCTCTATTTCGCTCTTAGGTACAGGCCATGTATACCATTGATCGCCTATCCAATCATAAACAGTACCACCTGTGCTTTCTGAACCTCCCCATGCATGTTGAGCAACTTTTTCATCAAATTTAGTCTCTTTCAATGTGCGCCAACGCATTTCGTCGAAGAAGTTAACACCCTCGTTTACAAATTCGCGGCGACGTTCATCGCGTACATAGTTGCGGGCTGTGGTTTGGTCGGAGAAGCTAGAAGCCATTGTAGGTATGCCAACACGGTCGCGCACTTCTTTTACCTTACTCATAGCACCTGACAAATCACCTTTTTCAACAAGAGCTTCAGCCCACATCAGCAATACATCGGCATAGCGGATGATAGGCTCGTCCACCGGATTCTGTTCACGACGTTGATATTCCAGGCCTTCGCCAATGAACTTACGGTGGATATATTTAAATTCAGCCTGTGCATTCATGAAGCCTGAAGCATAATAACTATCTGGCAAGTTAGGATTAGCATTAGGTTCGGCAGATGCTTGGTCAGCATAATATTTTCCAGCTACCGGCCAGCGGAAAGTATACCATGCTTCTGCAGTTGAGTTACTGTTTACACCTAAATAATCAGCATAAGGTGTTACCACATTATAAGCCAAACGAGGGTCACGATGAGCGTAAGCTGTTTTCAAACGAGCCTCATTGCCTTCGGGTAAATAAATTGCCTGAATTTCTTCGGGCAACTTAGCCAATTCTGTGTCAATAGCTTTAGTCACAGTCGAATGAATTTCCTGACCATTTACATATTTATCACGAATAAAGAAAACCTTGCGGTATTTGGTGTGACCTTCTGCAGCTTCCATATCTGTTACTTTCTTCCAGTCGGACAAATAATCTTCCCAAGCGAATTTCTTTACTGTCTGTCCATCTACTTCTTCATAGAGATTTACGACCGCAGGAGTAACCTGCAAGTCTCCCCAGCATCCGCGAGAGTCTTTTGCACCTTGAGTAAATGCTGCACAATATTTTTGTATACCCGTACCATATCCAGTAGGATCTTCAATATACTGTACGCTAAGAATCATTTCTTCACAACGTTCGTTTGCAACCTTAAAAAGCTGTCTATAGTTAGGAAACAGTTTATAACCACAATCTCCTACTTTAGCAAAATCTGCAATAGCTTTATCATATTCTTTTGTTAATAAGTAGGCCTTACCACGTAGTGCATAAGCTGCACCCTTACTTACGCGTCCTTCACCTTGAATCTGATTATCCGGCAGATTAGGTTCAGCTATGGCATCACTTAAGTCTTGAATTACTTGTGCCCATACTTCCTGTTCAGAGCTTTGCCCTTTGTTACATTCAGACGGATTGACAGGCTCCGTATAAAGAGGTACACCTAGGCCACCATTACCGAAAAGAATATTCAGACGGTCATAAAAAAAGGCACGTAACACCTTACATTCAGCTACAAGACGCGCTTTTTTAGCATCATTTATAGGAGCATTCTGAATACCGGCAATAGCTGCATTCGCACGGTGTACTCCATCATACATCCATTGCCATGTTTTCAAAAAGAAACCATTGCTAGGATTTACCGATTTGGTAAATAGGTTTTGCATACCATATTCTCCCTGTCCTGCCATGCCTAATGCATCATAACCGTAGTATCCGATCATGGCATTAGCACCAATAAACTTATCTCCATGGAAGGGTCTCTGTAATGAATAATACACGCCAATAACCCCTTGGTCTACACTTTCTTCTGTGGTCCACATTGTTCCACTAGAAAGTTTATCATATGGCGCAGTGTCCAAAATGTCTGTGCAAGCCGTTGAAGTTCCCAATACAGCTGCTAATGCTAATAAATTGAATATCTTTTTCATGTTCGTTTCTATTTAATTAAAAGGTTACAGATAAACCGCCGGAGAACATTCTGGCAATCGGATATACAGCAAGTGAGCTGCCCAATTCAGGGTCTACACCGGGGAATCTGCTTGATTTGATAGTCAGCAGGTTTTCACCTGATACAAATACGCGCATATTACTGATTTTGGCAGGTGCAATCCATTTTTTAGGCAATGTATAGCCAATTTGCAGCGATTTCAACTTGAAGAATGACGTATTATACAAATAGAATGTATTTGACGGAGTCGTACCGCCAGAACTTAACAGACGTGGGTATTCGTTGTAAATGCTGGCATTGGGATCGGCAGCAGGGTCATAAGAAGAACCGATAATAGTTCCATTTTCATTTCTGATTATACCGGCATGAGACGCTTCAGAGTCATAAGAGTAAAATCTGCTCCATGCATCTCCGGGCAATGCATCACCCACGTTGGTAATCAGTGAACCGTTGGCTCCTTTTGAATTGAGGTAATGATAACCGCCAAAACGTCCTGACCATATCATACTGAAATCGAATCCACGCCATGCAGCAGTGATATTCAAGCCCAAAGTCACTTTTGGAGTACTACTCTTGCCGGTAAATTCACGGTCATCATCGTTACCATATTTACCATCACCGTTCACATCATCCATAATCAAATCACCATACCATAGATTAGAACCGTCAGAACCGATATTTTTCAAGTTATTATTGAATGTATATCCGGCAGCCATCATAGCAGCTACCCAGTCGAGGTCAGCTTTAGTGCGAATCATACCATCACGAGGACCACCTTTAGGATTTACACTGCCGTCAGCTAATTTATATGAGCCATCTCCTTTATAAGGGCGACGTAAGAAATATTCGTCTATCATATGTCCTTCTACGCGACGCGTATCTCCACCGGTAGATACATCAGCCAAGTTTGTATACCGCCATGTCGGATTACCCCAAATATCTTTAGTATCTTCATCTAATTCATATTGCAGTGCGCCTTTAAAGTCAGTTACCTTATTCTTGTTGAAGGCAAGATTGACACCAATACCATAACGGAAATCATTTATTTGATCATTCCATCCCAAATTAAATTCAAAACCATGGTTAGTCAAGCTTGCTGTATTAGACATAGGTGCACTGATACTTCCCATTGTCTTATAAATAATAGAGTTAGTAAGAATGTCCGATGTTTTACGCAAGTAGAAGTCTGCTTCAAGAGTCAAGCGTTGATTCAGGAAAGAGGCATCCAAACCAAAGTTATAGGTGGTCACTTTTTCCCATGAAAGTGCAAGATTTTGAATAGACGATTGTATCAGACCGTTTTGTACTCTTTCATCAAATACATTATTTACTTTCTTATAAAGTGCCTGCCAGTCATAGTTGCCACCAACGGTATTTCCCAAAGAACCGTATGAAGCACGGATTTTCAAACTATTGACAGTATTCTTCAATGGTTCAAAAAAGGCTTCCTCACTTATACGCCATGCAGCAGAACCGGAAGGGAAGAAACTGCTACGATGTCCCGGAGCAAATTTTGAAGAAGCATCCGAACGGAAGCTGGCTTCAAGCAGATATTTTCCATTATAAGCGTAATTTATACGGCCAAAATAAGAGATTATTGCATTAACCGACTTGGCACTACCACCGATGGAATTCATTTCCGCTCCTGAGGTAATATCTGTAATACTCCAATCTATCAAGCCTTTCTTTTCTGCGCTAAATCCTGTGGTTTCACCGCGATATTGTTCGTAACCGAAAAATGCGCCCACATCATGTTTGCCAAAAGTATTGTTATAACGTAACAACAGGTCAGCTGTATAACTGGTAGACTCATAAGCATAACGGTAAGTTGTCGCTTGGTCCAGTACCCCGATTCCTTCTTTCGGAGTATCAAAGCTTTCACGGAAACTATAACGTGGTAAATTCTGTGAATGGTGTTCATCATGACGAGAGTATTGACTCCAGTTGAATTTAGCTTCTGCAACAAGACCTTTCAATAGCAATTCTATATTGGCATACCATGTAGTATTAAGACGTGTGTAAGTATTTTGTCCACCCTGATAAGCCACCTGTTGTAGGATATTATCTTTTTGGGTTACTTCCGGATGTTCACTGGCGCCATATTTTCCATTATAAATAGGTGTCATTCCCGGCCACGCCTGAAGTAAATAGGTCATTGAAGTACTTCCCGGATCCTTAAATTCTTTTGTTCCATAAGTTTGTGTACCAAAAGTGATAATATCGGCAATCTTTGTTTCTATATTAGCACGAATATTGAAACGCTCCATACTGGTATTATCCAATGTTCCCGGATTATTCTGATAACCGAGCGACAACAGATAAGTAGTGTTTTTACTACCACCGGATACATTTACACCATATTTTTGGTAGAATGCAGGCTGGAAAAGAATTTGTGCCCAGTCTGTATTGGGATAAGCCAACCAATTAGGTATCTGCTGTCCTGTCACCGGATTGGTATAAATTCCATTAGGGTTTTTATCTGCTTCACGCCACTCCTCAATACTCTCCCAGCTATAGTCAGGAGTGTTAGCTGTAGGATTGGCATTTAATTTAGCAATATTATGCAACTCCATGAAATCAGCTGTACTTGACATCAGCTTAAAGTCAGTAATCGGCTTTTCCTGTGCAAACATTGCAGTAAGGGTTACTTTGGGGCTCTCGTCTTTCTTTCCTTTTTTAGTCGTTACCAAAATTACACCATTGGCTGCACGCGAACCATAAATAGCTGCTGCACTGGCATCCTTCAAAATAGAGATACTTTCCACATCATCCGTATTTAACGGACCCATATCAGCTTGTACTCCATCGACTAGAATCAAGGGGCTACTATTATTGAATGAGCCTTGACCACGTACCTGTATACCAATGCTCTCGTCACCAGGATTACCACTACCCTGAGTTACGCGCACACCCGGAGCGGCTCCAACCAAAGCCTGTCCAAGGTTCATTACAGGACGGTTAGCTATTTTTTCAGAATTAACCGATGATACAGAACCACTTAAGTTAACTTTCTTCTGCACACCATAACCTACGACAACAACTTCATCCAAGGTCTCAGAATCTTCTACCATTTTAATATTTAATGTTTGGGTAGTAGAAGTAATTTTCACTTCTTGCATATTATATCCGATATAGGATATTTGTAAAGTACTGTTTAAAGGGACGTTTAA